>JBGCDJ010000001.1:0-42999 GCA_045105275.1 Candidatus Midichloriaceae bacterium
CAGTTGTAGGAGATGGCGCATATCATAAAAAAAGAATGGGATATTATATAAAACAAGATAAAAATTGTGGAAAAGATAGATTTATTGGACCACCTAATGATGGAAATAAAAACTATGGCAATAGGTTAAAAGTAGAAGAAACCTTCTCCAGATATAAAGTAATCATCGATAACAAATTTAAAGCGAAACATTTTTTAGGGCAACAAAACGAAGCAAAATTATCACTACTAATTTTAAATATAATGAAAGATTTAGGAATGCCTAAAACCATTCGCATTCCCTAAAAAATTAGGAAATAGAGAGGTTAAGTATTTGTGCAACAAAGTTCCTATTAATGACTAAAATTTGAGATTTAGTATGTTCCAATGCTTCCGCATTTGCTTTACAATATTCGATAGATTTTTCTATGTCTTTTAATAGCAAATCTGCCATTTCATAACTAAAACCTTCTCGAATCACTATTCTCATCACAACAACATCCGTAAGATTTTTTGGTAATGTGTATGCAGGAACCTGCCACCCATTATAGCCTAGTCTTTCAGATAATAAAAACAAATTAAACTTAACATTATCTTTTATTTTCCAGGACACAACTGGTATATCATTCCCTTCGCTAATGATATCAAATAGGTTGTATTTTTGTAAATTTTTAGCAATATTATTCGCAATTTCTCTAGATTCTTCATGAATTTTTTTATAACCCTCAAACCCCAATCTAACAAAATTGTAATATTGTCCAATAACCTGACTTGCAGATTTAGAAAAATTTAAAGTAAAGGTTGGCATTTTACCACCTAAATAGTTAACATTAAACACTAATTCTTCAGGCAAATCTTTTTTATCTTTCCAAATTGCCCATCCTACACCAGGGTATACTAATCCAAATTTATGACCTGAAACATTAATAGATTTTACCCATTTCAATCTAAAATCCCATTTTAAGTTTTTTTGTATAAATGGCGCCACAAATCCGCCACTTGCTGCATCGACATGTATTGGTATTTCTAATCCGTTTTTTTTGTTAAATTTTTCAATCTCTTTATTTAATTTTTCAATAGGCTCATATTCACCTGTAAATGTACTGCCCAATATTCCTACTACACCAATAGTGTTTTCGTCGCAAAATTTTACAGCCTCCACTGGATCAATAATATAACGACCTTTTTCTAAAGGCACTTGCCTCATTTCCACATCCCAATAATTACAGAATTTTTCCCAGCAAATTTGCGTATTAATTCCTGTAATTAAATTAGGAGTAAATGGCTTATTTCCTTTTTTTAGTTGCATATTCCTCTTCATTGCAAGACCTGCAAGCATGCATGCTTCACTTGAACCCGTTGTGGAACATCCTATTATATTTTCTATATCTGGGGCATTCCATAAATTAGCAATAATTTCAATACACTTATTTTCTATATCAGCAGTTTGAGGATATTCATCCTTATCAATCATATTTTTGTTGGCAACTTCACCCATTAATTTTGAAACTTCTGGCTCCATATAGGTAGCTACGAAAGTTGCTAGATTTTGTTTTGCATTACCATCCAGTATTAATTGATCGCTTATCGTGTTATAAACTAATCTTGCTGGCAATCCTTTTTTTGCTATTTTGCTACTATAATGTTTTTGAGCTATTTCCCTATTGGTATGATAATTTTTCATTGTCTACTTTTTGATTTTATTAGATCATAAATAATGTTTGAGTACAAAATTTATTATAAATAATATGCTAAATGCTAAATTCTTGAAATGAGTTGCACTTTCATTATATCTTAGTAGTAAGTAGAATAATTAAGGTTAACATTATGAATTTTGATAAATTTACAGATAATTCAAAATCTCTAATTCAACAAGCTCAAGCATTGGCTATGTCAAAAAATCATCAGCAATTCAAGCCTGAACACATTGCATATACTTTAATAAACAAAGAAGATGAAATTTGTCGTAGATTAATCAATTTATGTGATGTTGATCCTGATAAAATTTTAAAAAAACTAACAATTTATTTAGACTCTCTACCTTCAGTGACTGGTTCTAACCAGCTATATCTCTCTAATGAAAATGCTAAGATTTTAGTATTAGCTGAGCAAATTGCCAAAAAAAGGGGTGACAGTTTTGTGAGTACTGAAAGCATTTTGCAAGCAATGACTGAAACGAAAGACACTGAAATATATAAAATATTATCTGAAAAAAATATAAATTCGTCAAAAATTTCTTCTGCAATAGATCAGATGAGAAAAGGCAGAGTAGCAGATACAGCAAATGCAGAAAATACTTTTGAAGCCTTAAAAAAATATACAAAAGATATTACTCAATATGAAGCTGAAGGCAAATTAGACCCAGTGATTGGCAGAGATGAAGAAATAAGAAGGGCTATACAAGTATTATCAAGGAGGACAAAAAATAACCCAGTATTGATAGGAGAGCCAGGTGTTGGTAAAACAGCAATAATAGAAGGCTTGGCACAAAGAATTTATACAAATGATATTCCAGAAAGTTTGAAAAACTTAAAATTACTATCCCTGGATTTAGGAGCTTTAATTGCTGGGGCTAAATACAGAGGAGAATTTGAAGAAAGATTGAAATCAGTCTTGAATGAAATTTCAGCATCATCTGGACAAATAATATTATTTATTGATGAATTGCACACACTTGTTGGTGCTGGGGCAGCTGAGGGTGCGATGGATGCCTCAAATCTTCTGAAACCAGCTCTTGCTAGAGGAGAATTACACTGCATTGGCGCAACTACTCTTGCAGAATATAAAAAATATATTGAAAAAGATGCCGCTCTTGCAAGAAGATTTCAACCCGTATTTGTGCCAGAGCCAAATGTAGAAGACTGTATTTCAATTTTGAGAGGTTTAAAAGAAAAATATGAAGTTCATCATGGAGTTAGGATTACGGATAATGCAATTATAGCAGCAGCAAATCTATCCAACAGATATATAACAGATAGATTTTTACCTGATAAGGCAATAGATTTAATAGATGAAGCCGCTAGCAGATTGAAAATGCAAATAGATAGTAAGCCGGAAAAAATTGATGAGCTAGAGAGAAAAATTGTTCAATTAAAAATAGAACAATCCGCTCTTGAAAAGGAAGATGATAAAACATCAAAAGAGCAATTAAAAACCATTCTAAAAGACTTAAAAAAATTAGAGTCTGCACATATGGATTTAATAAGTAAATGGCAATCTGAAAAATTAAAAATTACAGATATCCAATCTTTGAAAGAAAAATTAGATACAGCAAAAATAAATTTAGATATTGCTCAAAGACAAGGAAATTTCAACAAGGCTGGCGAATTAAGATATAGCGTAATTCCTGAAATTCAAGCTAATTTAGAAAAAGTGGAGAAAGAAAGAAAAAACACAATGCTTAAAGAGGCTGTTGTAGAGAATGATATAGCGTCTATAGTATCAAAATGGACTGGAGTGCCAGTTGATAGTATGTTGGCATCAGAAAAGGATAAATTACTTAAGATGGAGGACTTTTTAAGAACCTTTGTGGTTGGTCAAGATCATGCACTCGAAATTATTTCTAAAGCGGTGAGGCGTTCAAGAGCAGGAATTTCTGACAAAGATAAGCCCATAGGATCATTTTTATTCATTGGACCAACTGGTGTTGGAAAAACTGAATTAACTAAAGCTTTAGCTACATTTCTTTTTAACGATAAAAAAGCCATTTTTAGAATTGATATGTCTGAATATATGGAAAAACACTCGGTATCTAGGTTAATTGGCTCTCCTCCTGGATATGTAGGATATGAAGAAGGTGGTAAATTAACAGAAACTGTTAGAAGAAGACCATATCAAGTAATATTATTTGACGAGGTTGAGAAAGCTCATCCTGATGTGTTTAACATACTTTTACAAGTACTTGATGAAGGCAGATTAACTGATGGGCAGGGCAGAACAATTGATTTCAAAAATACTTTAATAATATTAACCTCAAATTTAGGCTCACAATTAATCTCTTCACTTCCAAGTGATAAAGATGTGAATGAGATAAAAGATGAAATTATGGTGTATGTTAAAGAATCTTTCAAACCAGAATTTATAAATCGCCTAGATGAAATAATATTGTTTAATAAGCTGAAAAAAGATAACATGGCTGATATTGTGAATATTCAATTAGAAAAATTGAAAGATTTATTAAATGCAAAAAATATTTCTATTGAAATTACACCTAAGCTAAAATTATGGCTAGCAGATAAAGGTTTTGATGAAATATATGGAGCCAGACCCCTAAAACGGGTTATTCAAAATAATGTGCAAAATTATATTGCGGAAAAGCTAATCTCAGGAGAAATCATTCCCAAGGATAATATAATTCTTGATTTGCAAGATGAACAAATTATTAGTATAAAAAAGAGGGATAATAGTTAAATTATGAGATTATAAATATCTTCAAAAAATATGAAAAAATTCAACCAAAACCTTTTTAAAGTAGTAGATATGCTTTCTGATGAGAAGTATATTAGTGGAACGAAAATGGCAAAGTCTTTGGTTCTGTCTAGAACTGCAGTATGGAAAATCATAAAGGTTTTAATAAACTATGGTATCAATATAATATCTGACAATAAATTGGGATATAAAATTAATCAGAAATTGATATTGCTTGATAGAGATGTAATTGGTCAGAAAATTAATTATAATCCTACCAAATTGGAGATTTTTGAATCTATTGACTCTACAAATAAATTTTTAAAAACCACTTATCATCAAGATTATCAAAATCATATTTGCCTATCAGAGCATCAATCAGGTGGAAATGCTAGATTGAATAGGAGTTGGGATTCACCTTTTGGACAAAATTTATATTTATCTGTAAAACATCATTTTAAAAAAGATATCTCTGCTATTTCAGGATTAAGCTTAATTTCGGGAATAAGCATTATAAGCACTTTATCGCATTTAAATATTCCTAATAAATTTAAAATCAAATGGCCAAATGACATTTATTATGAAGATAAAAAAATTTCAGGTATTTTAATAGAGGTGATTGGAGAGAGTTATGGTGGCTGCGTAGCAATAATAGGTATAGGACTAAATGTTAACATGATGAAATTATCGAATGAAAATGCTAATAATATTAATCATTGGACTTCATTAAAAAAAATTTCCGAAGTTGATTTTGACAGAAATAAAATTTGTATATCCCTAATTAATAATATAATTAGAGATATAGAAAAGTTTAATATTATGGGGTTGGAACATTTTTTAAATGACTGGAATAAGTATGATTACCTTGCTGGTAAAAAAATCACAGTAAAAAATCATGAAAAAATAATTGAGGGAGAATATAAGGGGATCGACGAGCAGGGGAATTTATTACTTAAAGTTGATGATAATATAATAACTCTTTATTCTGGAGATACATCCATTGCTTCAGCTAAATAACTGCATATCTCACCTCAAAAATATTTAGATATATATGCCTGACATAAAAAAAGTGACATTCATTTTATTTTCCAATATAAGAGTTTATTCCTGTCACATAAATTAAATACACCTGTTTTGTTAAGCGTAAATTATCAAAAAATAGAAAAGAATTTATACTCTCCAAGATGCACAAAAGCTTATGTACTAAATAAGCTATTAAACGAAAATAAGTCTATTTTACATATAGCCAACAATGAAAAAGGGGCGCTGGAACTGTATAATTTTGCAAAATTTTTTATATCAAATAATGCACAAGTAATCTATTTGCCAGCAAGTGATAGCAATCCTTATAGCTCAAGTAACTGCACAAATTTTGCCCATAGAGCTAGCGCACTCCACAAGCTGTCTACTCCTATAAATAATAAGAGATTAATAATTTCAAGCATAGCTGGATTAATTCAATACCAACCTCCGACTAACATTATCCAAGAGATTAGTAAAAATTTGCAGATAAATGAACAATATGATTTCTCAGAATTAATCAGATTTTTACATAATATTGGTTATAAAAGAGTTGATACAGTAGAAGAATTCGGAGAATTTTCTGTACGTGGAGGAATCATAGATATAGCTATGTTTGATCATGATTACGGAATTAGATTAAATTTCACCGATAATAATTTAGAGACCATTAAAAAATTTGATTTAAACACTCAAACTAGTATAGAAAAAGCCAAATCTATAACGCTTCTTCCTGCACATGAAATTTTTTTAGGTGATTCCCTTAAGGATTCATTTTTAAGTAGTTGCTCTAAAAAATTTGATGCCAGTACTATAGAGTATTTACATAATATAAATGATGTAAAATTTTGTGAAGAAGCTAGTTGGCTTCAATCAATATATTATAAAAATCCCAGTAGCATTTTTGACCACATAACTAAAGATACAATTATAGTTAAGGAATACGATATCCAACTTCACATAGACGAGCATTGGCAATTACTAGATAAAAAATATCGTGAAAAAATAAAAAATAATGATTCCGTACATTTATTGCATTTACCTTCGGAGATATATTTATCACCAACCAATATCAGTAAAAAAGTTGTATCATTTCCAAATTTTATCTTAACTCAATTCAACAATAATGAAGAAGATAAATTTGAACAGATTAATAATATATATCATACTTCTAAACTTGATAATATTTCAGAACTGGAAGGTCTTAAGAAATTTTTATTATCTAAAAATGATAGTTTTAAGGACAAAAAAATAGTTCTTCTGTTATCGAGTGAATCTAAATTATATAGAACAAAAAATTATTTATCTCAACAGGGTTACAATCTTGAGATAATAAATAATATTGATGAAATTAAAATAAGTAAAAAAAGGTTTTTTCTATCAAAATTATCATTTGAAACAGGATTCATTACGAATGATTTAGTCTTTATTACTGAAAAAGATATATTTGGAAAGGCTGCAATATATTCTAATTCCAAAAAGAAAAATATTAAGAAATTTTCGCAAAGCTCGCATCGCTTATATCCAGGAGAATTAGTTGTTCACAAGAAATTTGGGATAGGAAAATATGAGGGTATTCAAGAAATAAAAACAAATAACGTTGTCAAAGATTTTATACAAATCACTTATCATAATAATGACAAACTTTTTATTCCAATTGAAGATTTTGCCTTAATAACAAAATATGGCAATAATGATATTAGCAATTTAGATCAATTGGGGAAAAATTCTTGGAAATTACGAAAAAGCAAAGCTAAAAATAAAATTGAAAAAATAGCCAAAAAATTAATTACCATTGCAGCTCAAAGAAAATTGCAAAAAGGTATAGAGTTAAATCCGATATATACAAATTATGAAAAATTTTGTAATTCATTTGAACATATTGAAACTGATGACCAAATATCAGCAATTGAAGATATTATGAAAGATTTTAGCTCTGGCTCTGTTGCTGACAGATTAATTTGCGGAGATGTTGGATTTGGAAAAACTGAGATAGCTATGCGTGCAGCTTTTATTGCAGTAAAAGGTGATGATCCTGCTCAAGTTGCAATACTTGCACCAACAACTCTTTTAGTAAAACAACATTATAGAACATTATCATCTAGATTTGCTGGATTTGACGTAAAAATAAAAGCAATATCACGAAATAACACTAAGAAAGAGAATGATGAAATTAAAAAGGAATTAAAATCAGGAGAAATTGATATAATAATTGGGACTCATTCTTTACTGACAGATAGTATTAATTTTAAAAATTTAGCTTTAGTTATTGTCGATGAAGAGCAAAATTTTGGCGTAGCTCAGAAAGAGAAGTTAAAGCAATTCAAAAAAAATGTACATATGCTAACACTCTCTGCAACTCCAATTCCAAGAACATTGCAAATGTCTTTGGTTGGAATTAGAGATTTGAGCATAATCAGCACCTCTCCTATAAGTAGAAAACCCATAAAAACTTATGTTTTACCATTTTCTTTGGAAGTACTAAAGCAAGCCATACCTAGAGAAAACGGAAGAGGTGGCATTGTACTTATTGTCACCCCTAGAATTCAATATATTGATGATATTGAAAAATTGATAAAAAAGCATTTTTCTAATTTAACATTTCGCACTATTCATGGCAAAGCAGATAGCCAATCTGTTGAAAAAACTCTGCTAGAGTTGAGAAAAAATGATATAGATATTTTAATAAGTACTCAAATTATCGAATCTGGGTTAGATATTGAAAATGCCAATACTATTGTAATAGATAAATCTAACATGTTTGGTTTGTCACAACTATACCAAATAAGAGGAAGAGTAGGGAGAAGGAAGCAACAAGCATATGCATATCTAACATATGATTCAAAAAACAAATTTAAACCTGAAATTCAAGAAAGACTTTCAACAATTCAATCGCTAGATCAACTAGGATCAAGTTTAAGCTTAGCCACCGCTGACATGGATATGAGAGGTTACGGAAATTTAATAGGTGACGAGCAATCTGGTAATATCAAGGATATAGGAGTGGAATTATATCAACAAATGCTATTTGATACTATTAAAATGCTTGAAGAAGATGGAGGTGAACACAAAGATGCTATTTTTGAAGATCATGAATTAAATCCAAAAATCATCACTAAAGATTCAATCTTGATACCAAAAGACTACATAAGTAATGAAGCTCTCAGATGCATGATGTATAGAAAAATAATGTCTTTAGATACTTTAGAAGAATTTGATAAGTTGATGGACGAACTAATTGATAGATTTGGAGCATTGCCTATTGAAGTCAAAAATTTAATAGATATTGCAAAAATCAAATTTTTTGCTAAAAAATGCTTGGTTGAAAAAATAGAAATATATAAAGAACAATCCACTATTAAATTTAGCAAAATAAATGCAAAAAACACCCAATTCTTTAATGATTTTGAAATTTTAAATAATCTATTGAAAGCTAAATCCAATAAAATCATCTGTAACAATTAATATTATATTTTGATAAGTTAGGAAAGTTTTACTAAATATAAATATAATTTTGTAGCTTTATAAATGGATACGAAACAACTTAACGAATTATAGTTGTCCTACATGAAATAGGAGTATTGATGCTCAGTTGCTAAGCTATTTCAATAAAACATACTTTCAGAATAACTATTATGATTTATTTTGAAAAATTAAAAAAAATTTGCTCTATAATTCTAGATGCGATAAAATCATTGCTAATTCCTTGCTTTTGCTACTTTTCAATAAAAATTTACTTTTTTCTCTCTTTATTTAACAATGCCTTCCTTAAAGTACAATATGTATTGAACTTGCACACAAAATTTTATAAAATACCGAATTATAATATGATCCATTATAGGTGAATTTAATTAGTAGTGAGTTATGGCTATAAATTTTTTAAAAAAACTATTATTCCCCAATATAAAGGAAACTATTTTTCGCTTTCCTTTTCCTATATTATGTACTATAGCATTTACGTTTTTTTTCTTATCTATAATTAATAAAATTAATATAGGTATAAAACCAGAGCCATGGTTTTATGTGCTCTTATTATGCGGATTTTTTTCTTATACCGTTTTAAAACTCTTTGTCGAAAACCATAACATCGATGGAAAAAAAATATGTATCTCACATTGGGCTTAACTGTATTTCTGGGATACTTTTGCTGGTTGCCAAGCCTTATTGGATTATTTTTATTGCTTGCTGGGATACTACTATTACTGTTAATTGCCCCATATATCTTCAATGATATGGGAGAACACGCCTGTTGCAGCTTTAATACTCAGCTAGCGGGAAGTATATTTTTTTCTGCTCTTGCCACTATTATTTTATGTGCTGGCTTATCGCTTGCTCTTGTAAGTATAAATTATTTATTTGATGTAAAATTTAGTAATAAGTTATATGAAAACATTTGGTTAATTGGAGTTTTTTGGGCCTTTTCATGTGTTATGCGCTGTTCCAAAGGATTTTTAACCTAAAGGAACAGGATATCCTAAAGGTATTGTATTCATATTTTCTTATATATTGGCTCCTCTAATAATTGGTTATTTAGGGATATTATATGCCTACATAATAAAAATACTTATCGAGTGGAACTTACCGAAAGGAAATATTACCTACATGGTGCTTGCATTCCGATTAATAGGTATTTTTACGCATATTTTTTCATACCCTATTCGAGATACAGGGACAAAACTTCTAAAAATTGTCTACCGTTATTTTTATTATGCATTATTAGCACCAATAGCACTTTTGTTTATCGGCATTGGTGTTCGTATTAGTGATTATGGAGTTACTGAAAAAAGGTATCTTGTAGTGATTTTTGCCGTCTGGTTCTTACTTTCATCTGCATACTTTATATTAAAAAAAGAGCTGAAATTTAAGAATATTATACTCACTATAAGTACAATGCTTATCTTATCTTCATTTGGTATATGGGGAGCAGAACATGTTTCTGGTATCAGTCAAGTTACAAGGCTTCAAAATCTGCTAGAAAAAAATAATATTCTAATTAATGGAGCTATTCATAAAACATCAGGTCAAATTGATTTTGAAGATCGAAAGAATATTAGTGCAATAGTAGAATATCTTTCAAAAGGGCATAAAGCTGCCCTTATTAAAAACTGGTTTGCAAATTATTGCTATATTAATTCAACGAGTGACAAACGACTACGTGCATCTAAAATAACAGATGATATGGGAGTTGTTTACTTAAATAAATGGCAAAAAAGTGATATATTTAATCTTTCTGCTCCCAAAGTAGTAGGAAAAAACCCTATTCTTTTTAACATACAAACCTTCGATTATTATACTAACGCGGGCTATGTTAATTTTGAGGCAAATAATTGGCCACAAACACTAGAAGTTCATAATGAAAAAGATAGAACATTAGAATTACACATAGTGAAAAACGGTGTTGTAGGTGTTAGGTATCCTTACAAAGATATATCGGTACAGTTTTATTTATCTAGTACTGTTCAAAGTTTTATTAACGATGGTATTAAAACAGGCGAAATTCCAAAATCAAAGAGAGATTCATTCATTATTACCAAAGCAAATAAAGGATTGGAAATACGTATCTATCTAACAAATATTAGTGGCAATATTAAAGATGGTGCGCCTGTTATTTCATATGTTAATTTTGCTATTGCTGTAAAATATCATAAAAAACCATAACAATTTTGAAGACGTTTTATTTCAGATTAACGTATTGGAGTGCAGTCAGGATTAGTGCAGAAATCCATCATGTGTATTGCACGCATAATTTTAGCCTGGATAATTCATAAAAAGGAACAAAGTAAAGAAGCACATTGCAGCTACCTCTCTACTCTATTATAAGTTATCTATGATTCTCAATAAACTAGGTCTCCTCAACGAAAAAGAATTTTTTATTTTGCGATAAGTTATTTAACTTACGATTTTTGCTTAAATTCAAATAAATACCTGCAGCGATTGAAAAGGCCAACATTGATGACCCACCATAGCTAATAAATGGAAGCGTCATGCCCTTAGTTGGAAAAATATTTAACGTGACACCAATATTAAAAAGAAATTGCATTGCAAAGTGCATTATTATACCAAATATTGCATATACGTGAAATAAATTTGAGAGTTTAGTTAAACTCCAAAGAGCCCTTAAAATAAATGTTGCAAAAGCTATAATTATTATCATACAAAATATGAGCCCAAATTCTTCAGCCCCAACTGCAAAAATAAAGTCAGTATGAGCATCTGGTAAAACATATTTAATTGTCCCCTCTCCTGGTCCCTTACCAAAAAATCCACCATTTAGATAAGATGAAACAGACTTTTGAACCTGATAATTCGATGAATTAGTAGGATCCATAAATTTATCAATACGTTGAGCAACATGGGGAAAAAATAAATATGCCCCGTAAATTCCACAGACGAAAATCACTAAAACTAAAAGTAACCAAGACAGTTTTATTCCTGCAATAAAAAACAAAGAGAAGGTTGCTATTGTATTAGTTATAGTCATGCCAAAATCTGGCTGTAGAAGTAATAAAATAGCAATAAGTGCATTAAAAAATATACATATACAAAAAATTTTAAAATTAATTTTATTTTTTTCATGCGAAAGGATTATTGCAATAAAACAAGTATAAAATGGTTTTAAAAATTCTGATGGCTGCAGAGAAAATCCCATAATATTAAGCCACCTTTTTGCCCCTTTAGTTGCATCTCCAAAAAAAATCACAAATATCAATAGAATAATAGTAGCTATAAAGCCAATAAAAATAATTCTTCTAATATACTTTTCATTCAATGCTGAGAGGAATAAAATTGTAAAAATTCCAACTAATAAAAAAACTAATTGCTTTTTCACAAAATAATAATGTGACAAACCTAATTTCTCAGAAACACCGGAACCTGCTGAAGTTAATAAAAGTATCCCTAAAAGCATTATAAAAATAATATTTATTAATGCTTTAGCATCTATGGAATTCCACCATGTAAATTTTCTTTTAAAACCAAATTCCAAAATTAAACCTTAAAAATTATCTTTTAAGAATTTACCACCCAAATTTATTCCATCATCATCAATTCCATGTGCTAGATGCCTGGAAATAAAGTGATTTATGTCAAATCCATGCTTTTTTAACTCCTCAGTAGTAGATAGCATATGCTCGACACTAACAATGTCATCTTCTTTTCCATGGATTAGCATAATTTTGGTTTTTTTATGCTCATTCCCACATTTCCAATTATTACCAAAGAGTCTTCCAGAGTACCCTAATACTAATTTTGGCGTAACCAATGATTGCATTATTAAATATAAAGACAGCATTGTCCCTTGTGAAAAACCTAATAGGCATAAATCATCTTCTGAAAGGTTATACTTATTTAACTGTGCTGAAATAAAATCGACAATATAATTTTCTGCCATTTTTATTTCATTAATTAGTGCATTTTTTGATCTATCAATAAGACTAAACCATTGCTTAGCTTCACTATTTGGCATTCCTTCAAAACAAAAAGGAGCATCTGGGGAAACAAATAATGCATCAGGCAAAAATTTTGCTAACTCTGGAGATAAGTTGATGAGATCATTTTTATTTGACCCATATCCATGCAACATCACAACTAATTTACTTGGAGCTACGTTGGGATTTTTTATATATTTTGTATATTCTAACATAAGTATTAAATGGCAATATTTAATATTTCAGCAAATGATAGCAAGTTATCCCAATAATAACAATAAGGTTGTTTTATTTATTACCTGAAGATGGTACAAAAACTGACTAGATATTAAGGATAAATTTTAATATAAAACAAATATCAGAAGAAAAAATGAATAAAAAGAAATAGGAAGAGGTAATAAATGCATACAAAAACATTGGCTCTGTCGCATCTGTAGTTAAAGTGTAAATTTTTTTCAATTCTTTACAAAAGAATCTAAATTGTATTTAAAGGTGAGAAGAACTAAGTTATTACATTAAAATTTCATCTAGCCAATCAAAAACACGTTGATGATATAATGAGCGAGCCATCATCTGACAATGCCCACCACTACCTTCTGCCGCAGTAAAGGGTATTAGTTTTTTAGGTGCCATAAGATTTTTATATAATTTTAGTGCATTACTTGCTAATGGATCATTTTCTGAATAAGTAATAAGCGTTGGACATTTAATTTTATGCACTACTGGTGAAATTTCATATAGTAACATTTTTTTAATATAATCAAATAATGATTTAGCATCGTTCACCCAAAATCCACGTTGAATAATACTCCATTTAAGCATACTATTCGAGTCTTCATTTCGTAATTTATTTTCTATAACTTGTAACTTTGTTAGATCAATATTAGGGAAATTATTTTTATCTTCTTCTGTCAGATAAAATATATTAAATATAGAATCTTTTAAATCCCACTGCCCAGGATCTGCTATCAAGGCTGCAATTCTATGTTCAAATGCAGCAGCTCTGGAGGCAAGAAATCCTCCAAAACTCCATCCAACTAGTGTAATTTTTTTTGAATTTATTTCTACTCTTGATGAAGCATACTCAATAACATGTGATACTATATTCTCCCAGTCATGTCTTAAAGGTATTTTATCTTGAATAAGATTTCTACCTTGTCCTGGACCATCAAATAAAAGACAATTATACCCCCTTCTAATTGCTGCATTGGCATGAGCAAAATACATTTCTTGAATATTAGAATCATATCCATTGGTATGAATAACTGTAGGTCTCGGGTTTGAAGAATTATCTACTTTTACAAAATAGGCTGGCAAAGTAATATTATCAAAAGGTATTTCAATTATTTCTATAGAAGGAGTAAATAGAGAACAGGCTTTTTGAAATACTTTAGTTTCAGTATTAAAGGACGAAATTAATCTTTGATCTATTGGCTTTCCAAAAAGAGGAATATAAGCAGTGCGATAATAATTACTAGCACGTAAAAAAGCTTCTCTAGCACTAATTACATGGCCATTATCAAGGCATTGATCTCCAATATTTTCTATTCTAGAAGCTGTTGTTAACCATTCATTATACCAACAATCTACATCACCATCACCAATATTTTGCATTGTCATAATACATTCACCAAAGTCTGCTCCTCCATAAACAGCATAACATAAAGTTCTTTCAGCAAACTTTTGATATAGCAAATTTGAACTTAAATTTAACGAATTCATACAATGACCTTTTCATTATCTATCACTGAGGCTAAGTAGTTTTTAACCATTTGTCAAATAAGCTCTTTTCCCTTTTTAAGGCACATCCGTTTTGTTTGGCTCTATCGCATCTAAAATTGTAGGGTAAATTTTTCAAATTATGGAGAATTTTTTCTATTAAGCAACTGGTGCAAGAAATTTATAAAAGTCAGAATTGTAATTGTTGTTCTCAGTAAGTTCTCCTTTTTTAATCATATGTAAAAATTCTATTCCTACAATAAGGCTGGCAGCATACCTAAGGGATTTAAAGCCGAGCATTGGCTTAGTTTACTTCCTTATAAATCTATGGTTACCTTATATCCTATTGTTGAGATATTTGCTTTGCCAAACTTCTATTTGATCTTCTTCAGACAATGGCTTATTGTTAGAGCCATTTTTGTTACTAACTTAACTGCCTCCACTTTTATACACTACCAAAACTATTACCTAACCACCCCTGCCTTTACCACTACCAAGTTGCTGCTGCTCTTGTTTATATTTAGTGACGTGAGGGCCATCTTGACCTCTACTATTTTCTACTGATTTATCAATTTCAGGTGTGTCAATTTTTACTTGAGAAGCACTTTTTTTAGAGCTAACTACATCATCTTTATTTGGTGTATAAGGTGTTATTTTTTTTACCCCAGAATATGCCGAATACACTATTGCACCAGTAAAAATAATCGGAAGCGCTATAAGCACTACTAATGCTTTTAATACATTAACACCTAAATTTTTTGCTTTATTACCAAAACTTTTTTTAGTTTTTATTTTGTTAAAACCCGCTGTATCCTCAATTAATGCATTAAGTGGATTTCCCTTAGATAGCGCAGTTTTAGAGTCTGATTTTACACCGTGACACCCTGGAGTTCCGCCATTTAATGAGGCCAATTCTTGAGTATGCCCTCCTTTGATCTGTGTTTTTAAATTCTCTCTTGATTGATCTTCGCTGAGTCCTAATTTTTCACTAACCGCCTTATTAGTTGCATCAGTTAAACTAATACCAGTTCTATCCTTACCACTCGCACAATGTATATTTACTTTTCCAATATTAATTTCAGGAAATAGGGTTTTAACAGAACCTTTCTCATTGTTGCATGCAAAATCTACTACAATCATTGAGCTTACAAGCTTTATATTTTGATTTTCACTATCGAGAATGCTATGGGTATTGATAATCATACTTTTTGCTTCAATTGCATTTATCAAAGCATTTTTTAAATCCTTATTACCATTTATAGCTTCTATTTCCTCCAACGCTAAATCTTTATTTGTGCCATTTATTAAGTAATCTGAAATATTTTCAAATCCTTGTGTTTGTGCAAGGCCTGCACCTAATTTAATTAAATTCTTATCAAATCCTTGGTTATCATTACTTGCAAGACGCCTCATTGCATTAAAAGGAGTAACAGCGCATGAGCCAGTACCTCTTTCTTTTTGAGCTTGTTGAATTAAGTCTGGTGCATCCTTATCGATAGCATTTAAAAAATTTGGTATACCGTCTACAATTTGAGGAGAATTTAAAGCATTATCTGTAATTTCAGTACCACCAGGTATAAATGTATCTAATTGACTAAGGTTTTCTTTTGTTTGCTCAAGCCTATCTCCCTTCCCATGGAAAGACGGAGTACCAGTATGTAATACTTCAAGCACTTGCTCCATATTTTCTCCATCCATATCTGCGACAAACACGGATTTTTCATAAGCATTTCTTAATCCAGCAAGTTTCTCTCTGGTCTGAGTTGGTAACATTACTTTGCCTTCTGCTATTTGTGCAGCATAAGTTTTTACTAATTTTTTATCAAAATCATTAAGTTTATCGTACCAATCAATATTCAAAACTTCACCTTGCGCTGAATCTCTAATTTTTTCATATTGAGCTTTTTGACTGTCAGTAATACCAAGCAAAATGTTATCTGACTCAACAACCAACTTATCCTTATCAGCACTATCTTTTTGCTTTGTTAAAGTTGATGTATGAAATTGTCTATTATCCATAGATACAAAATCTTTTGCTGAAGTTAATTTTGCTTTAGCATCAGATATCTCTGCATCTTTTAATAATTTTAAAACTTCTGCATTAAATTCTTTTATATTTATTGATGTTCCACTGTTAAGCTTACTTAATTGATCTGTTAACAAAGCAGATAACTTACCATCATCTCCTTTTCCCTCTATCTCTAAAACTTTTTTTGCTCCAATTAATAAGTTAGCTGATTGAATAGCAAAAGATATTTGCTCAGCTTTTTCTGCATCCATTTCATCAGAATGTTGATTGGTACAATCTCTAATTAAATCATAACTTCCATCTGCTTTTTGGTATTGCTTCCAAGTGACACCTATTGCTAAATCACGTATTTCCTCAAGTTTTAAAATTAAATCTGATCCTAATTCTTGATCCTTAATCTGCTCTACCAATTCGCTATAGCGCTCTTTTGCATCAATCTGCTTATCGGCAATATATCTTTTTATATTAGCTAATGTGCTTTCTTTATTCTCACTAAGTCATTCATAATTAGTTGGCATAATAACCCTTCACTCATAATACTTTTTTTTAAGATATAGAAAATTATTTATAATTGAAAGACTATTTTTACATAATTTGCAACACTGCCGCATTGATTATTAATCAATCTTTTTAACAATCAAGTTTTTCACCTCTTGCAATCCATATAATTTAATAAAAGTTCCCATCCTTGGTCCTTCTTTTGTCCCCAAAAGAATTTCATAAAGCAATTGAAACCACTGCTTTAATGGAATGTCATTCTCTTTGCTTATCTTGTATACCGCATTCTGAATCTCCTCTGCATCATCATTCACCGCTTTTAAAGCTTCAAGCAAATGCTCTAATAGTTTAACTTCTGCATCATTAGGTATTTTATATTTCTTTTTGGGTTTTATAAAATCTTGAAAATAATTGATCGCATAACCAATCATTAAATTAATGTAATCATGGGTATTATTATCAATATCTTCGTTTAGATTCTTAATATACCCCCATAAAACATCTTTATTATCCGTGTTACAAGCATTCACAAGGTTTAATAACAATGAAAAGTTTATTTTGCCAAGGTTAATATTGGGCGCTTCTCCACTATTTATATAAAATATAGGATTTGACAATTTTTTATTTATATCAGTTTCTTTATTAAATTTCTCAAGATACAGCAAATATTCGTCAAAAGTTTTAGGTATAATGTCATAATGTAGTTTTTTTGCCTTTTTAGGTGATTGGTACATAAAGAGTTTTAAACTTTCTTCATTACCATATTTCAACCATTCATATATCGATAACCCATTACCTTTGGATTTAGAAATTTTTTGACCATTTTCGTCAAGAAACAATTCATATGACATCTGATGAGGAGGATTTTTCCCTAGCACTTTGCAAATTTTATCATAAATTTCTGCATTTGCTTGAATATCCTTTCCATAAATTTCATAGTCTACATCAAGTGCAGCCCACCTCATTGCAAAATCTGGCTTCCATTGTAACTTACAGTTACCATCTAAAATACTTACTGTAACAGTATCACCATCTTCATCGATATACGTTATAGTATGAGATTCAACATCTTTATCTATAATTTTTACTTGCAGCACCTTTCCCGTTTTTTTGCAAATGGGTAAAAAAGGACTATATGTCTCCTGTCTGTCCTTTCCAAGTGTTGGAAGCATAATTTTAATTATATCGTCATATTTTTCCAAAACTTTTATTAAATAATCATTGAATTTACCAGATTTATAGCATTTTGTAGCACTGATAAATTCATATTCGAAATTAAATTGATCTAAAAATTCTATTAATTTTGAATTCATATAATCCCCATAACTTTCGCATTTTTCAAATGGATCGGATATATTTGTTAAGGGCAAACCAATATATTGGCTATATTTTTCTTTATTAGGAATACTATCAGGTACTTTTCTAAGGGCATCCATGTCATCCGAAATACAAAATAATTTAGTTGGAATATCAGATAAATATTCAAATGCCTTCTTAACCATATTAGTTCTAACCACCTCTCCAAAAGTGCCAATATGTGGCAATCCAGAAGGTCCGTATCCCGTTTCAAATAAAACATATCCCTTTTGAGGTATAGAATTATTAACTCTATCTAGTATCAATTTTGCTTCTTTAAAAGCCCAAGAGTTAATATTATCGTAATCTGGCATTATATGGCTCTATATTAAATTTGTCTAACCATCTTATATAAAATAAAATGAAACGCAAGTACATCTAAAACTGCATAATACATATATAAATTATTGTATAAAATTGATTAAGCGATGCTAAATTCACTTTATTCTGGACATAAAATCAAGTTATTGCTATAAATTATTTCAGTTAGGGACTTTAGCTCAGTTGGTTAGAGCACGCCGCTCATAACGGTGCGGTCGTAGGTTCAAGTCCTACAAGTCCCACCATTTCTCAAATAAAATGCCTGAATTTTAGTATTTGTAGTACCTGATTTTTTGGTTATTATGCATCATAATTTAGTTTTTAGATTCAGAAGCTGTTATAAAACTCCCAATTCTAACTTGGGTTGAACCAAATTTAATAGCTGTTTCAAAATCTGTGCTCATACCCATACTTATTTCACTTATTTTATGCTCTTTTGCAATTTTATTCATATAGCCAAAATAAAAAAATGCTGGGCCACTAATTGGTGGCACACACATTATGCCAGCAATATTCGTCACATCATTATTGACTTCATTAAATATCTTATCAAAATCCTTCAACATTATTCCATTTTTATGGGGTTCATTTCCAATATTGATTTGAAGAAATATTTGTATCTTCTTGTTTATTTTCAATGCTTCATCAATTACTTTACATGCTAACTCAACAGAATCTATAGTTTCTATAACATCAAATAGTTTAACTGCTTTTTTTATTTTATTAGTTTGCAATTTTCCAATTAAATGAAGTTTAATATTTGGGTGATTTTCTTTAATATCAGACCATTTATCTATAGCATCCTGAACTTTATTTTCACCAAAAATTCTCTGTTTAGTATTTATAATTATATGTTCAATTTGACCTTGTTCAAGGTTCTTTGAAACTAAAAGAAGTTTTGATTTACTTTCATATTGCTCATTATATTCATCAATCTTCTTAATCAATATTTTATAATTTTGCAATAACACTTCATTATTCTGCATGAATTATTATAGGATAAATTTATTTAAATCCTCTGCAATATTAACCGAAGATAAATTTTTCTCAACAAACTTAGAGTCTATAGTTATTGTTTTGCTTTTTATTTCATCAGCAGTAAAACTGACATCTTCCAAAATTTTTTCAAGTAAAGTGTATAATCTTCTAGCTCCAATATTTTCTATTTCATCATTGATTTGCGCAGCATATTTTGCAATGCTTTTTAACCCACTTTCAACAAATTTTAAATTCACTCCTTCTGTTTTAAGTAAAGCACAGTACTGTTTTGGTAATGAATTTTCTGGCTCCTTTAATATCCTTAGCAAATCCTCCTTAGACAAAGGAGATAACTCCACTCTGATTGGAAGCCTACCTTGCAATTCTGGCAATAAATCAGACGGTCTGGCTAAATGAAATGCTCCAGAAGCTATGAATAATATATGATTTGTTTTTATAGCTCCATATTTTGTACTCACTATTGTACCTTCAATTAATGGTAACAAATCACGTTGCACACCTTCTCTATTCACCTCATTCCGTTTATTTACTCCACCTCCTGCAATTTTATCAATTTCATCTAAAAATACTATTCCATCTTCTTCAGTGATTTTGATTGCTTTATCTAAAATTAATTGCTCATCAATTAATTTTTCTGTCTCTTGCTTAATTAGATGTTTAATAGCTTCTGATACTTTCAATTTTATTAATTTTTGTTTTTTTGCACCAAAAGTTTTTCCTAGCATATCACCAATATTTAGCATACCCATTTGACCTCCAGGCATTCCCGGTATATCAAATGTTGGAATTTGTGAATTTTGATTAGGTGATTCAGTAATTGAAATTTCTACTTCTCTGTCATCTAGTTCTTTAGCATCAAGTTTTTTAAAATATAACTCTTTCGTTTTTTCTGAAGCATCTTTACCAACCAAACTATCTACTAATTTTAATTTAGCTTCGTAAAATGCTTTGCTAGCCACTTCTGTATTAAATTCTTCTCTGACCATCTTTATTGTAATATCGAGTAAATCTCTAATTATTGAATCTACATCACGACCAACATAACCTATTTCTGTAAATTTTGTAGCTTCAATTTTTATAAAAGGAGATTTTGAAAATTTAGCCAGCCTTCTCGCAATTTCCGTCTTACCAACACCAGTTGGTCCAACCATTAATATGTTATGAGGGACTATTTCATCTCGTAAATCATCAGTAACTTGTTTTCTACGCCATCTATTTCTTAAAGCTATAGAAACCGCTTTTTTTGCCTGAATTTGGCCTACAATAAATCTATCAAGTTCTGCAACTATTTGTTTAGGGGTTAATTGTGTCATGTTTATATTAATTTATTTAGGAGCGATAATAATAGAAATATTCTTTCCTTCTTTTTTAACATCTAGCTCAATTTTAGCAAAATCCAAAACCTCTGCCTTAAACTTCTCAATAACATTCATCCCAACATCTTCGTGTACTATTTCTCGTCCTTTAAAAAATAACGTAACTTTAACTTTATTACCGTCACCTATGAATCTTTTAGCATTATTTAATTTAACATTAAAATCTCCAATAGCAATATTTGGTCTAAGCTTGATCTCCTTTATTTCTACGGTTTTTTGTTTTTTCTTAGACTCATGAGATTTTTTTCTTAGCTCATATTTATATTTTCCAAAATCTAAAATTTTGCAAACCGGAGGCTCTGCATTGGCTGAAATTTCTACTAAATCCAACTTTCTTTCTTTAGCTAAGTCTAGGCCTTCTTCGATTTTTACTATTCCCAACATTTTTCCATCATTATCTACAAGGCGTATCTCCTTAGAATCAATGTTTGAATTAATTTTTATACTAATAGATTTTTTTGATATAACTAGCTCCTTTTTTGTTTAATTTCATCTAACAATTTATCAATAAAATGACTTAACTCAAGCACTTCTTGATGTTTATTACCTAATTTTCTCACTGACACAAGTTTATCTTCTTCCTCTTTTTTTCCTAAAACAACAATAATTGGTATTTTACTAAGAGAATGTTTTCTAATTTTATAGGTAATTTTTTCATTATCTAAATCAGCTATATGCCTAATTGAATTCTTTTTTAATATTTCTGAGACATTTTTAGCGTAGGCTGAGAGATCATCAGTTACTGTAACAATTGCAACCTGAATAGGTGCAAGCCAAATTGGTAAATTACCAGAATAGTGCTCTAACAAAATACCCAAAAATCGCTCAATTGAACCAAATAACGCTCTATGAAGCATTGCTGGTCTATACTTTTTTCCATCTTTATCAACATAATTTGCATCTAGTCTTTCTGGCAAGTTAAAATCCACTTGCAGAGTTCCCAATTGCCAATCTCTCCCTATCGCATCCCTAAGAACAAATTCTAATTTCGGACCATAAAAAGCCCCCTCACCTTTATTAAAAGTATAGGGCAAATTTTGTTGCTTAACAGCATTTAACAATGCTTTTTCTGATTCATACCAAACCTCATCTGAGCCAATTCTTTTATCTGGTCTATCTGAAAATTTTACTTTAACATCCTCAAAACCAAAATCCTTATATATCTCTTTAATTAATTTGCAGACATTAATGCATTCTTCAGTCATTTGCTCATTTGTGCAAAAAATATGTGCATCATCTTGGGTAAATGCTCTAACTCTCATCAAACCATGCAATGCTCCTGAAGGCTCAAATCTGTGCACTTTGCCAAATTCTGCTAATCGTAACGGTAGGTCTCTATAACTCTTAATACCTTGATTGTATACTTGAACTCCACCTGGGCAATTCATTGGTCTCACCGCATATACTTTATCTTCATCTACAGTGCTTGCAGTGAACATATTCTCTCTAAATTTATCCCAATGTCCAGATAATACCCAAAGCTTTTTATCCATTATTTCTGGAGTACTTATTTCATAATATCCATTATTGTTTTGCTTATTTCTTATATAATCAATTAGCCTTTGAAATAAATTCCATCCTTTTGGATGCCAAAATACTGAACCTGGAGCTTCTTCTTGAAAATGAAATAAATCAGATTGCTTACCTATCTTTCTATGATCTCTTTTCTCTGCTTCTTCCAGCATAGTTAAATATTGCCTTAATTGCTTTTTATCAGACCAAGCAGTTCCGTATATTCTTTGTAACATTTCATTTTTGCTATCACCTCGCCAATAAGCTCCAGCTATTTTCATTAACTTAAAGGCTTTGACTACCCCAGTATTCTGAGAGTGAGGTCCTTTACATAAATCGGAGAAATTACCTTGGGTATATATAGTGATTTCATTATCATTAGGAAAGGCATTGATAATTTCAACTTTATATCTTTCCCCTTGCGATTTAAAAAAATTAATAGCTTCATCTTTTGTAACAACCTTTCTAGTAATCGCAAGATTTTGATTGATAATTTCTTGCATTTTTTCTTCGATTTTTTCTAAATCTAACTCATTAAACGGTTTGACATTTGCAAAATCATAATAAAATCCATTTTCAATGACTGGACCAATTGTAACCATAGCTTTTGGATATAGCTCTTTTACGGCTTGTGCGAGTATATGAGCAGCATCGTGCCTAATTATATCCAAACCTTCTGGAGAAGAAGAAAATATAAAATCTATTTCACTATTTTCATTTATCACAGTTGATAAATCTTTGATCTCATCATTGATTTTTATAGCAACACAATTATGCCTTAAACTTTTATCAACTTCTTGAAGTAAATCTAACCCCGATATTTCATGATTATATTTTTTGATATTCTTATTTAGCTTGATTTCAAACATTAAATAGTGTTCTTATTTTTAAAATTATAGATATAATGTGTATTATATGAAAAAATTTCAATTACCACTAGCACTATTTTTTATTTTAATTGTAACCTATGCATTTGGAAACTCTATACCATTAGTTATTAAAGAACTATTTTTGAGCATAAGCCTCATATTAAAATCAATTTTATTGCTATTATTACCTTTTATTATTTTTTCTTTCATCACAAGCAGTCTGCTATCACTAGAAGGAAATATTATAAAGTTTACGGGTCTTTTAATTTTATGCATCTTCATTTCTAACAGCATTGCCATATACACTGGCTACTTTGTTGGAACTACGTTTTTAGATTTTTTGGTAACTGAAAACAATAATACTAGCAATGATAATATATTAATGCCTCTTTGGGATATAAATATTCCACTCATCATTACTAATGATCAAGCATTGTCTGTGGGCTTTATTCTCAGCATTATATTTTCATTTAAAAGAAATAAAAAAATTGAGAATTTTACAAAAACAATGAGTAATATTTCAACTAAATTTCTTAAAAAGTTTTTTATTCCAATATTACCTTTATTTGTACTTGGTTTTGTAATCAAGCTTCAGCATGAAGGTGCATTAGAGAATGCAATTAAAGTCTATGGCAAGGTGCTTTTAATCATTGTAATTACTCAAATCTCATATTTATGTTTGTTCTATTTTGTTATTTCAAAATTTAAAATAAAAAAATGCTTGATGTATTTAAAAAGTGTATTCCCAGCGGCTTTTACTGGATTTAGTGCAATTTCAAGTGCAGCTTCTATGAGTGTATTGCTAATCTCAATGGAAAAAATATTTAATAATAAATCAACATTATATAAGGCCATAGTTCCTGCTGTGATTAATACTCATACCCTTGGCAGCGCTATAGGTGTTACAATACTAACATTTGCAACGATAAAAACATTTAATGCGCCGATGCCTACATTTGAAACCTTTGTAATTTTTGCATTCTTTTATGCACTTTCAAAATTTGCAGTTGCAGCTGTGCCTGGTGGCGTTTTATTAATTGTAGCTCCTTTACTTGAAAAATATCTGGCCTTCTCATCAGAAATGATAGGGGTTATAACAGTTGTATACTTATTATTTGATCCTTTTGGAACGGCAACCAATGTCACTGGCAATGGAGGTTTTACAATTGGTTTTACTAGAATTTTTAATTTTTTCAATAAAAAAAGCAAGTGATTTTCTTTATGATTTTTCTCTTGCTCCTTACCCCCCTAAGGAATACATAATACTTTGCAATCCTAAATTTATAAATCTCCATGTGTAATATATGCATCACTATATTCAGATAATACTTCTGTTGGATTTTCACAGTCAAAAGTAGATTGCTCATAAAGAGTTTCTAATTTTTCAATATTTTGTTTTTTTCCAGCAATTTGATTAGCCAATGCATTAAAAAACTCATTAGATAAATCTATATATTTATTTGTACAAGCCATCATCTTATCGAAATCTAAACCATTTCCCTTGCTTGCTTTATCATATATAGCATGTTGAATTTCTAATGGAACCGAAAGATCTAACTTATAAAATTGCTTTATAAATGTCTTAATTAATTTATCAAATGGCTTTTTTTGAATTTGGCTAGAAATTTTGTAAATATTATAAATATTCTTTAAAAATGAGTCGTTATCCATATTCGCCAGCACATGCTTAGCATTTCCAATTGTGGTGCCAATAGAAATGATCAATGATTCCTCTTTTGAAATGTTATTTTCTTGATTAAAAATATGCGGCAAAGCCATAGGAAGTGGCGAATCTGCAATTAAGCCTCTGTCGTAATCTTTTAATATCTTATCTTTTGTCTTTGTGACTTTAGAATCAAAAGGACCTGGATAGGATATACTTGCCTTAACGGCATCTTTTAAATAAAAATCCTTTTTTGAGTCAGATTTAGCATCACGGGTACTCCATATGCGTGATGTGGCATTATCAATATCATAAGATACTATATTGATTGGAGTTACAGCCTGACTTAGCTTAGTGTCACCACACATATTATCAATAAAAACTACATCTTTCTCTGTTAATATATGATTTTTAAAAATTAAAATTAATGAAAGCTTATCCCACATATTAATATTGGAATTAATAGAATTCAGATCTTTATCAAAATTTTTTATACATTCATCAAGCGTAAATTTTGGTTTTTTGGGATTTTTATCTGACGGAACTATTAGGCATGAAGTAATTATAGAACCTATAGAATTTCCAGCAACTACATCAAAGTATTCTATAAGATTTTTTTGAGAATCCAACTTTTTTAAATGATCTTCTAGTGCTTTTGCGATTCTAATTGAGACCTCACCCATTTCCGCCCCACCATTAAAAGCCAATATTTTTAATTTCTTTTTACTATTCCAAAACATAATAACTACCATAACAATTATACAATCTACGGTAGCTATTTAATTAGTAAAGTCAATACATATACTCTTTAGCTAAATTGATATATCTATCTTTGGATACATTTATATAATCTACTTCTTCTTTTTTTAGCTTTCGTAAAAATTTAGCTGGCACACCAGTCCATAATTCATTTTCTTCAACTATTTTATTATTAGTCACCAAAGCTCCAGCTGCAACCATAGAATAAGATTTGATTTGCGCATAGTCCATTACGGTTGAATTCATACCAATGAATGAATAATCATGTAGTGTACAAGCATGAATTAAAGCTTTATGGCCAATTGTTATGCCATCACCAATTATTGTTGGTCCATTATTAGTTCCAACATGAATTATTGTACCATCTTGTATATTAGTCTCTTGACCGATTCGTATATGATTAACATCACCTCTTATAACGCAATTATACCAAATGCTTGATTTACTACCAATTACTACATCACCTATAATTACAGCATTTTGTGCAATAAATGCGTCATTAGCAATTTTGGGAAATTTACCCTTATATGGTATAATCGTTGCCATTAGCTTTTTTTCTTTCTTTTTTTAACCTTAGGTTTGTAATTATCAATGAGCTCTATTGCCTCGCTAAGGTCAATATTAATCTTATCAATATTTTTTAAAGCATAGAATTTTTTGTTACACTCTAAATATGGACCATATCTGCCAATTTTTACAAATATATCTTCGCTGATAGATGGATGTTTGCCTATAACTTTTGCTAAATTTAATAAGCTGGATGCAAATGCTAAATCAATATTTTCATGTGGATATTTTTCTGGAAGTGACGCACGCTTTTTCTTCCCATCTTCTTCTTTTTCTAAATAAAATCCATACGGGCCCTTTTTTAGTAAAATATTAACTTGAGTTTTTGCATCTACTCCTAAAATTTTCTCATTGTTACTGGCACTTTCCAAAGGCTCATCTCCAAATAACGTTCTTTTATAATTACATTCTGGATAATTTGAACAACCTATAAACGCTCCAAATTTACTTGTTCTTAGCCCTAGCTTACCATCTTTGCATTTGTTGCATTTTCTTAATGTATCAGTGCTTTCTGTACCATCAGATTTAAAAATATAATCCTCTAGTAAATTTTCTACTTCGTTAATTATATCCATATTTTTTATTTCTAAAACTTCGTTGGATGTGCTTTTGAATAGGGCCCAAAAATTTGCTAACACATCTTTCCAATTCTTTTTGCCATTTGCTATATCATCTAAGTCATTTTCCAAATTTGCTGTGAAATCATAATCTATATACTTATTAAAAAACTTGTTAAGAAAAGCGTCAACAAGTCTCCCTTTAGATTCTGGTATGAAGCTTTTTTGTATAATTTTAGCATATTCTCTTTCGATTAATATAGAAATAATTTTAGGATATGTAGAAGGTCTTCCTATCCCTAACTCCTCCATTCTTTTTATGATGCTTGCCTCAGTATACCTAGTTGGAGGTTGAGTAAAATGTTGATTTGGAATTATTTTATTAACCTCTAAGTTTTCCCCCTCTTTTAGTTTTGGAATTTTATTTTTATTTTCACCTTGCTCATTATCCTGACCTTCCTTATAAACTTTGTAAAATCCATCAAAAACAAGTGTAGAGCCTACTGATTTAAAAATATTATTACCAGTTTCAGATGATATTTCTACAGCAACTGATTCTAATTTTGCATTAGCCATTTGACTTGCAACTGTTCTTTTCCAGATCAGCTCATATAATCTATATTGATCATTATCTAAAAATTCTTTTATGGCACTAGGGCTATTTTGAAAATTTGTTGGTCTAATGGCTTCATGAGCTTCTTGAGCATTTTTAGATTTTGATTTATAAACAATAGGGGTTGAGGGTAAATAATTTGGACCATACTGATTTTTTATATGAGAAACAATATTTTTAATAGCTTCTTTTGATATTATAACACCATCTGTTCTCATGTAAGTAATCAATCCTGTAACTTCCCCATTAATTTGAATGCCTTCATAAAGCTTTTGAGCAATCAACATTGCTTTTTGCGCAGTAAAATTTAACTTTCTGGAGGCTTCCTGTATTAAAGTTGAAGTAATAAATGGAGCTGTAGGTTTTCTGTTAATTTCTTTTTTCTTAATTGAAGAAACTTTATATTTTAATTTTTCAACATTTTTTACTATTTCTTTAGCATAGCTTTCATCTGATATGGTAAGTTTTTCAATTTTTTTACCATCATATATATGAAGCATAGAGTCAAAATTAACTTTATCATCATTTTGAAATACACTATCTATTGACCAATATTCTTGCTCTCTAAATTTATCCCTTTCATTCTCTCTTTCACATAGCAATTTTAGAGCAACAGATTGAACTCTTCCCGCAGACCTACTCCCTGGTAATTTTCTCCATAAAACTGGTGATAAGGTGAATCCTACTAAATAATCTAAAGCCTGTCTCGCTTGCTGGGCATGTACTAAATCTTTATCTAGCTCTCTTGGATTTTTTATAGCATTTATAACTGCGCTTTTCGTTATTTCATGAAACACAATACGTTTTATTTCAATATCTTTATTAACGGACTTTTTACTTTTCATTGCTTCTAAGATATGCCAAGAAATAGCTTCCCCTTCTCTATCTGGATCAGTCGCTAAAAAGATAGCATCTGCTTTTTTAAAATTTTCAGAAAGTTTTTTTATTGTCTCCTTCGCTTTTTCAAGCACTTTATAAGTAATTTTAAAATCATTCTCAGGTTCTACAGCATCTTTTACAGAAGGTAAGCTCCTTACATGACCGTATGAAGAAATTACTTTATAATCTCCACCTAGATATTTTTCTAAAGTTTTTGCTTTTGCAGGAGATTCAACTATAAGTAATTTCATTATGTATAAAAATATTTGTTAATTATATGTTAGTTTGCATATTTGTTAATAACATGCAATATTTATTGAGAAAGATAGTAACGGATTTTAATATAAATTATTATCTCATTTTGACTTATATAGTGGTTAATTTTTATTTTTATCATAAATAATATAAGTCACTGATTTTATTAATTTTATCAGTAATACCCAGCATTACAAATGACTAATGAATAATAAAAAATATACAAACAACTATATAGAATATTTCTTCGAAATGCTTATTGCTGAAAGAGGGGCAACAGAAAATACAATATCATCTTATAGGAAGGATATTAAAGATTTGCATGATTATCTAACATTAAACCATATAAAATTAGACAAAGTTACCTCCTCTACAATAAAAGATTTTATAATTGAGTTAAGCAATAGGAACCTAGGGGCCAAAACCATAGGTAGAAAAATCTCCACTTTTAGGCAATTTTTTTCTTTTTTAGTTTCTGACGAAATCTTTAAAGAAAATCCAACTCTAAATATAATCATGCCCAAAAGACCAGAGTCAATTCCAAAAGCATTGTCACAGGACATATTAAATAAGTTAATAAAAACAGCAAATGATAATACCACTAAAGAAGGATTGAGAGATTATACAATGTTAGAAATATTATACTCAACAGGCATGAGAATTTCTGAATTAGTATCGCTGGAAATGAAAGCATTAGAAAGCTTTTCTAACGAATCAGAAATAAATCTCCTAATAGTAGAAGGAAAGGGTAAAAAGGAAAGAGCGGTAATACTAAATCAAATGGCAGGCATGGCATTAAAAAATTATCTAAATATTAGAAGTAAATTTTTATCGAATGGAGCAAAGTCAAATTGGGTATTTCCATCAGTTTCAAAAAACAAAAAAATTGTCCATATTTCTAGGCAAAGATTTGGTCAAATACTCAAAGAAATTGCTATAAAATCCAACATTGATCCCCTAATAATTTCGCCCCATAAGATCAGGCATTCATTTGCAACCCATATGCTGGATAATGGTGCAAACCTAAGGATTGTACAAGAATTATTAGGACACTCTGATATATCTTCAACCCAAATTTACACTAAAGTTTCCGATTCTAAGACAAAAAAATTACTCTTAGGTAAGCACCCATTGAGCGCAATATCATCTAAAAATTAATTTTATACAAAAAATTAAAAATACCCCTAAAAAAGCCTGCGCAAGGACTCTATCATTTACAGCATAAAGAAATACAACAAATATTACTACGCTGAATCATCAATTAATTTTTATTTATTATGAGTAAATAATTTAAAAACCCAAACTCTTAACGTAATTGTAACAATCTCTGTGTATAATGCATTTATAGTTAAAATAGATAGGATTTAATATTGGAACAGGAATTGCATTTCCCTTACTTCATTTTTCAAATGGACGTGATTATATTCTATAATATAACAAAGGCATATGCACTACCTATTACGACGAGCATTTAGATAATGAATTATACAACTGCGAAAAAGTCCTTAGCAACTCTCTATTAAATTATTGTCACTGTGTGTAGTGCATCAACACTTTTTGAACGCTTATGAAAAAGCTACTTTTGCAATTTGCTCTTCACTTGAATTAATCAAATCTTTTGCTATTTCTTTTATCTCAATATTTACGGCTTTTTGCATATATTTCCTCATTAGATTTAGTACCTTTGGAGATGCAATTAAGACTATCTCTGAAAAAGACTCTTTTTTAAGCATGTCCTTAATAATATCTGAAATTTTTTTGCTAAACTCACACCTTTCAAGGTCTTTTGACTCAGTATGAGGATCAAAGAAATGTGCCATTCCGCTGGCTTGTTTTTTAAAACCAGTTCTCAGTGATTGTTTTTTGTGAGTAATGCCAAGTTCCTCAGCAGCATATTCAGAAATTAACTTTTTTAATTGCAGTCCTTCTGCTTTATAAATTTTAGCAAATTTAGAATCAATAATTAGTACAAGTTTATGTGTCATTTTTATATCCCTAGAAAAATAGTACAATATTAATAGTATGTAATTTTTATCTACAAACAAATAAAATTTTTTTTATAACCTTTAATTTATTTATAATTCAAATTTAATATTGAAATTTTAATGACTAATATGTATAGTCTTGGATTATAAAAACCATGCAGATATTTTTTGGTGTCATATTCGATATATTCTGCATTTAGTATAACCAAAAAGGAGTATTTAAATGTCACATAAACCTAATTTTACTATCAAGTCACTGCTAGAGGTTGGCGCTCATTTCGGGCATAAAAAAAACCTATGGAACCCTGAAATGGGGAAATATATTTATGGTGTAAAAAATAAAGTTCATATCATAGATTTGCAACAAACCGCTTATCACTTGTACAATACGTTGCAGATCATCTTTGGTATAGCCTCTAAAAATGGTAGAATACTATTTGTTAATACAAAAAAACAATCTACCGACGTAGTAAAAGATGCTGCTGTAAAGTGTGGACAATATTATGTTAATCACCGTTGGTTAGGTGGAATGTTGACTAACTGGTCAACAGTTTCTTCATCCATAAAAACCTTAAAGAAATATGAAGAAATCTTAGAATCTGAAGATGATAAATATATTAAAAAGGAATTATTAAATTTTTCAAGGAAAAAAGAAAAACTTGAAAAAGCTATAGGAGGAATTAGAAATTTAGGAGGATTACCTGATATTTTATTTGTTATAGATGTTAAAATTCATGCTATAGCTATTCAGGAGGCAAATAAATTAAATATACCTGTAATCGCCATAGTTGATACAAATTCTAGCCCTAAAGGCGTTGATTTTGTTATCCCAGGCAATGATGATTCTAGAAAATCCATAGAGCTTTATTGCAATTTGGTTGCAGATGCAGCATTGGCAGGAATTGAGGACAATTTATCATCGCAAGGAGTAGATTTAAAAAAATTGCCACCTGCAGATGAAGAAAAAACAGATCCAAAAAAAATTAATAAACCATCCGATAAAAAGGATAAGGATAATAATAAAAAGTAGGTAAATTGAAGTATGTCTATAAGTGCAAATCAAATTAAAGAGTTACGCAATAAATCAGGAGCTGGAATGCTGGATTGCAAAAAGGCTCTAGAAGAAAATAATTCAAATATTGAAGATGCTATTGCATGGCTTAGGAAAAAAGGTCTTGCTTCTGCTGGTAAAAAAGCTGGAAGAGACACCAGTGAAGGAGTTATTGCGACATATATTGATGGAAATAATGCCACTATAATTGAGCTAAGATCTGAAACGGACTTCGTTGGAAAAAATGATAAATTTTTAGGTTTAGCTGATAAAGTAGTAAAGAGCGCTCATCAATTTGAAGGAAACGATACAAATCAATTTCTAGCATCGGGCGAACATGAATCAACCCCAATTAACGAACTGATAGCAGAGCATATTTCTATTATTGGTGAAAATATTATATTAAAAAAGATTGGAAAATTTAGTGTTAGCAAAGGAAAAATGATACCATATTTACATAATAAACTATCAGATAGTATTGGTAAAATTGGTGTAATAGTTGCTTTAGAAGGTGAAGTTAATGATGAGATTGAGGCATTTGGAAGACAGTTAGCAATGCATATTGCTGCTTCAAAGCCTATGGCTTTAAATGTTGAAAGTCTTGATCAAAATGTAGTTGAAAAAGAAAAAAACATTCTCAGAGAACAAGCTTTAGAAAGTGGCAAACCAGCAAATGTTGTCGAAAAAATGATAGAGGGAAGAATTAGAAAATTCCTCGAAGAAATTGTATTACTTGAGCAACCATTTGTTATTGATGGAAAGACAAAAATTAAAAAAGTAATTGAAGAATTAAAATCTAGTAATAATTGTGATTTTAATGTTACTGGATACTTAAGATATGAAATTGGCGAATAATTGATATCAATCAGATGAAAAAACAAAATAGAGTACTTTTAAAAATCTCTGGTGAAGCATTAATGGGGAGCGAAAAATTTGGTCATGATAACACCATAATAGACCAAATATGTGAAGATATTAAAGAAGTATATGATTTAGGGTACGAGATTTGTTTAGTAGTTGGCGGTGGTAATATATGTAGAGGAGCTACAGTAGCAGAGGTTGGTATTGAAAGAGCTACAGCAGATTATATGGGGATGCTAGCTACAGTAATAAATGCTATAGCATTACAAAGCAAATTAGAAAGTAAGAGCTTGTTTACTAGGGTGGTATCTGCAATACCTATTATAACAATAGTCGAACAATACATTAGAAGAAAGGCTGTAAGACACTTAGAAAAAGGACGCGTTGTAATTTTTGCATCGGGAACAGGAAATCCTTTTTTTACTACCGATACAGGAGCTGTTTTAAGAGCCATTGAAATGAATTGCTCTCTTATCGTAAAGGGTACTCAAGTTGACGGTGTGTACTCTGAGGATCCTAAAAAAAATAGTGCAGCTGTGAAATATAAAGAATTGAGTCATGACGAGGTAATTAAAAATAATATATCTGTAATGGATACAACTGCAATTACATTAGCGCATGATAATGCAATGCCCATCAGAATTTTTAACATCGGGAAAAAAGGTGAATTTGCAAGAGTTTTACAAAACAAAGGTGATTTTACAACTATAAAATAGCAATATTATGGATAGAGATTCAGAAATTCTAAAAAATTTAAGAACCAAAATGGAAGGCACTATATCTTCTTTAAATCATTCATTAAGTGGTTTAAGGACTGGTAGAGCTTCAACTGCCTTGCTTGATCCCATTAAAGTTGATGCCTATGGAAGAGATATGTTCTTAAACCAAATTGGTAGCGTAAGCGCACCAGATGCAAAAACATTACTAATTCAAATATGGGATAAGGGATTGGTTTCTAGCGCAGAAAAAGCTATTTTAAATTCGGGTTTAGGCCTTACACCTAACACCGAAGGACAAGTTATAAGATTACATCTACCTAATCTTAGTGAGGAAAGAAGAAAGGAGTTAGTTAAAAAAGCTAATGAATATAGTGAGCAAGCAAAAGTTGCAATCAGAAATAATAGAAGAAATGGTATTGATGAATTTAAAAAACAAGAAAAAGATAAATTGATTTCCGAAGATGAATCTAAACTTTATTCTCAAGAAATTCAAAAAATTACTGATGATTTTATAAATAGAATAGACGATATATTAAATATTAAGTCTAAAGATATAATGAATATTTAAATGATATTCGGGCAATCGTTATCTTTGTGCGAGCTAATTAATTTAATTGCTAAATCATATTGAATTTCATCATACAAATTCCAACGAAATATGAATATAGCATAGTAGAAAAATTTATAAGTAACATTTCTGTTATTTACACACTAGTAGGAGATGCGCAATATATTTTTACCTTCAATGAATTGCATTTTAGAAATTTCTTCAATCTCCCTTCAGATTAATCCACCTTTAATCTATTTTTCTATTTCTGATTTATGCAAAATGTATCTTGAAAAAGTAAGCTAAATAATTACTGGCCATTCTTGCAATTTATGAAAACTAATAATATGGTCTACAATTATAACATATTGAAATATTACTCTTCAATAGTGTCAAAAACTTATGTCAACATCTCTTTATTGCTGAGGCAGCACAACAAAATTTTAATGTCATTAAGAAAAAATACTGGATACGAGGATCACAAATGGTCATTAATATGTGGCAATCAAGAGAATAATGAATCAGCACTGTATAAAGCCCTTAGTGAGGCAAGAGAGGAGTTAGGAATTAATATTAATACTTGTGATCTTCAAGTACTACATATAATGCATCGCAAGACCAGCAGAGAGAATATAGATGTATTCATTCAATGTAAAAAATGGGATGGCATTATTAAAAATAACGAGCCCCAGAAATGTGAAAGCCTGAGATTTTATGAAATAGATAATTTACCTATTAATACCGTAAAATATATTACCGATGCATTAAGATCAATTAAACAACTACAATTTTATTCAGAAAAAGGCTAGTCAATTTGATATGTGGGCTGAGCAGGCACCATCAAGTTAAAAACTGCAAATCAAAATATGAAAATATCTTACTCATAAAAACCTTACTACTGCAAGGGATGAAGCACTAATGGTCAGACAAGAAAAAAAATATAAACTAAAAAATAATATTGCGTTACTCAAAAAAGCGTATAACACTACTATGATGATAAATGGACAAATAATTATTTATAATGCTTAAAGGTAATATTTTAATTGTAGGTGCAAATAGGGGATTAGGCTTAGGCTTTGTTACTGAATTATTAAAAATGCCAGAAATTAACATATTTGCTACATATCGCAATGCTGAAACGAGCAAAGAATTATTTGAATTATCTAAAAAACATAATCAGTTAAAAATACATTCAGTTGATATTACAAATGATGCTGATATTAAAAACTTCAAAAAAGAATTATCGGGAATTGCAATTGATTATCTGATAATAAATGCTGGAATTTTTAACGATACTGAAACCACAATAAAATTAGTTACACCTTCCAACCTAATTGAGATGTTTCTAACAAATAGCATTGGCCCTATTATGATTTTGCAAGCATTGCTAGAAAACGTAATTGCAGGAGGTACAAAAGTGGTAATGTCTATATCCTCAAAAGCGGGAAGCATATCATCTTATGAGAAATGTGGAAGATTTAGTTACAGAGCAAGTAAAGCAGCACTTAATTCTTTAATGAGAAATGCTTCTTTGGAATTGGAAGAAATGGGAATAAAGATACTAATTATGAGTCCAGGCTGGGTAAAGACAGACATGGGTGGTCAAAATGCTCTATTAGATATACAAGAGAGTATCGGCGGTATGATTGATGTACTTGAGAATAAAAAGAGTTATAAAACAGGTTCTTTTTTGGATTATCAAGGAAATAGCGTACCTTGGTAAAACTTTGTTGCGTAAATAAAAACTAATAAGAAATTGCTAAAAAAAGAATGGAAAAATATATAAAATTTAGTCTAAATCCTGGGGGAGTCAGATTTATTGGGCTACCTAAAGATGGATAAAAGAACTATGAAAATGGTCTGAAAGATGTGTATTAAGCAATCAACTTAATGTGCTCTCGGGGCTGCCTCTACATACAGATTTACCTCTTATTGTAAATCATTTGAAATTTATTTCTCAAATTTTTTATCTCTGAATTATTCAAATAATACTTTTAAAAAAATTAGTTCAAAAAATACAGTCCTTCAGTATCGACTATTACAATGCATATTGACTAAGGTATTGTACAATGTATAATTTACCAAATTAAATAGCAGGGATGCATTATGCACGACATTTTAGAATTAGGAACTGCCACAGGTTTCAACCAGATTGATCAATGCTTAATTAATGAAGAACCTTTATCTCAAGCTTTATCTAATCTCTTTATAGAAAAAGAATCTTTTGCATTTTATGATTTAGGTTTGTCAGATGAAGAAAAATTTTTCCTATCAACAGTGAAAATCACCAAAAAGGACGCCGATCTTATATTTGAATATGATCAAGAAAATGTATTTTTTGATTTGAAAGATTTGCAACTTCAATCTAAAAAATCTTTAGAAAAATTAGTAAAATGTGAAAATGAAACAGAAGAATATTGCGCAGATTACTTATCCAAATTAATTGATAGACTTGCCAATAATATCGCCAAAATATCTGGATATACGGATGCAAGAGTCTTGATTCGAGTTGGCAATACTATTGCAACAGACTGGCATACTGACGGCTCTTATATTGAAGGATTAAAGTCTGAAAGAATGGCCAACATAATAGAAAAATTTCACTTATCACGCATTAGTGATGAGATTATTAAAATTGAAAGTACTAATCAACTTTCATTTGCTTTCAATCTAATTGGTGATTCAACAATGTTTTATAATGCAACGATTGAGGAAAAACCAAGCCTTTTCTCTGATAAAGAAATAATAAAAGGAAAACTTAATAATGAAAAAATCCATAATGCTACAAGTGGATTTGGCTCTGTATTTTTCAATGGATATAAAGATGGCACTATACACTCAGCACCGGAATCTGATAAGGACATATTATTTGTATTAGTGCAAACAGGAGCATCGGATCTTTTAAGATTGGTGAAACAAACAACCGATATATCGTTTTTAAAAGAGGAAATGCATACATCTAATAATAAAGAACAATCTAGAATGCGCGGAGAAATATCTAAATTACGTGAACAATTAATTAGTGCAAACAAAGAGATAGTTAAGTTGTTAAACTTATTGCATAAAACACCTGGGGCCTGCTGATTTTAGGCGACACGGATTGCTATTGGCATTTAAATGCCGTTCATTTTATATAAAATAAGTAGCGATAATTTTGCCTCTTTTTGCTGACTTAAAAAATATTGAGTTTTAAATTCATTGTCAATAATTCGTTTATATCTGGAAAAAGTTTTTTCTACTTTCAGCCTATTTCCATAGCTCTTTCTTCCATCTTGAGGTTGCCTAATAAATCTTACTCCTCCAGGATTTGGACTAAATTTTATATACTCTTCCCTCCATTTTATAGCAAGCTCTTATTAGTTTTATTCATGCAACAAAGCTATGTAAATGGATAATAAAGGATGCGGTCTGAAGGTGATAATGGATAATCTCCCTACTAAAAACTAATTAAGCTTTATAAATCTCAAATCTCAATACCAAGGCTTTCACCAATATTGCAACAAATTGCACTTTCATTATTGATAATTTTTTATTACCATATCTCCAAGATAGTTAACAAAATAATCAATACATAATTATGTTGAATAAAAAATTACATAATAGCATGGTGTTAAAAACTTTAGTATTATCCATAGATTATAGTGATCAAGTGATAACTGTCGTTAATCCAAAAAATTGTAAAAGACAGGGGTGTTGATCACAAAGACCCAAGATAAGGATTTATCGATATTAATAGGGCAATACATACATTCTAAGACTAAAAATCCATATAGCTTAATAGGCGTTGCTGAGGATATGGAACTACACAATAAATTTGCGATATAATGCTGTATAATTCATTAGAACCCGGTGGCTGTGAAGGTGTATCAAGAAGTACAATATTTATTAGAGATCTTTACAATAATTTTTTTCAAGAAGTAGAAGTTGATGGGCAAATAGTGCAACGCTTTACAAGAGATGCTTTATCAGATACTCATGATGAGCTGTAATGATCTTAGGGTGGTTCAATTAAATTATTAACAAATTTGGAAACAGTTTTAGGAGGTTATTTAGTTATACTATATTTTCTACAAGTCAAATATCTTGCTATAATATGGAAACCTACCAACTACAACTACTAGCTATAAAATTCTACAGCAAGTAACAATTTTTATAAAATGCTTGGTTTTAGCAATAATTACGTATAATAGAATGTGTAGTTGATTTTAATTAAGATTAATTTAGAATAACTTATAAAGCTAAGGGGGGTATGCTTAGAGCGCAATCTTTACATTCAAAAATATAAATATTAATATTTATATAAATAATAACAAAGGGGTAATATGTCTACACATAAAAATGAACTATCTGAAAAGCTATTAATTATATTAGCATCGCTATATTCACTAGGTTTAAAAACCCAAAATTACCATTGGAATATAACTGGAGAAAATTTCTATCAATATCATAAGTTATTAGAAAAGTTATATAAGGATAACCTTAACTCCATAGATACTATAGCTGAGCATATCAGGCTATATAAAACAAAAATCCCAGCAACTTTAGAGAATTTTGCTAAGTTAAGTGTTATTAAAGGCTCAAAAAATGATGTTAGCACTCACATAATGCTAAACAATCTTTTTTTAGATAATCAACTAATAGTAGACACAATATTGCACTGGATCGAAGTATACGAAAAAGACTGCAAGAGAACGACTGTCAACCTACTTGATGAAATTCTAGAAGAGCGAGAAGAAGCTATGTATATTTTATCATCTATTTTAGAGAAATAATTTATTGGTAACCATGAATAGCTATCATAATCTTACTCTTAATTGGTTGTATTTAGATATTAATAGCTATTTTGCCACAGTAGAGCAACACTATAATCCGTCATATAGAAATAAACCCCTTATTGTAGTTCCACTTGATTCTAATACTACATGTGCTATTGCAGCGAGTATTGAAGCAAAAAAACTAGGGGTAAAAACAGGTACAAACGTATGCGAGGCTAAGCGCATGGTTCCTGATCTAATTTGCGTTAAATCAAATCATGATAAATATAGAGGATACCATCATAGGATACTCAAAGAGATAGATAAGCACATATATGTTGATGATATTTTATCTATAGATGAATGTGCAGGCAGACTTACAGGGAAATTTCAATTAAAGCAAAATGCAGTTGAATTAGCATATAAAATAAAAAAAGGCATAACCAACAATATAGGTGATAATATTAAATGCTCCGTTGGCATAGCCCCTAATAGATTTTTGGCTAAAATAGCAACAGAAATAGAAAAAGTAGATGGTTTGGTCGTGCTAGAAGGAAGTGATTTGCCTAAAAAACTTTACTCATTAAATTTAAGAAGCTTAACTGGTATCGGAGCTTCCACCTATACAAGATTAATATCTAAGGGCATCAATTCAGTAGAATGTCTTTGCAATAAGGATGTCAGTACTTTAAAAAAAGCTTTTGGCAATATAGTTGGTGAAAAATACTACTATTTACTGAGGGGGTGTAATATGCCCGAGGAAAAAAAAGATACTCAATCAATAGGAAATAGCCAGATTCTTCCTCCAGAAATGAGAAATCCAAACAATGCGTATGACGCAGCAAGAAGATTATTGCTTACCGCTACATCAAGACTTAGAGAAAAAGAATTTTATGCTAATGGCATCAATCTTGAACTTAGTTTGGCTAATAAAGGTAGTTTAAAAAACTATCAAAGAATCAATTCTTTATGCGATGATTTTTCTCTTGGGGATAAAATGAAGTTTATGTGGGATTCGCTAATTAATAATCAAATTAACCTAAGTATCAAAAAAATATCTATATCATTTATCAATTTGACTAAACAAAAAGATGACCAGTTAGTATTATTTAATAATGATATAGATTGTAATTTGAGAGAAAAAAATAAATTAGAGCAGATTTCAAAGTTGATGGATAAAATAAATAAAAAAGAAGGAAAAAATATAGTATCTTTAGGGGTGGCGAGAAATAGAGATGAGCAAGCAGAAGCAATTGCATTTTCTTCTATATGAAATTGAGGAATGCCTAAACTTCAAATACCTATAGCTCTTGAAAAACTATAGTTTTTATATTTAAAAACTTATTAAAATAAATGGTAAAACATATAGTCAATTTTTTAAATCTATAATTTAAGAGTTATTGTTGCAAACTTAAAAATTTTAAGAAGAAGGTGAAAAAATCCATTTTTTACTTTTTATTGCTATTTGACTTAGTTTGCAGCAGTTCCATCTAATTTATAGTCCATCAATTCTCAGGGTTATTAATTATATTATCTTCCATACTTAATTCTCTATCTTCATGATCAGAAAAATTGGTTCTGTCGCATCTGTTGAAAAGTATAATAATCTTCGATATTCTGAAAGAAATGATAGATGGTAATAATGCTGAAAGTAACCGCAAAATTAATGAAATACTTTAAGAATCATGAATATGGTCCAGAAATTATAATGATATCCTAGTATATGAAAGGAAGGTATTCTTCAAGTTATAGAGAGATAGGAGATAGGTGAGTTGAGAGGACTCAACATTGATCACGCTACGTTGTAAAGATGGATAATAAAGTTTATGCCAATACTCAAAAGAAGATTTAGGAAAAGAAAAGCCCAGTAAATAGTAGCTGGAGAATGGATGAGACCTATATTAAGGTTAAGGGTAAATGGGTATATTTGTATAGAGCTGTTGATAAATACGGAGATACCATAGATTTTATGCTAAGAGCAAAAAGGGATAAGAGGGCAGCTAAAGCGTAAATTAAATCTAGTGGACAGCCTATAAAGGTTAATATAGATAAAAGTGGCTCTAATACTTCTACTTTAAATCAATCCATAAGCCATTATCTAAAGAAGATCAAATAGAAATCAGGCAAAACAAATATCTCAACAACAGGATAGAAGGCGATAATAGATTTATACAGAAACGAACTAGACCGATTCTTGGCTTCAAATCCTTCAGAAGTACCGCCAAAACCATTGCAGGAATAGAATTATTGCATATGATTAAAATGCTAATTATAATTCTGAATTTGATACATTTCTTTTACTCACTGCTTAATAAAAAAATATGTAAATAATTTAAAATTTTTTACACCATATTTACAGATGTGATAGAGCCTTTTTTAACACCTAAACCATAATAATAGAATATACCTAAATTATTTATACCAAGATCATATCCAAGATCAGCTGATTGCTTATAATATTTAAACGCCTTTTAATAATCTTTAGGAACTCCATATCCTTTATCATGCATCACTCCTAAATAAAATAATGCTATTAAATTATTTAAATTTGTAGCTTTCTTAAAATGTATTAAAGCATTAGTGTAATCCCTATTATTATAAAAATCTTCTCCTTTATTCAAGGCTATAATAGATATTGCAATTTCTTCGTTTGTTAAAAATTTAATTAAGCAGATAATGAAAATGTAAATAATAAAGCAGATATTTTTCATTTTCCTTTCCTCATTTCATAGATTGAAATATATATAAAATATAGAATTTACAAGACGGTGGCGATAGTAATTGTTTTTTATAACATAAAGTTATCTATATTTGTCTTTAGGAGGTAATCCAGCCGCAGGTTCCCCTACGGCTACCTTGTTACGACTTAACCCCAGTCATCAAATTCTCCTTGGTAAACTGCCTCTTTGCAGTTAGCTCATTTACTTAAGGAAAATTTAACTTCCATGGCTTGACGGGCAGTGTGTACAAGACCCGAGAACGTATTCACCGCAGCGTGCTGATCTGCGATTACTAGCGATTCCAACTTCATGCACCCGAGTTGCAGGGTACAATCCGAACTGAGGTAGCTTTTTGAGATTTGCTCCAGGTCGCCCTATTGCATCATATTGTAACCACCATTGTAACACGTGTGTAGCCCAAGTCATAAGGGCCATGCTGACTTGACGTCATCCTCACCTTTCTCCAATTCTCCATTGGCAGTTTCTTTAAAGTTCCCAGCATTACCTGTTGGCAATTAAAGATAAGGGTTGCGCTCGTTGCGGGACTTAACCCAACATCTCACGACACGAGCTGACGACAGCCATGCAACACCTGTGATAGTCCAGCCGAACTGACTAGCTAGTTTCTTAGCTATACGACTAACATGTCAAGACTTGGTAAGGTTTTTCGCGTAGCATCGAATTAAACCACATGTTCCACCGCTTGTGCGGGTCCCCGTCAATTCCTTTGAGTTTTAACCTTGCGATCGTAGTTCCCAGGCGGAGTGCTTAATGCGTTAGCTTCGACGCTAAAACATAGTTCTAACATCTAGCACTCATCGTTTACTGCGTGGACTACCAGGGTATCTAATCCTGTTTGCTCCCCACGCTTTCGTGCAACAGCGTCAGTATTTAGCCAGACAGATGCTTTCGCCTTCGATATTCTTTCTGATATCTACGGATTTCACCCCTACATCAGAAATTCTTCTATCCTCTCTAATACTCTAGCTTTACAGTTTTGTAAGCAATTCTTTGGTTGAGCCAAAGGCTTTCACTTCCAACTTATAAAGCCGCCTACGCACGCTTTACGCCCAATAATTCCGAGTAACGCTTGCCCCCTTCGTATTACCGCGGCTGCTGGCACGAAGTTAGCCGGGACTTTTTCTGTGGATACCGTCATTATCTTCTCCACTAAAAGAATTTTACAACCCTAAGGTCTTCATCATTCACGTGACGTCGCTGGATCAGGCTTTCGCCCATTGTCCAATATTCCCCACTGCTGCCTCCCGTAGGAGTCTGGGCCGTGTCTCAGTCCCAATGTGGCTGGTCGTTCTCTCAAACCAGCTACGGATCGTCGCCTTGGTAAGCCATTACCTTACCAACTAGCTAATCCGACGCAGGCTCATCTGATAGCGCGAGGTCCGAAGATCCCCCGCTTTCCCCCGTAGGGCGTATGCGGTATTAGCCTGGTTTTCACCAGGTTGTCCCCCACTATCAGGCAGATTCCTACGCGTTACTCACCCGTCCGCCACTCGTCAGCCAGAGCAAGCTCTGCTGTTACCGTTCGACTTGCATGTGT
>JBGCDJ010000002.1:0-112745 GCA_045105275.1 Candidatus Midichloriaceae bacterium
ATAGCGCCTATAGCTATGGATAAAGGTTTGAAATTTGCTATCAGAGAAGGCGGCAAGACTGTCGGGGCTGGCGTTGTAGCTGAAATTATTAAATAAAGGAGTCTTTGTATGAATTTCCCAGAATCGATAGAATTAAAATTAAAGGCTTATGAGCCTAGAATATTAGATAAGGCTGTTAGTGAAATAGTAGGAACTATCTCTAGAATTGGTGCTAGATATAAAGGACCAATACCTATGCCAAGAAAAATTAGTAGGTTTACAGTTAATAGATCGCCACATGTTGACAAAAAATCTAGGGAACAATTCGAGATTAGGGATCATTCAAGATTTTTGGTTATTGAAGCTTCTCCCCAAGCTGTAGATGCTCTAATGAAATTAGACATAGCGGCAGGTGTAGATATTCAAATTAAAATGAAAGGAGCTGAAAATGAAGGAAAGTAGATGCGGTGTTATAGCTAAAAAAATAGGTATGACGCAGATTTTTAAAGAAAATGGCGAGGCTGTGCCTATAACTGTGCTTCATGTTGATGAAAATGTTGTTCTATCTGTAAGAAATAAAGAAAAAGATGGTTATAATAGTTTGCAATTAGCGGCATTTGATCAAAAAGTACAAAGATTATCCAAAAGTATTAAAGGGATATTTGAAAAAGCAAAAGTTTTGCCTAAAAAGAAAATAAAAGAATTTGTTATTAATAAAAAATATGCGCTAAAAGTTGGTGATAAAATAGACGTTAATCATTTTAAAAAAGGTCAATATTTAGATATTACAGGCACATCCATAGGAAAGGGTTTTGCCGGCGTTATGAAGAGGCATAATTTTAAAGGACTAGAGGCTTCTCATGGTGTGTCAGTAAGCCATAGATCTGCAGGTTCAACTGGCCAATGTCAAGATCCAGGAAGGGTATTTAAAGGTAAAAAAATGGCTGGGCAGTTAGGTAATAAAAAAGTTACTAAACAAAATATTCTTGTTGTTGATATTGACAGTAAGTTAAACATTTTATTAGTCAAAGGTGCGGTTCCAGGCAGTAAAAATGGATATTTATATATAAGGGATGCAATTAAAAAAGCATTACCCTGTTAATTATTGAGGTGAAGTATGTATTTAGAAGTATTAAATTCTGAAAATAAAATTTTAAGGAAAATAGAAGCGAATATTTTTGACATAGAGAATATTAGACATGATTTGATTCATCAATTAGTTTTATGGCAACAAGCAAAAAAAAGGTCTCCAATAAGTCATACAAAAGAAATTTCTGAAGTTAGGGGCTCAACCAGAAAAATCTATAGGCAAAAAGGTACAGGTAAAGCTAGGCATGGTAGTATAAGAGGTGCGCAATTTGTAGGTGGTGGAATAATTTTTGGACCTAATAAGAATAAAGTGTATGAGTACAAGGTAAATAAAAAAGTAAAAAAAATAGCTCTATTAAATGCTTTAGCATTGAAATTTAAAGATAAATCTATTATTGTACACGAGCATCTAAAACTTAATACAAATAAATCTAAGGATTTTTTAAATATGTACGGAGATAAAATATTGTCTGAGAAAATATTATTTATCGATAGCAATTTCGATGATAATTTTGTGAAGTCTATTAGAAATAATTATAAAGTTGATAAGTTGTGTTTAGCTGGTATAAATGTTTTGGATATTATTAAACATGATAAAATTTATTTTTCTGAAGATGCCTTCAATAATGTATTAGCGAGGTTTAAATAATGAAATTAAATGTGTATGATGTTATTAAAAAGCCGTTATTAACAGAAAAAAGTAATAGTTTAGAGGCTTTGGGTAAATATGTTTTTATTGTGAGTCCAGAGAGTAATAAAGCTCAAATCAAAAAAGCTATTGAACAAATTTTTAATGTTGAAGTAAAAGGTGTAAACATAATTAATATTCATGGAAAAACAAAGATTTTTAAAGGTAGAAAAGGTAAGAGGTCTGGTTTTAAAAAAGCTGTTATAACTACAAAAGATATGAAGAAAATTGAATTTTCAAAAGGTGTTTAAAGATGGCGTTAATAAATTATAATCCAGTTACTCCCTCACAAAGGCAATTAGTTTTGGTTGATAAATCAGGGCTTTGGAAAGGTGATCCTTTAAAAAGCCTAGTGAAAGGTAAAAATACTAAAGGGGGAAGGAATAATCTTGGAAGAATAACTGTTTTTGGCAAATCAAGAGGGGCTAAAAAGAAATACAGGATAGTTGATTTTAAGAGATCAAAGGAATTATCTGCAACAGTTGAAAGATTTGAGCATGACCCAAATAGATCTGCTAATATCGCATTAATAAAATATAGTGATAATGAATATTCGTATATCATTGCTCTTGAAAATTTAAAAATTGGCGATAAAATTATATCTTCCAATAGTGCAGAGATTGCTGTTGGCAATTGTATGCAGTTGAAAAATATCCCCGTTGGCATTATAATTAGTAATGTCGAATTGAAACCAAAAAAAGGAGCTCAGCTTGCTAGGTCTGCTGGATCATTTGCTACGATTGTAAATAAAGATTCTGGTAAAGTATCTATAAAGCTTCGTTCAGGTGAGGTTAGAATGGTTGAGGGTGAGTGCAAAGCCACTATTGGAGTTGTCTCAAATGTTGACAAAAAAAACGTTAAACTTGGTAAAGCGGGAAGGAAAAGATGGCTTGGCTTTAGACCTAAGGTTAGAGGTGTAGCCAAAAATCCAGTTGATCATCCCCATGGTGGTGGTGAAGGTAAAACATCAGGTGGTAGACATCCTGTATCTGCTTGGGGTAAACCAACAAAAGGATTTAAAACCAGAAATAATAAACGAACAGATAAATTTATAATAAAAAGTAGACATAAAAAAAATAAATAATAAGTGAATTAATTATGAGTAATAGATCAGTTTGGAAAGGACCGTTTGTAGAGCCAAAATTGTTAAAAAAAGTAAATGATGCAGTTTCTGGTGGAAAATTTGTTGCGATAAAAACATGGTCAAGAAAGTCTACTATTTTGCCAAATTTTGTTGGACTAACTTTTTCTGTGCATAATGGCAGAAAATTTATTCAGGTTCTTGTTAATGAAAAAATGGTTGGTAAAAAACTTGGCGAATTTTCTCCAACAAGAACATTCAATGGTCATGGAAATAATAGAAAATAATTATATTAGTAAGTTTATGCAAGTAAAAGCAACAGATAAATTAGTAAAATCAAGTGTTCAAAAATTGAATGTTATTGCTAATCTTATAAGAAAAGAAAATGTTAATGAAGCTATATTACAACTTGAATTTTGTAAAAGAAGAGTTTCAAAACAGTTGCAAAATATTCTTAAATCTGCAATAGCTAATTCGCAAAATAATCATGGATTAGATATAGATAAATTATATGTAAAAGAAGTATTGATTGGTAAATCTTTAACTCTTAAGCGTTCAATGGTTAGAGCGAGAGGTAGAATAAATAGAATAATCAAGCCATTTAGTAAAGTTACAATAATTGTGGAGGAAAGAGGGTAATATGGGACAAAAAGTAAATCCAAATAGCTTTAGGTTAGGCATTGTATCTACGTGGGATTCTTCATGGTATGGCAAAAGAAATTATGCCAAAAAATTGCATGAAGATATTAAGATAAGAGGTATGATATTTGATAAATTAAATTACGCTGGAATTAATAAAGTTTGTATAGAGCGCCCAGCCAATAAAATTATGATAAATATTCATTCTTCAAGACCTGGTGTTGTAATAGGTAAAAAAGGCGTTGATGTAGCTAAAATAAAAGAAAATATATCTAAAATAACCTCAAATGAAGTAATTATAAATATTACTGAAGTTAGAAAAGCAGAAACAGAGCCTTTGCTTATAGCTAAAACTATAGCAGAGCAGCTTGAAAAAAGAGTTTCCTTTAGAAAAGCTGTCAAAAGAGCTATATCAAATGCAATGAAAATGGGTGTAAAAGGAGTTAAAATAAGTGTATCTGGACGTTTAGGAGGGGCTGAGATAGCTAGGACAGAATGGTATAAAGAAGGAAGAGTGCCACTTCATACGCTTAGGGCAATGGTTACTTATGATGCGGCAGAAGCACATACTATATACGGCCTTATAGGAGTAAAGGTATGGGTATATAAAGGAGATAAGCTTGAAAATTTAAAAAATAATACAGTAGAGAAAAATGATATTACGTCCAAAGAAAACAAAGTTTAGAAAAGCTTTTAAAGGTAGGATTCATGGAAAGGCTAAGGGTGGCTTTAAAATTGCATTTGGTAAATTTGCTTTGAAGGCATTAGAGCCAGAAAGAATACAGGAGAAGCAAATCGAATCTGCTAGAAAAGCTATTAATAGGCATTTAAAAAGGGCAGGTAAGTTATGGATTAGAATTTTCCCAGATATTCCTGTAAGTAAAAAGCCAGCCGATGTTAGAATGGGTAAAGGAAAGGGATCTCCAGAATTTTGGGCATGTAGAGTTAAGCCAGGTAGAATTATATTTGAGCTTGATTCAGTAACTGAAGAGCAGGCTAGAGGTGCATTTTTAAGAGCTGCGGCAAAATTACCAATTAAAACCAAAATAATTAAGAATATAGAGGAGGGGCTTTAGAATGAAATTTGAGGAATTAAAAAATTTAGATAATAATGCTTTACAAATTGAATTACTTAAGTATAAAAAGGAGTACTTTAATTTGAGATTTCAAAAAGTTTTAGGTGAGTTGAAAGATACTTCTAGAATGAAGGTGGTCAAAAAAAATGTAGCTAGAATTTTTACTGTATTAAATAAAGTTAAAGATAAAAATAATTAATTATTATGTCAAAAAAAATATTAGAAGGTATTGTGCTAAATAATAGAGCTAATAAGACGGTAACTGTGTTAGTAGAAAGGAAAGTGCTACATGAAAAATATAAAAAGATTATTAAAAGAAGTAAAAAATATTTAGCTCACGATGAAAATAATGTTTTGAATATTGGCGATAAGGTGAAGATAGTGGAAAGTAAGCCAATATCTAAATTGAAGAAATGGCAAATTTTGTTAAATGATAAAGGTTAATTATGATACAGATGGGTAGCAAATTAAATGTAGCGGATAACACTGGAGCTAAAATAGTTCAGTGTATTAAGGTTCTTGGTGGAAGTAAAAAAATGTCTGCAGGTATCGGTGATAAAATTGTCGTATCTATTAAAAAAGCTGCTGTATCAGACAAAGTAAAAGAAGGAGAAGTGTTCCATGCAGTAGTGGTAAGAACTAGAAAGGAAAAAAGAAGAAAAGACGCAGTCGTAATAAGATTTTTTGATAATGCGGTGGTTTTATTAGATAAGCAGGGAGAGTTAGTTGGTACTAGAATATTTGGCATTATCCCTAGAGAACTTAGAGAAAAGAATTACTTGAAAATAATTTCATTAGCTCCAGAGGTAACATAAAATGGCAAATAAATTTAAAAAAAATGATAAAGTAAAAGTTATTACTGGTAAAGATAAAGGCAAAGTTTCTGAAATTGTTAATTTTATACCAAAAAGCAATAAAGTTATTTTAAATGGTGTAAATTTAGTAAAAAGACATACTAAGCCTAATAAATTAAATCCAGAAGGTGGTATTGTACAGAAAGAAATGCCGATTCATATTTCGAATATTATGCATATTGATCCAAAAACAAATTCTGCAGCTAAAATAGGGTTTAAATTTTTAGAAGACGGTAAAAAAGTTAGATACTTAAAAAAAACAGGTGAATTGATAGATAATAAAAAAGTTTAATTATGACTAATTCAAGATTAGAGAAACATTATAACACGGTTAGTAGAAAGGAGCTTAAAAAGCACTTTAGTTTCAAAAATGATATGCAGATACCGAAGTTAAAAAAAATATCAATAAATGTATCTGTAAAAGAGGCAATTACTGATTCTAAGGTTATGGATAAAGTTTACGATGAGATTATGGCCATAACTGGACAAAAGCCATTGATAACTAAGGCAAAAAAATCTATAGCTGCATTTAAATTAAGAGAAGGAATGAAGATTGGCTGTAAAGTTACTCTTAGAAAGACTATAATGTATGAATTTTTAGATAGGCTAGTGAATATAGCGCTTCCTAGAGTTAGGGATTTTAAGGGTTTAAGCTCTAAACAGTTTGATAGCAGCGGAAATTTTTCATTAGGAATCAAAGAGCAAATTGTATTTCCTGAAGTCGATTATAATAAAATTGATAAAATAAGAGGAATGAATATAGTTATTGTAACTTCAACAAATAATAATGAAGAAGCAAAATTTTTATTAAAAACATTTAATTTACCATTTTATAATTAAAATAATTAGATAAATTTTCATGGCAAAAAAAAGTATAATACAGAGAAATTTAAAAAGAGTAAGGTTATTTAGTAATAATCAAGAAAAAAGAATTGAGCTTAAGGCAATTCGTAACAGTAAGTTAAATACTTTAGAAGAAAGATTTGAAGCTCAAGCTAGCTTATCAAAATTACCTAGAAATAGTTCAAAGACAAGAATAAGAAATAGGTGCTTGCTAAGTGGTAGAGGAAGAGGAGTATACAAGAAATTTAATTTATCTAGGATATGGTTTAGAAAATTAGCTTCAGAATGTAAGTTACCTGGTGTAACTAAGGCTAGTTGGTAATAATAAAGGGAAAACATATATGTCACAAACACATTTACTTTCAGATACAATAGCAAGAATTAAAAACGCACAGGTAGTTAAAAAGCAACATACAATTGTGTACTGCTCTAAAAAAATTGAACAGGTCTTGGGCGTTTTGTTAAAAGCTGGTTATATTGCTAGTGTAGAAAAATACGAAGTAAGAAAAGGTGTGCATATGATTAAGGTAGGACTTAAATATGAAGGTAAATCAAGCGATCCTGTTATAAGAGAGTTTAATGTTGTATCAAAGCCTGGAAGAAAGGTTTTTAAATCATACAAAGATATAAATAAAATATACGGTGGATTAGGCGTAACAGTATTGTCAACTTCTAAAGGTATAATCAATGATAATGAGGCCAGGGATATTAAAGCTGGTGGTGAAGTTTTATGTAATATTTTTTAAATGAGATTATGTCAAAAATAGGAAAACAACAAATTAATGTGCCGGATGAAGTTAAAATCAACCTTGAAGGAGATTGTTTAGTTATAAAAGGTCCAAAAGGTGAATTGAGCATGAACATGTTTGATTCTATTGACTTTAAATTAAATAATAATTCAATTGTACTATCTCCTAAGATTATTACTAAAAAAGTAAAATCTTTATGGGGATTAGCACGATCATTGATAAACAATATGGTAATAGGAGTTACTAAAGGATTTGTAAAAAGATTAGAAATTAATGGAGTGGGTTATAAGGTTAATAAAGATGGAGATTTATTAATATTAACTTTAGGATATAGTCATGATATTATATACCCAATTCCTCAAGAAGTTGATATAAAATGTACAAAAAATGTAATTGAAGTTGCAGGATGTGACAAACAACTTGTTGGGCAAGTTTGCGCAGATATAAGAAGTTTAAGAAAGCCAGAGCCATATAAAGGCAAGGGTATCAAGTATGAGAATGAAATAATCGTGAGAAAAGAAGGTAAGAAAAAATAATTAGGTATTTTAAAAATGTTAAGTAAAAGATTAAGGCATATCAGAAGAAAAGAGAGAACTAGGTACAAACTTAAGCCTAGTAACTCAGATAGGCTCAGGTTATGTTTTTATACTTCAAATAAGTATATATATAGTCAAGTTATTGATGAAAATAAAAAAATCACAATCACTTCATTAGCAACTTATAATGAGGATTTTAAAAATTTTAAAAATAAAAACAACATTAAAGCTGCGGAATTACTTGGTGAAAAATTTGCTAAGTTACTATTAGATAAAAAAATTAAAGATGTATATTTTGATAGGGGTAAGTTAAAATATCACGGTAAAGCTAAAGCTTTTGCTGAAAGTGCAAGAAAAAATGGGTTAAATTTTTAATGGCTAATAAAATGGTAAACAATAACACAGAAATAGTAGAAAGATTAGTTAAAGTAAATAGGTGCACCTCTGTTACTAAGGGTGGTAGAAAATTTAGTTTTTCAGTCATTGTTGTAGTTGGAGATAAAAAAGGAAAAGTAGGGTATGGTTTAGGAAAAGCTACTGAAGTGATGGATGCTAAAGCAAAAGCACTAGATGAAGCTAGAAAAAGCATGTTCAAAATACCTTTAAGAGAAGGTAGAACTTTGCATCATGATGCTATTGGCAAATTTTGTTCTGGTAAAGTCATAATGAGAGCAGCTCCTGCTGGTACTGGAATTATAGCAGGTGGCCCAACAAGACCGCTTTTTGAAGTTTTAGGAATTAAGGACATTGTAGCTAAATCAGTTGGTTCAAATAATCCTCATAATGTTGTTAAAGCGGTTATGATGGGGCTTAGAGGAACAAGCACACCTAAGATGATTGCGGACAAAAGAGGGAAAAAAATAGTTGAAATAGCGAGTCAGCGAGAAAAAACTTAAAGATGGTATTAATATTATGTTAAATCAATTAAAGGGAAATATTGGAGCAAGAAAGAAAAAAAAATGCTTAGGAAGAGGTATGGCTTCTGGAAAGGGTAAAACATGTGGCAGAGGTGGAAAAGGACAGACAGCAAGGAGTGGTGTTGCTTTAGCTGGATTTGAAGGAGGTCAAACACCTTTATATAGAAGATTACCTAAAAGAGGATTTAACCCCATCAACAGGCAATTATATAAAATTGTTAACCTCTACCAGATTAATTATCTAATAAAAAATAAAAAGCTTACTCAAGATATTAAGTTGCAAGATATAGAGAAATTAGGTTTGTTTAATCCTAAGAAAGAAAAATTAAAATTACTTGGAAAAGGCATTTTTGAGCAAAAATTTAATATTGAAGTTAATAATGCTTCTAAAAAATTAATTGAATATGCTTCAAAAAATGGTTCAACTATCAAATTAGTATAATCACAATATAATTAAAATGAAAAAACATCAAAGCCAAAATTTTGGTAATCCTTTAAAGGGTGGTGGAGACTTAGGCAAAAAGATTTTTTTTGTTATATTTATTTTAATTATTTATAGATTTGGAACTTATATACCATTACCTGGTGTTAATTTAATGATTTTGGATAGTATTGTTAACGAACAGGCAAAAGGAATTTTAGGGATGTTTAACGTTTTAACAGGTGGAGCACTTGGTAGAATGTCTATATTTACATTAAACATTATGCCATACATAACGGCTTCAATAATTATGCAGTTGATGACAGTATTATCTAAGGATTTTAGTGAACTTAGAAAATCTGGAGAAACAGGTAGGCAAAAAATAAATCAATATTCAAAATATTTATCAGTTATTCTTGCTCTATTTCAGGGGTATGGTATTGCAGTTGGGATTGAATCTCTTAGCCACAATGGTGTGGCACTAATAAGCGATTCTGGAATTTATTTTAGAATTGTTACAATGTTTAGTCTAATGGGAGGCACAATTGTTGTCGTTTGGTTTGCGGATCAAATAAATACAAAAGGAATTGGAAATGGAAGTTCTGTAATAATTTTTGCAGGTATTGTATCAGGTTTATTGCCATCCATTTTTTCATTACTAGAAATGGGTAAGAATAATGTAGTGTCTACACAGTTTTTACTTTTATGCTTTATACTTGTTGTATTTATGATTGTTTTTGTAGTGTTCATGGAAAAGGCACAAAGAAAATTGGTAGTACAATATCCTAGAAAGCAAGTTGGAAAAAAAATATACGCTGGAGATTCAACACATTTGCCAATAAAGATTAACGTTTCTGGAGTAATACCTCCAATATTTGCGAATGCATTATTGTTATTTCCTGCAACAATAGCTGGTTTTAGTGCAGGTGCAGAAGCTACTGGATGGCGCAAATTTGTTGAAATTTATCTATCTCAAGGAAAGCCATTATATGTTGTATTATATATAGTATTTATAGTATTTTTCTGCTTTTTTTATAGTACAATTGTATTTAATCCTGAAGAGACAGCAGAAAATTTAAGAAAAAGTGGTGCAATAATTATTGGTAGAAGGCCAGGAAATCAGACAAAAGAATATTTACAGTATATTTTAACAAGAATTACAGTAATAGGAGCCTCATATATAGCAATAATTTGTGCAGTACCAGAGGTTTTAACTCATCAATTTAATATGCCTTTTTATCTAGGAGGTACAAGTATATTAATTGTTATTAGTGTGGTGTTAGATTTAAGCTCACAAATTCAATCACATTTGTTAAGTAATAAGTATGTAAACTTGATGAAAAAAACTGATATGATGAGGCGAAGATAATGATAATAATTTTATTGGGTGCACCTGGCGTAGGTAAAGGCACTCAGGCAAAATTATTAGCAGATAAGTATCACTTAAAGATTTTATCCACAGGAGAAATTTTAAGAAGAGCTGTTAAAGAAAAGACAGAACTTGGAATGAAAGCGGAAAAAATTATTAATAATGGTGATTTAGTTTCTGATGATATTGTATGCACTTTAATAGAAAATGAGCTAACGTTAGCAGATGAAAATTTTAGTGGATATATTTTAGATGGATTTCCAAGGACTATTGAGCAGGCAAAAAAACTTGATTTAATTTGTGCTAAAAATAATTTAAACAAGCCATATATAGTGACTTTAAATTTATCTGAAGAAGAAATAGTAAAAAGGCTATCAGCTAGATTTTATTGTTCTAATTGTGATCAGAGTTATAATTCTGTTACTAATCCCACCAAAAAAAAAGGTGTATGTGATATATGCTTTGGTCAAAATTTCTATATTAGAAAGGATGATAAAACAGAAATAATAAAGCTAAGACTGACTGCATATTTGAATCAAACAAAACCATTAATTCAATATTATGGTGAGAGCAAAAACTATTATTCTATTGAAGCTGATCAAGATATTCAGACAATTTACAGTAAAGTGGCTTTTTTTATTGATCAATCAATTAAAGTTTAATCTTTCCTGGGTCAAATTTCTCGTAGCTTGCTGTGTATTAAAAGATGGCATAAAATCTGGCTGGCGAGTAATATTTCATTTTATGTATTTAAGATAAGCTTTTAAAACACATTTTATATCCATTGATGTTGAAAATGAATGAGTATTGCAGAAAATACCTAGCAGTACGGTTATAAGTTGATATATTTATTTAACTTTACTGCATAAATATTTGATACAGTAAAGTTAAAGAATTATTGAATACGTGCTGTTGCCTTGTCTACACCAGTTAAAAAATCCCACATCAGCTTTGAAAGCTGTTCTGCTCCATTTATCGCTTCTTGTTGTTCCTTATTGGATTTCAAATTTTTTAATAAATTTAAGCATTCTTCTGAATGCCATTCATCTGCTTGAATATGTACAGTGAAAAATTTGATAGTCTCTGCATCATTAATTGCATAAAATTTTGATAATCCCATAATTTTGGATTTTGCCACTTCTGGTACTGAGTATTCATACGTATATAAGGCTCCTAAACCTTTTGCATAAGAATTTCTAGTGATTTCAAGAAATCCATCTATTAACTCTTTAGTTTCTGGATTTAGCTTTGCATTTTTAACATCTTCTGAATTTATTCCTAATCCATTAGCAAATTTCAACCATAAACCAGGGTGATGATTTTCTTTATCTTCTTCTTCCATTAAATTGCCTAATAGGATTTGCCTGTTTTCTAATTCGGTACAATTTGAATGAATAGCACTGATACATCTAGGAAATGCCTCAACATGATGGAAGTATTGTTTAGAATATTCTTGTAAGACTTTTTTATTAAGTGCACCTTTGTTCCATTTTTGATAAAACGGATGTTGAAGTAAATGATACGGTTTAACAGATTCTTTTAATATGTTTATAAAATATGACATCAATACCTAAATTTTTTTAATTGAATATAGTATTTTATCAAGCATAAAACAATCCAATAAAATGTCTTTAGCAAATTTATTGCTTGTACACATATAGCAACAATTTTGCATTCAAAAATTAAAGTGTATAAAATGAACTTTGTTGGATGATAAAAGTACCAAAAGAGTTGCAGTGCAATAAAAAAATATTGAAGGTAAAATAAACTTAAGGATTAATGATAAAAATTAATCTTTTTTATTACTGTTCAAATTTTTATTGTCTGAAAATTTTGCCACAAATTTTTTATCTGCCTGAGATAGATGATCATTATTAGCAACTTTATTATAATTTTGTATATGTTGACTTTCTTGTGAATCAGGATCTTTAAGATCAAACATAGGCGGAATAGTAAGGGGTTTATTTGGTATAATCGAAAACTCATCCGGCGTGCTTTTTTTCAAACCTAAAGCCGACATTGTTTTTTTATTGCATCCAACTAATACTAAAAAAACTACAGATAACAAAGCTAATTTTTTGCACATATAATAAAATCTTTTTTGGTGATTATACAAGATTATACATCAATTAAAAGAGGTTTTACATTAAAAACTTACTTTATTTTAGCTAGACCAATATATAATCATTCATCAAAATGATTGCTAATTATTGTTTCTAATTTTTCCTGCTCTTTTTTAGAAAATATTTTCTCTTTTATACTTCCATTCTTTATCTTTTTATTATAATTTTCCAAAAGAAATTCTAACGTTTTGATCTCAATTGTTTCCTGAGATTCAAATGATTTTAAATCTTGTCTTTTTAGATTAATACTTTGAATTTGTTCATCAGAAGCAAATTGGGATAGCTTATCAATTGAATTTTTAATAAATCTTTCATCAACTTCTTTTTTACCCATGTGATGAAATATTTTATCAAACCTTTTATTAAATGATTCTGGTAAAATACCCTCTAAACCATCAGCTCCTGCTTTTATTAATTCAAACGTAACAGCTTCAGTGATTGCTGAAGGATAATCTTTTTCAGATAGTTCATGCTTTTTCCCGTCTAATAATTTTAGACTGATTGAAAAACATAAAAATAAGAAAGACACAATCAAAAATCCCCTCACTAAACCAAATAAAATTCCTACCATTCTATCAAAAAAATTTCTTTTCAGCTTGCCGATCAGCTTATAGAATATGCTATTTAAAATTCCAAAAATTACTAAAAGAATAATTAATAAACCACCAGAACCAAGAATAATTACAAAGACTTTATTTTTAATATAATTCAGTAAATATTGCTCAATTTGCGGATAAAATTGATAGGTTAAGATTATTGAAAAAATCCATCCAAATAAACTAATTGAAGATGTCAAAAATCCTCTATAAAACCCAAATATTATCGAAATGAAAATTATAGTAAGTGACATATAATCAATGTAATTCATAGCACTAAAATCAAATTCTTGCATTTGGCATTATATTAATATTTTTTTTAGTTTATTAATGTGCTTTAACTCAATAATTTCTATATTGCAAGCAAACTTTTTTCTTTGAAAAGGAATGATTGCCTTCTTAAAGCCCAATTTACTTGCTTCAAGCAAACGATTGTCCATATTATTAACTTGCCTTACTTCTCCTGATAAACCTATCTCTCCAAAAAATATAGTATCCTTGCTTATAGAAATGTTTTGGTTTGCTGATATTAAAGCAACAACTACGGCTAAATCCACCGCTGGTTCGCATACCTTTAAACCACCTACTATATTTAAGTATACCTCTTTATTCATTAAGTTTATATCCATTTTTGCATTGAGTACTGCTATGAGCATAGCAAGCCTATTATGATCCCATCCCACAGTTGCCCGTCTTGGTGTTGCAAGAAAGCTTGATACTACTAATGCTTGAACTTCCAGTAAAATTGTTCTTGTACCTTCTATACTTGGAAAAATACATGCTCCTTGTTTTTCTACACTATCCTGTTCGTTAGGTAAAAAAATTTCAGATGGATTCTGTATTTCTTGCAGTCCCTTTGCACTCATTTCAAATAATGCAATCTCGTTTGTGGAGCCGTATCTATTTTTTGTAGCTCTTATTATTCTAAATTGCTGAGTATTTTCTCCTTCAAAAGAGAGTACAACATCAACCATATGCTCAAGAATTTTTGGACCAGCAATCTGACCTTCTTTTGTTATATGTCCAATTAGAATCAGAGTTACTCTATGTTTTTTGCAAATTTGTATTAACTCATGCGTACAAACTCTAACTTGACTTACAGAACCAGGTGGGGAATCTAATTTTTCAAAATACAACGTTTGTATTGAATCAATAATAATCATCGAGGGTTTTAATTTGGCAATTAATAATAACAATCTTTCAAGTGAAGTAATATTTGCAATGTGTATATGCTTATTATCCACTTTTAACCTATCTGCCCTCAATTTTATCTGTGATAGCGCTTCCTCTCCACTAATATAAATTGTGAAAAATTCTTGTCTTGCAAGCTTATTACATAATTCAAGTATTAATGTGGATTTTCCAATCCCTGGTTCGCCTGCGATCAAAATAGTAGACCCCTTTACCAAACCTCCTCCTAGCAACCTGTTTATTTCATTAACCCTAGTATCTACTCTTTGAAAATCAGATTCAATTGCATCTAAGCTACTTAAATCAACTACATCTTGGGCACCTTTACCCAAAATCTTTTTTGTGATTGCTGTGTTTGTAATTTCTTCAACTATTGTATTCCAGGCATTACACTCGGTACATTTGCCTTGCCATTTTTTAAAAACTGCTCCACAATCTTGGCAAGCGAAAATTTTATTTTTACTCATTTGATACACTAAATTTACTCATGGATGATAATGCATATTTAAAGAAAAAACTACGCAAAAATTTGTTAAATCAAAGAAGAGAATTAACACTGACTCAAGTAAATAAATTAAGCAAAAAAATTTATGAAAATTTTATTACTAAATTTAATAATAAATTTTTTAAAAATACCAATATTGTTGCATGCTACTTGGCATTCAACAATGAACCAAATATTTTTCCAATATTAAATTGGCTATATAAACAAGGTATAAAAACAGCATTACCAAAAATTATGGGAGACATCATTAAATTTTACGAATGGAATGAAAACTCTACATTTATTATCAATGAATTTGGTATAAAAGAGCCTCCTACCGGAATAGAAGTGGTGCCGGATGTATTATTAATACCTGTTGTTGGATTTGATAAGGATTGTAATAGACTGGGTCATGGTTATGGTCATTATGACAGAAGCTTAAGAAAAATTATCAATTCTATCAAAATAGGAATAGGCTATAGCTTTCAGGAAGTGGAACATATTCCCACAGAAAAGCATGATGTTAAGTTAGATTATATAATTACTGAGAAATTATATTATTAACGTATTCAATTATCTCTTCATCAGTTGCAAATTTTTTAAATAATACTGCATTATATATATAGTAACTTGCAAGAGGTGGAACTCTACTTGAATTATTCATATATCTAAATTTCAGTTTAATAATTTTCTCCCTATTTTGAGGATTAAGTTTTATCCTCATATCATGATCAAGCTTTTTACTTTTTTGAAAGTACTGCTTATCCAAAACCCATGTATCAATTTTCCACTTATCACCAACGGAATAATCGTATATATCAAAACCTAAATAATGTCCTTTGGGCAACCCCTTCCTAATCTCAAAATTTCTGCCATCCTTATAATCAATTTCGGTAATTCCGTCTTTAGTTATTAATTTTGTAAACACCTTAGCAAACGCATCCTTAACGCTCTGTTTACTTTCTTTTAATTCTAAAACAATATCAATATCCCTCCAACACATCAAATCATAAGCAAAGCTCCCGGTATAATGCACGTAAAAATATTTTCTTAATAGTGCATCTATATTGTGATGTTTAAGAAAATCTTGAGCTTCTAATTTTAAATCTTGTGATTTTTGTAACAGATGTTGTGTTTTCATAAAATCAATATTTTCTACTCTTTAAGAACCCTAGTCTATATTTTTTTAAATTACAATTACCCATTGCAGCTGGACGATGTATAAAATAACATCGTCCAAAAATACATTCTTTTTTCAGCTTATTATAAAATATTGTTTTGCGCTCTTTTTTAAGCTTTAATTAACTCACTCCCTTTCTCTAAAATTCTGAAAGTGACTGCATTATTGCATAATCCGTCAATTCTGAGTTATCAGCTGTTCCTACCGAATTGTTATGTAAAGTTTGTACCTCATTATCGTGCGGTATCATTATTTCTATTTGATTTTCATCAGCTGCTTCAAAACCATTTTCAGAATTAAGAGTTTCGTTTAAATACTCTTCTTGAGCCATTTGCTTCTCACTTTTTATTTCATAATCTACAAGAGAATTTAGAGTTATTTGTTTTTTCTCTTCATAACTTTCTTCAGTCCCATCAAAGGAATAATTATCTTTTACATAAGAATCTAAATTTGAAAATTTTCTTATTATCTCTTTTATTTTCTCATTTTTTTCTGAAAAAGGTATTTTATAAAACAACCCTGTCACAATGTGTTGTTTTCCAGCCTTTATTAAATTTTCGCAAATTTTGGTAATCTCATATTCTGTAACTTTTGCCCCTTTAGTAACTAAAAGTGCTGCAATTACGTATTTACCTTTATTGATAGCCATTTTTATTACTGTATCATTATCATACACATAATCACCTACCTGTGCGTTATATTTATTATATGTATAAACTGTATCTGGGCTTGCACCTTTATTCAAAGCATCTGAAATTTCCTTAATATTATTATTGATTATAGACTGAATCAATTGATAATTAGCATCCCTCAGAGTTTTTTCGTGAGCCCATAATGTCGGTTACTCCATATATGGTATTTTATTCATCTCTTCATTCTGATGCTGAATTTCTTTTTTAATCTCCTTATCAAATATTTTTTTACGTTCTTCTTTAGTGATATAATTTTTCATAGTATTTAACTTTAATTTATTTATAGTGTGTAGTAGGCACTAGGAAACGTTACGTTTATGTTAAGATTTTAGACATTTGATGATGGGAACAAATAAAACTGATGCATCTATTAATGGTGAGGTATTATATTTTTTTGAGGATAAATTGTTTATTTCAAAAATTCTATGTGGTAGTGTAAACCTAAATTAACAAGTTGAAATATTACAAACAGTACTAATGGTGGATTCAAGTGCTAAAAAAAATATAAAAAATCTTTCAATAAATTTTGGACCTCAGCATCCTGCTGCACATGGTGTTTTGAGATTAATATTGGAAATGGATGGAGAAGTGATTGAGCGTGCAGACCCACATATTGGTTTATTACATAGAGGAACAGAAAAGCTTATAGAGTATAAAACATACCTCCAAGCAGTGCCATATTTTGACAGACTAGATTATGTTTCTCCAATGTGTCAGGAACACTGTTTTGCTCTTGCGGTTGAAAAATTATTGAAATTTCAAGTTCCTTTGCGTGCTAAATATTTAAGAATTCTTTTCAGTGAAATCACAAGAATTTTAAATCACATATTAAATATTACGACCTATGCACTAGATGTCGGCGCAATGACTCCATTGTTATGGATGTTTGAAGAAAGAGAAATAATGTTGGAATTTTATGAAAGGGCATCTGGTGCTAGGTTTCATTCTGCATACATTAGACCTGGAGGAGTTGCAAAAGATATAGATGAAAAATTATTAGAAGATATATCTAGTTTTTTCGAAAACTTTTCAGATAAAATATCTGATGTGGAAACGTTATTAGATGAAAATAGAATTTTCAAACAACGTCTTGTTGATATTGGGAAGATGACAAAAAAGCAAGCTTTAGATTGGGGATTTTCTGGCCCAATGATAAGAGCATGTGGAATACCATGGGATTTAAGAAAATCTCAGCCTTATGAGATATATGACGAGCTTGATTTTAAAGTACCAATTGGTAAAAACGGCGATTGCTATGATAGATATCTTGTCAGAATGGCAGAAATGAAAGAATCTATCAAAATAGTAAAACAGTGTCTTGAGAAAATGCCAAAAGGGGATGTGCACTCCGGTGATAAGAAAATAACGCCACCATCAAGAAAAGATATGAAGCATTCGATGGAAGCATTAATTCATCACTTTAAGTTATTCACTGAAGGGTATAACGTTGGGCCTGGGGAAACTTATACTGCTATAGAAGCTCCAAAGGGAGAATTTGGTATATACTTAGTAGCAGATGGTACCAATAAACCATATAGATGCCATATTAGGGCCCCAGGCTTTGCTCATTTGCAAGCTCTTGAGGCTATGAGTAAAGGACATATGCTTGCTGATGTCGTTGCCAATATTGGTAGTATGGATGTTGTTTTTGGGGAAATAGATAGGTAAAAATTATGTCTTCAATATTTAAAGAGCGCAAATTCGAGCAACCAAAGTCTTTCAAATTTTCTACAAGCAATCTTAAAAAAGCCAATAAATATATAAAAAAATACCCTGTTGGAAAACAAAGAAGCGCAGTTATGCCTTTATTGTATTTAGTGCAGGAACAGCATGATAATTGGATACCTCTTGCAGCAATGGATTACATTGCCACATTGCTAGACATGCCTATGATCCAAGTCTATGAAGTTGCAAATTTTTATACAATGTTTAACAAACAACCTGTTGGAAAAAATCTAATACAAGTATGCAGAACAACGCCTTGTATGTTACGAGGGGCAAAAGATATTACTCAAACTTGCAAGAAAAAATTAGGGATAGAATTGGGAGAAACAACAAAAGATAATAAATTTACTTTAGTAGAAGTTGAGTGTTTAGGAGCATGCGTTGATGCCCCTCTGGTTCAAATTAATAACGATTATCACGAAAATCTCACTCCTGAATCTATGGAAAAATTAATTGATAAATTAAGCAAAAATAAATAGACACGCTTGCCTTAATCTGTATTTAATAAACTTTAAATACTTAGGAAGTAGTTATGACAGATACAAAATTTTACAAGCTCTTAAATTTAATACAAAAAGGAGACAGAGATAATATTTTATCTTACGCCAAAGCGCATTCTTATCTGATTAAGGAAGTAGCGCAATATAAAGATGAATACGGATATTTTACTCCTGTATGCATGTTAACTATGGATGGAAAGAGCGATTTAGCTCTGGAACTTGCAAAATTAAACCCTAGCTCCGTCCTTGAGTCCTGCGGAAGTTATTCAGGCTGTACAGCACTTGATTATTTTTTAGATAAAAATGCAATAGATATGGTTGTTGAGTTAGCAAGATTAAATCCAGAAGTTCTTGATAATAGGTGCGGACTTCACAATTATTATACGCCTATATGTACTTTAATAGATAAAAAATATATTGATAAAGCATTGGAGCTTGCAAAATTGAATCCAAAATCGTTGCTAAAACAATGTGGTTATTATTCTGAGAATGTTATGGATTTTTTGATCGAAAGAGAAAATGTTGATCTTGCATTAAAATTTGGAAAAATTAATACAAAGACTATATCTGCTAATATAATAAAAGGTTTGATTGAAAAAGAGGATATAAAAGACGAACAAATTTTGAGCTTTGCTAAACTTAATCCTGTAGAACTTGATAAGGGTGTTGATAATCCTATGGTGCACGCCATTAAGCTTGGAAAAACTGATTTAACAGATAAATTAATTGATACGCTTGATGAATATAATACCCCTCAAGCAGAGCATGCTGATTTGTAAAAGTACTCTTTTTATAGCTCATTGATTATTTATGTGGCATCATTCATAATAATTGATGAGTTTTAATATTTCTATGTCAAAAAATAATAAATTAATCCTAAGGCAGAAAATAGCCAGTATGTTGATGTTTGGCTTTCGTGGAGCAGATGTTGAGGATCAAGGTGTGGTTGAGATAGTGGATGACATAGGTAAATTAGGATTAGGGGGTGTGTTATTATTTGGATATAATATTAATTTTTCTAAGCAGTTAAAAAATTTAACTAATTTATTATTACAAGCGGATTCTAAATTGCTAATAGCTGTAGATCAAGAAGGTGGAAGAGTTCAAAGATTAAGTTTGAAAAATGGATTTAAAAATTTTGATACAGCAAAGAAAATTGCAGCAAGTTATAGTTCTGAAGAAGCATATAGCACTTATCTAGATATGGCAAAAATCCTTAAAGATTATGGTATAAATTTTAATTTTGCGCCATGTGTTGATGTAGATATTACACCTCCATGCAGTGTAATAGGTGGCTTTGAAAGAAGTTTTAGTGATAATCCACAAATAGTAATTCAGTATTCAAAGCAATTTATAAATGCTCATAAAAAACATAATATTATCGCTACACTGAAACATTTCCCGGGTCATGGTTTTGCCCAAAATGATACACATAAGGGTTTAACTGATACAACAAATTTAGCAAATACAGATATAGAACTAAAGCCATACAAGGATTTACTTTCAAATTCGTCAAATACAGCAGTTATGACTGCACATATTATTAATCGTCATTTAGATGAGAGTGGTTATCCAGCAACACTATCTAAAAAAATCATAACAGGTATATTAAGAGAAAACCTTAATTTTCAAGGTGTAGTTGTAACCGATGCACTGGAGATGGGAGCGATAAGAAATTATTATTCCTTAAAAGATGTGGTTTATCGTGCAATCAATGCGGGGAATGATATTTTAGTTTTTGCAAGAAATTCTGCATTGTCTTTTGATTCAAAAGATGATGATTCATGGAAAGCTACGCCTAAAAAAATTATAAATATTATTGAACATGCAGTATTAAATGGAGTAATTTCACAAAGCAGAATCGATGAATCATACTTACGTATTACGAAGCTTAAAAATTTAGTTGGTGTTGAAAATAAGGTTTTACTATAATATTTATTTTTAACATTTTCTGTTTATAAATTAAATTTTCTAACGCATAAAAAGGAGGATTTACCTCCCCCTTCATTCAGTGCTTAATCTATGATTCATATATATATACTAATATTGCCCTCACTTTATAAAACATCAGAAAATATCTTCTTGTTGCATCTTGATATATCCCACATAGCAACCCAGCGCCATGTAAATAGGATAATCAAAATTTCCCGCATCTATTTCAATATACTGTTCTTCATTATTTATCAAATGTAAAACTTTTTCGGTTTCCTTTATGCACTTAGAATATTATCCACAAAATCTATTAATAAAATTTTGAGTATGTGATTCGCTTAATAAGTGTGTCTCACCATTGACAATTTTACGTGATAAAAAGGACTCAACTATTTCCTTAGCCGTTTCTATACAGGAAAATACATTGCTATCTCTTTTTTTTGTTTTATGTGCAAAAGCGGGAGATGGTTTTGATTGTCTACCCAACTCTAAATAGCTTTTAGTTCTAAATAAAGCTAAATCCAGTAGATCAATTCCTGTTGTTGTATCCAAATGACTTTTAATTAATTCATCAGCAGAATAGTAACTTAATTTGTTTGTATTAGATTTAATAATTTTTTTTCCATTTTCCTCTCTGTATTCAGAGTAAGACAAGATCGTAGAACCAGGAGTTATTATTTTAATACTTTTGCTGAGAGCTTTCTCTCCGTGACACCCAGTCAATACAAAATTTATAGGAGTTTTTAATTGCAAAACATCAACAATTTTTTGAATGAGAGTGGATGTTTTTAGTGTAGATAATCTATAGTCAATAAAATGTTCCTTCGCATTTACATCATATACTCCATGAAAATCTAGTGTAACTAAACCTATAGTATCTAGCGCATATTCATTTAAAATATCGCCTAGTAATATTTTTGTACTTCCTCCTGTATCTTTTCTTAAATTAATATCGATTATATCATATCCCTTTTTCCAAAAAACCCGTTTTTTAGGAGCTACTAGTGCACCATTATGGTCTCTACCAGTTAAGTGCAGCATCGTTTTACTAGCAAAAATATACTGATAATAATTATGAGTTAGATGCTTTGTAATGGCATAGCCGGCAGGTAAATTTTGGTGATGTAGATTAAAACAATGACCTTCAAAATTATTTGATTCTACAAATAACTTGTCTGAAATATTTTCAGCAATTTGGAGTTCTTTATTCTGTATGAATTTGTTAATGAGATATTCTATATTTTTAGACGATAAATTTTTATGAAGTTTCATCAATAAGTCTTCAGCGATTTGATACTTTTTGTCATAGATTAAATCACAAAGAAAAGTTTTCAAATAACCCAGTTTGTTTAGTAAATATGCATTATCAATTAGGATTTCTTCAATTTTTTGTTCGAATGACATTCTATCTACTTCAATAAGGAATTTGTCGATAACACTGTTTGTGAAAGCACTGGTTATTTGGTAAATATACTCTTTCGTTAAAGTACCATTATTATACTTTGTATAAAGTTCGATTTCAGTATATTTCAAATACTGATCGGCAATACTTTTTAAACATGCAGAGTTATCATGTCGGGCTGATATATACATTAAAGATTTTACCTCACCATCTGTTGAGTAGTCAAAATCAATTTTAAAATTCTGAGCTAAAAACTGCATAAAGAAAACAAATGGTGAGGAATTAGAATATGAAAGTGAAAAAAGATTAGAAAATGAATGACTTAAATTATAGAACTTTATGGCGGGGTTTATTGATAATTTTATTGCTTGTGTAGTGTAGTATGAAATATCCCAATCGGTTAAATACTCATATAGATTTTTAAGCCTCTCGGCTTCAATTAATTTATTCATTTTTATTAAAAATAATGTTTATTTAAATTCATTATACTGGGGCAGTGTTACAATTAGGTTAAGATTTTTGAAAAAGACATTATTTACAGAAAATAAAAATTATAATTTTTTTTAAGTTCTATCACTAGCTGGGTAATATCAAAAATACTTCCGCTTTTTTCAAAAAATTAACTACTACTTTAATAATGGAAATGCTGGTACAGATTTATAAAAAGTATAAAAATCAATTGAATAGTATTTAGAATCAATCTATCTTTTTGTTGATTTATTATTTTGATAACTAAAAATGAAAATTACTCCTATAATATTGGCAGGAGGCAGTGGTGCTAGGCTATGGCCACTTTCTAGGAAGAATTATCCAAAACAATTTCTTGAAATAAAAGATGGAATAAATTTTTTTCAAAAAACAATACAGAGGGTTAGTAATAATAATATATTTAATGCTCCTGTTATTATTTGTGGAAAAAATCATAGATGGCAAATAGAAGATTCATTGAAAAAATTAAAAATAAATAAATATAGTATTGTCTTAGAGCCAGCTACTAAGAATACGGCTATAGCGGTAATAATAGCTGCTCTATTATTAAAAAATAAAGGGCAATCAATGCTTATTTTACCTATAGATCATTATATAGAAAACAAAGATAGTTTTATAAGTGATGTACTTATTGCAGCTAAAAGAATAAGTAATTTAATCGTTACATTTGGTGTTAAATTTAATGAATACAATTCAAAATTTGGTTATATTAAAAAGGGAAAGAAAATAGAAAATTTTCCTTTTTTTAAAGGGGCTGGTTTTATTGAAAAGCCAGATAGTTCTTCAATAAAATCATTATCACCAAAAGATTATTTTTTGAATACAGGAATGTTATTGGCTTATCCTAAAACTATAATAAATGAGATTGAGAAATATAAAACAGATTTATTAAAGTATGCTGAGGACTCCTTAAAGAAGGTAAAAATACAGCAAAACATAATTGAGTTAGAAGAGGAGTGTTACAAATATTGCCCAAACATGTCAATAGATTATGCTTTATTAGAAAAGACAAAAATGATTGCGGTGTACCCATGTAAATTTGATTGGTTGGACGTTGGTTCATTTTCTTCGCATGCGCTACTTGCGCAAAAAGATATAAAAAATAACGGGCTGATTGGAAATGGTTTGTTTTTAGATAGTGAAAATTGTTATATTGATTCAAAAAATGTATTTACTGTAGCTATTGGTCTGAAAGATATCAATATCATTTCAACAAAAGATTCAATATTGGCAGTTCATAAAGATAAAACTGAGAAAATTGCAGATGTTGTAAATTTTTTGCAAAAAAATAATAAACAAAAATTGATTGATGGAAATAAAGAATATAGACCATGGGGATATTATGAGAATTTAGTTGTATGCGATGGATACAAAATAAAGAAAATAGTTGTTAACCCAAAGGGTATATTATCCTTGCAGAGTCATGAATTTAGATCTGAGCAATGGACGGTGCTTAAAGGTGTTGCTACGGTCACAATAAATGAGAAAGTTTTTAATTTAACTGCACATCAATCCACCTACATTCCTATTAAAGCTAAGCACAGATTAGAAAATTGCCACACTGAAACATTGGAAATATTAGAAATACAGCTTGGAGAAAAATTAACGGAAGATGATATACATAGATATGATGATGTATATGGAAGAGTTTAAGCAGCTTAATTGTTTTGTTGGTGTTTTAAATAAAAATATTATTAAAATAAAAGGAAAGATAAAAAATGATAAAGCAAATAAATATGGTGAGTTTGAACAATTAGTTATTGGAAATCATCAGTAGAAAGTTTAATGCTCTTTTGATATAATGGTAATGGAATGTGAGTTATGAAAAAAGTGATATAATTATAAGGGATGTGGTATATTTTGACTAAATAATTGCATTTCAATTTATGTCCCCCTGTGGGATAGGGTTAACACCCTTGCCTTTAGGCAAACACTTTAGTAATATCTTTCAATGGAATATAGAAAAGGCTCACATAGCACATATGATTTAAAATATCGTATCATCTGGTGCAAAAGTATAGATATAGGGTAATTACAGGAGAGATAGAGCAACGAGTCAGAGAGTTAATTAGAGAGGTATGTACAGCCAATTACGTAGATATCATCAGTGGATCATTAAGCCCTGATCATGTGCATATGTTAGTTTCAGTGCCACCTAGTATTTCAATCTAAAAATTAGTCCAATAAATGAAGGGAAAAAGTAGTCGCAAAGTGATGATGGATTTTGCGCATCTGAAGAAAAGATATTGGGGACAGCATATGTGGGCTAAAGGTTATTTTGCTGTAACAGTGGGAAATCTAAATGAGCAACAAGTGCAAAAATATATTGAAGAACAAGAAATGCACCACAAACGAGATAATTTTGAGATTTCATCTCATTAATCCGCTTTGCAAGCGTAATCGAAGCTACCGCCTTGAGGCGGTAGTGATTCACGAAGGATAATCGTATTGAGAATTAGATCGTTATTTATGTGCACTTATAACAAAATGGCTTCAATGTTTTTTTCATTAATGTGGTGATCATTTTATTATCTATCTTATCCTGTTTAGCTCTATTGCTACTACTTGAAGTAAAAAATGCATCTGCTTCATGAGCAGTGTTATTCCAAAGCAATTTACCAGTTTTAGCATCAATTATACTAATTAATATTGATGAACCTGCATTAGGTCCTCCAGAATAAATACCTGTTACCATTCCTGTCAAAAAGCTAAGTGCAACAGCTCCACTTGTTTTGGCATAACCAGAAAAATCCACTATCATAATTAAATCAGAATATTCAACTTCACCAATACGAGTTGCATATTGCCCAAAATTCACATCTATTGATGATGCATTTTTTTCTTTAAATTTTGGACCATGAAGTGCCTTAATTTCTTCATTATATTTTTGTCTTAATTGCAAAACTTCATTATAAATGCCTCTATCATGCGCATCTTTCCTACTTAAAAAAGAAATTTTAAATCCCTTTAATCTCATTTCAGGAATAATATTATCCTTAACTAGACTTTCTAAATGATATTCATAATCATAAAATCTCTTTGTCTTTCTCCCTGCATCAACTGAATTTATTTCCACCTCAACGGGCAATAAGACCATTGTATTATATCTAGCGATAACTTCTTTATAGTTAGATGTTTGTCTGGTGGTAATAGGTGCACAACTTGTGAGAACTAAAAATACTATAGCTAAGAGCCTACTTTTGAATAGCATTTTAAACATGAATTTTAACAGTTCAATTTTCTAAGCAGGAATGACTCTTGTGCGGTTATCTGAGAAAATCACATAAACTTTTTGCCCTTTTTGTAATGGATCTTTTTCAGATTGTACGATCGTTAACATACCATTAACCCTTGCAGTTGCAATAACATTCCTTAAAGCCATGTTTCCTTCGTAATAAGTATCTTTAATATTCGAGATATCAACTTTAATAACATATTCTAAGCCTTTGCTGGTACTAAGTGAATCTTGCATAGCAGCTCCAACTAAACCTCCAATTACAGCTCCTCCTATCAAACCACCAGCTCTTCCAGAGCCTCCTCCAATTCCACTTCCAGCTACTCCACCAACCAAAGCACCTGTTGCCATACCAGTTGTGTTGTCTTGCAATCTATCGGAATCTCTAATTGTTACCGGGCGAACAGAGATAATTTGTCCTTCCAGAGTAAAGTTTGTTGTTGAATCACTAACATACATGCTGTTTGACAAATCCCTGGCACAACCAGACATAAAAATTACGATAAAAAGACATATAAAAATTTTTGAAAAGGTATTTTTGCTCATATCAGTTAATCTTATCACTTTTCGCGAATATAAAACTTTTTATAATTTCAGTCAAGTCATAATTGTATTAATAGGTGCTTTTTCTTTCCAGCTGAAAGCTTTAATTTATTGTCATGAAAATCATTTTGTTGAATCATATAATTGATATCGTTTATCACATTATTGTTGACTCTAGCACCATTCCCTTGAATCAACTTTCTTGCAGCACCATTAGATTCACATAAACCAGATAACACCAATAGCTTAAATAATGGGAGACCTATATTTATCTCAGTTAAAGTAATTTTAAATTTTGGTAAATTATCACCAACGCTATTGTCCTCAAAAGTTTTCTGAGCTGTAGATTTTGCATTGATAGATGCTTCAATTCCATGACATAACTTCGTTGCTTCATCCGCTAAAATGATTTTGGCATTATTTATTTCTTTCCCAGTTAATTTTGAGAGCTTATCAATTTTATTTATTGGTAGTTCAGTAAATAACTTTAAAAATTTTACAACATCAGCGTCTTCAGTATTTCTCCAAAATTGCCAATATTCATATGAAGATAGCATATCATTATTTAGCCAAATTGCACCACTCTCAGTTTTCCCCATTTTTGTGCCGCTACTAGTAGTTAGAAGGGGGGAAGTCAGTCCAAAAACCTCTTTACCTAGTTTTTTTCTAATTAATTCAACACCATTAATGATATTACCCCATTGATCAGAACCCCCAATTTGCAGTACGCATTTTTGGTCCTTATATAAATGATAAAAATCAAAAGCCTGAAGAAGCATATAATTAAATTCGAGAAAGCTCAGTGATTGTTCTCTGTCCAATCGCATCTTAACGCTTTCGAAATTTATCATTCTATTAATCGAAAAATGCTTGCCAAAATCTCTTAAAAATTCTACATATTTTAATTCATCTAACCATTCATCATTATCTAAGATAATGGCTTTGTTTTCTGAGTCAAAATTCAAAAACTGGTTGAATACTTTTTTTAATGATTTTTTATTTTCTTCTATATCAGTATACCCTAGCATCTTTCTTGCCACATCCTTGCCTGAGGGGTCACCAATTTTTGTTGTACCGCCTCCAAGTAAAATAATAGGTTGATGTCCAAATTTTTGTAACCAGCGTAGCATCATAATCTGAATTAAGCTTCCAACATGCAGTGATTTAGCTGTGCAATCAAAACCTATATATGCTTTAATTTTATTATCTGAAACTTCTTTTTTTAGCTGTTCTAAATTTGTAGATTGGTATATAAATCCTCTATTTTGTAATGTATTAATTAAATTAGACATATCCACTTATTCATATCTTAAAGCTTCTGCAGGCAGCATTTTTGCAGCTTTCCAAGCAGGGTAAATTGTTGCGAGTAATGATAATAACATTGATACACCAACTATGCTAATAATTTCAGCTACATCTGGCTCTGATGGTAACGAGGTTAAAAAATAAATCATTGGATCAAATAAAGTAGCACCTGTTGTTGATTCCAATATTTGTTTAATACTATTAATGTTCATTACAAATGTGACACCCAGTATTGAACCAGATATTATTCCTATAAAACCTAAAAAAGCACCTGCTAAAACAAATATTTTTATTATAGAGCTGCGAGATGCTCCAATTGCCCTAAGAATTGCTATACTTTTATATTTTTCTTTAACTAACATCGCAAGCCCTGAAATTATATTAAAGGCAGCTATCATAATTATTAATACCAAAATCAAAAACATTGTATTTCGTTCAACTCTTAAAGCATTTATTAAGGATTGATTTGCTAATCCCCAATCAGTAATTATTATATTTTGATCAGGAATGTCTTTTATAATAGCTCTTTTAACTTTTTCAATGTTTTTAACGTTATTTAATATGATTTCAATTTCTGTAATTGATTGATTGGTGTTAAATAATAATTGTGCTGTATCAATCGATATAAAAACCGTACTTGCATTATATTCATACATTCCAACATCAAATATCCCTGAAACATAAAAGGTCTTTATTTTGGGAATGGCTCCAAGTATTGTGGTATCAAATTTTGGTACTATCAACCTCATTTTATCACCTAGGTATAATCCTAGATTTTTAGCTAGTGCATTGCCTATATAAATTTCATTTTTATTAAATTGAGATTGATTGTTTTTGACGATGAAGGCATCTTGCATAATTGGTTTTTTATTTAGTGAATCAAAGCTCATGCCTCTAACCATCACTCCTGTTGAGTTTTTATTGCTCTCAGCTAAAGCTTGTCCAGTTACTAATGGGGCGACATATTCAACATCCTTTATATTTTTTATATCTCCTATAAGTTTAGTATGATTTGAAATTTTTTTGTCATATTTACTCACAGTTACATGACCATTTATACCTAGTATTTTTTTAACTAATTCAACCTCATACCCATTCATAACAGACATAACAATTATTAATGTCATCACCCCAAGAGCAATGCCAATAGTTGCTAAATAACTTACTAAGGAAATAAATTTATTATTATAACCAATATATCTTTTGGCAATTTTCCACTCAAAATTCTTAATCATCAATTATTCTTTGAAAATTTTCATTAGTACTATTGCCATAATTGTTGAAATCAATGATCCAAGAATTATACCTATTTTTGCCAATTCTAAATATAGGGCGTTGTTTTCAAAAGCAATTAATGCAATAAATAAACTCATTGTAAACCCTATCCCACAAAGCACTGATACATAATAATAATGTTTCATCTGTACGTTATCTTGCAGTGTTATGATTTTTAAAGCTTTTAAAATATGCACAGCCAGTGAAATTCCAAATGTCTTACCTATTAATAATCCAAGTACAATTCCTATAACAACAGGATGATATAAAGAGTCTAAATTAATTGTTCCAAAATAAATTCCACTATTTGAAAAAGCGAATAAAGGTAGAATAAAATATTCAACATATGGAGCCAATATTTTCTCGAGTCTTTTTAAGGGAAAGTTATTACTCGATATTTTTAGTGGAATAAATATACCAAGTATAACTCCAGCAATTGTTGAGTGAATTCCAGATTTGAAAAAGAAGTACCACATAAATATCCCAACGATTAAATAAGGCTCAAGTGCAGAAACTTTTGCCCTATTTAGTAAATATAAAAGCACACAACAAATAGTAATTGGTATAAAGTAACCTAAATACAAAGTGCCACTGTAAAACAGGGCAATTACGATAACAGCAATTAGATCATCAATTATGGCAAGTGCAGTTAAAAAAACTCTCAGTGTCAACGGCAATTTTTTGGCAAAAACGGCAAAGACTCCCAGTGCAAATGCTATGTCTGTTGCAGCTGGAATTGCCCATGCTTGCATGGCAATTTCATCTTGATGATTAAAAGCTATGTATATCAATACAGGGAATATTACCCCAAAACAAGCGGCTACAATAGGTAAAACTCTCTGAGATTTGCTTTTCAAATGACCATCAATCATCTCTCGCTTTATTTCCATTCCGACTATTAGAAAAAAAATAGCCATAAGAAATTCATTTATCCAACTATGTATTGATAATGAAAAAGAATTTGGCCCTAAAGATATTTGAAAATTTTGTTCAATAAAATGATGATATAGAGGGGCAAATTTTGAATTGGCAATAACGATTGCCAGTACTGTACTACTGAAAAGCAGGAGGCCTTTATTAACGGCCTGATGAAATAACAATGCAAAATTGACTAATCTATGTGGAATCATTTAATTACCAAAATTATGTTAGCACTTAAATAACTCATTTTCCTCTATTTTTGAATAATTATTTTTTCTAATCTCTTCTTTTATAGCAAGAATGTTATGCTTTACAGAGTCTAAATTCTCCAGAGCAACTCCACCTAATTGTAGACCAACCTCAATCCTTTCTGGGATTGCGCTTTCTGCTCCTAATTTTCTTATATCTTTACTATGTTTATAATCTGCTGCTCTTGAAATTATTCTAACATTTTTATGATTAACGGTGACTTTTTTTGTAGTTTTTCTAAGTGTGACCCTATCACTCATAGTTAAAATCATTGCTTTAGCTCTTTTTATACCCAATGCTTGTAGAATATTAGTATCACTAACTTCGCCTTGAAAAACGGGAAAGCCTTGTTGCCTAGCTTTTTTTACAATTCTTGAATTACTTTCAATTGCTATATAATTCATCTGCTCCTTATTAAGCATATAAGCCACTATTCTACCAACTCTTCCAAATCCAGCAATGATAACATGATCACTCAAATCATTAATACCCTTAAATTCTTGATTACTATCAAGCTCTTCTTTGGAATCAATTTTATCTTCAATTTTAGAGCCTATCATTGCAAGTAAAGGTGTTATCCCCATTGATATTGCTACAGCCATTAGCATGAATTCAGAAGTTTTAGCATCAATTATTCCTTTAGTTTCAGCCATATTAAACAATATAAATGCAAATTCACTACCTTGAGACAATAATAGAGCAGAATGGACGGTAGCTCCCCATCTTAATTTGAATAACTTGCAAAGAGCAAGTATTATGGTGGCTTTAATAAATATCAAAGCAAATGCAGCAAGTAATACTGCTTGAAATTTGTCTTTGATAAATTCTATATCTATTGACATACCAACGCTTAGGAAAAATAGTCCTAAAAACAACCCTTGAAATGGATGTATACTATCTTCTATTTGATTTCTATATTCTGTCTCAGCTATTAATATGCCTGCTATAAATGCACCCATAGCAGATGATAAGCCTAACATACTTGTAGCCCAAGCAGCTCCCAGAACAATTAATAACGCCGTGGTAACGTATACCTCATCAGTTTTTACAGATGCAACTAACGAGAAAAATGGTCTTAAAAATAATCTGCCAAATATTGTTATTACTATTATCACCCCTAGTGCTTTTAACCCAGATATCCCTATTATTTGCATAATATTATCATTTTTATCTGCGAGTAAGGGCATTACTGCTAGTAATGGGACAACTGCTAAATCTTGCATTAGCAATACTGAGAGTGACAACCTTCCGACCTGGCTCGATTGTCTGCCTGCCTCAGCAATAACTTGTAATACTATCGCTGTAGAAGACAATGCCAAGGCAGCTCCAACTACTACAGATATTGATGTCGAAAAATTAAAGAATTTATATAGTATAAAAGCTATTGTGGAAGATGTTATGAGGACCTGAAGGCCTCCAAAGCCAAATACATGAAGTCTCATTTTGATTAATCTATCAAATGAAAGTTCTAGACCAATCATAAATAAAAGAAAGACTATGCCAAATTCTGCTAAGGAATGAGCATACTCTGGCTCTTTTATTAAACCATAGGCATTTATTACTGCTCCAGCAATTAGGTATCCTAAAACTGGACTAGTTTTAAGTTTGTGTAATAAAATAACTACTATGATAGACGATGCTAAAAGAATTAGAACGCTTGGTAAAAAATCTGTTTCACTCATTAAAATGTTTAAAAATTTAAATTTTCATTATATACATGTATATACAGCCATAGTAGCAGTAACTTAACATATAATCAATTGTCTTACGCATTAATCACAGGGTCAGCCAAAAGAATTGGAAAGAATATTGCAATTTTTTTAGCAAAAGAAGGTTGGGATATTGTTCTTCATTATAATAACTCGGAAAGCGAAGCTATTCAATTGCAAAAACATATAATGTCATTAGGAAAAAGATGTGTTTTATATAAAAATGATTTTTCTAAAGATAAACTTTCCAAATTTTTTGAACAAGAAATTTCTATAGAATTAATTATAAATAATGCATCAATTTTTGAAATGGATTCCTTATGTAATTTTAATCAGGAGAATTTAATGAATGCACTCAAAATTAATTTCATAGCTCCATCATTACTTGCTAAAATAACTTTGGATGTAAATATTTCTGGAAACCAAATTAATATCATAAATATACTAGATAGCATAATTTACAAATTGCCCAAAAAATTTACTTCATATTATTTTAGCAAACGTATGCTTGCTGATTTTACAAGATTATCAGCAAAAATTTACGCTCCTAAAGCTAGAGTAAATGGAATATCGCTTGGACAAATAATGAAAAATTCTGAACAAAGCGAAGAAAATTTTGAAAAAACTTTCAGTAATAATCCTCTTGGTTATAGTGGTACTGTTGAAGAAATTTGCAATACAATCAATTTTATAGTAAAAAATAAATCCATTACTGGGCAAATTATATCTTTAGATGGTGGTGCTCATTTAGACAATGTCAATTATCCTTAATTCAGCCAAATGCAAATAAATTCCTTAGAACAATTAATAAAGACATTTTCTCAACTACCTGGTTTAGGTCCTAAATCAGCCAAAAGGATTGTATTACATTTAATTCAAAATAAAGATAATATGCTGAGATTTTCACAGCTTTTAGAAAATGCATTTACAGAAATACAAACTTGCAATATTTGTTTCAATATTGATATTTCAAATCCATGTGAAATATGTTTAAGCAATAAGAGAGATAAAACTATTTTGTGTATAGTAGAAAATATATCTGATTTATGGGCAATTGAAAAAAGTAAAATTTATCAGGGGATATATCATGTTTTAGGCGGGTCATTGTCTGCTATTGAAGGTGTCAGTCCTAAAAATTTAAATTTTAATAATTTTAAAACAAGATTTAATAATTCTCAGGTAAAAGAAGTAATTATTGCAACAAATTCAACACTTGAGGGTCAAACCACAGCTCATTATATTGCAAAATTACTAGAAAATGCTGATTTAAGAATATCCAGATTAGCAAACGGTATACCTATTGGAACCGAATTAGATTATATTGATGAAGGAACATTGGCTTTAGCCCTAAAATTAAGACATAAATTTTAAGTTGATGTATTAATTAAAAGCAAACTTTTTTTATTATGCCTATATAATTTATAATACAAAATTAAAGGTAAAAAAATATTAAAAATATACACAATTGGGTAATATTTATAGCTGATTTGGTTAAATATATAAAATGATAAATTAAAGCCTATAATTGATATCATTGAAAGAAAGGTATAAAAATTTAATTTGAAATTTTGTATTCTACTTTCTTCCCTTCGTGTTAAAAAATATAAAACACTAAATGCTATTGATATTGAAGTTAGTGGCCATATCAATCTAAAATGACCTTGAGCTCTAAATTTTTTAATATTCTCAGTAGGAATATTATTGGAAAATAATAATTCTGGGACAGTCAGTTCATAACTATCATCAATTAGCTTATTATTAGATTTTTCTCCTTGATTTAAATCTATTGTAAATTCAGAAAACTTGATCATAGAGTATCTTTGATTATTTTTTTGAAACTCTACTTTTGTTCCATCATATAAAATTAATCTGTAGAGCTTATTATTACTATAAAATTTTCCTGAACGGGCTATAAAAGTAATATCTTTATCTGCATTTTTAGAATCATTAATTAATATATTTTTAAGCAAATTATCTCCTTCTTTTTTTTCAATAAATATAGTTAATCCTCCTATTTTTGATATAAACGTATTGAATTGCAGTAGGTTAATAATTGAACTTTGACTGATATTTAATTTTAGATTTTTAAATTTATTAGAACTAATTGGTAATAAGTAAAATGAAATTAATAGATGAGTAATTGCAACCAAGATAGAAAATTTTATAAATGGTTTAATTATATTAATTCTAACTACACCTAAAGAATATAAAGCAATAATTTCACTATCAAATAAAAATTTTTTATATACGTATAGTATAGTAAGAAATAATGATACTGGTAATATAATGAAAAGTAGTAATGGAATGAGACATATAGTTAAATTAATAAAGTCTAATATCCGTGCTCCTTGACTCAATATTATTTCTAAATATCTAATGGATTGAACTATCCATGCTATCCCACAAATAGCAAAAGTAATTAGTAAAAATGGAAAAAATAAATTTTTATATATATTTTTCTCGTAAAGAAACATAATAAGATGTTTAAGTGGTGTGTCCTGGAGGATTCGAACCTCCGACCCACAGCTTAGAAGGCTGTTGCTCTGTCCAGCTGAGCTAAGGACACATTCATACGTAAATTAGTGAGAATATTGTAAAAAGTCAACAACGAAAGATTTCTTATATTTATTATTTAATGTTTATAAAAATCAATTTGCTTTAGTCTCGTTATATTTTTTCTTCAGCCTATTCATATAAAAGCCTGTCCCAGCAGGAATAAGCCTACCCACTATAACATTTTCTTTTAATCCAATTAGATTATCAGATTTAGCAGAAACCGCAGCTTCTGTTAATACTTTTATAGTTTCTTGGAAAGATGCAGCGGATAAAAAAGAATTTGTTTGCAATGAAGATTTTGTTATTCCTTGTAAAATTCCTATTGCTTGAGCAAGTTTATATTTCTCTTTCTTAGCTTTTTTATTTATTTGTTCAAAATTCTCCCTATCCACTTGCTCTCCAATAATAAATGTTGTTTCGCCTGGATCTGTTATCTCTACTTTTTTTAGCATTTGTTTTAATATGACCTCAATATGCTTATTATTGATTCTCACTCCTTGTAATTTATAAACTTGTTGAACTTCGTCAATCATGTATTTTGCAAACTCTTCTTTTCCAAGAATACGTAATATATCATGAGGAGATGGATCTCCATCAAGTAGCATCTCACCTTTTAATACATAGTCACCTTCGTTCACAGATATATGTTTACCTCTAGGAATAAAATATTCTGTTTTAGCTTCTCCATCTTTTGATCTGACTATTAGTCGTCTCTTAAATTTATAATCTTGCCCATATTCAACATAACCATCTATCTCACTTAATACTGCCACTTCTTTGGGCTGACGAGCTTCAAATAATTCTACAACTCTTGGTAACCCACCGGTAATATCTCTACTTTTTGAAGATTCTTTTGGCATTTTTGATAATATATCACCAACTTCTACTTTTTGGTTATCTGAAACATTAATAATTGCGTTAACTGGCAAGAAATATCTAGCTTCTGAACCATTGCTCAATTTTATAGGATTTCCATCAGCATCTTTAATCATAATCCTAGGTCTTAAACTTAAGGTTTTTGAAGTTTGTTTACCTTCTATTACAACCTTATTAATAATCCCTGTTATATCATCCTGAGTTTCTTTAACAGATACTGAATCTTGCAAATCTACAAATGATACATAACCTGCAACATCAGTCATTATTGGAAGAGTAAATGGATCCCATTCCGCTATTTTTTCACCACCTCTTATTTTATCGTTATCATCAAATAAAATTTTTGCACCATAAGGTACTTTGCACCTAAATTTCTCATTGTTTTTCCCATGAAGTATTACAAGCTCACAATTTCTACTCATATTAATTTTAGTTCCACTATTATTTTGAATAATAGTAGAGTTTTCAAATTTTACTACTCCAGAATGTGAAGAAATAATATCAGATTTACTTGCTATTTTTTGAGCTGCACCACCAATGTGGAACGTTCTCATAGTTAATTGAGTACCAGGTTCACCAATTGATTGAGCGGCAATTACACCAATAGCTTCTCCTAAATTAACAATTTGTCCTCTTGCAAGGTCTCTTCCATAGCATTTGCTACAAACTCCATTCTTACTCTCGCATGTTAAGACAGATCGAATCTTTAGGGCTTCAACATTATGTTGCTCAATAACAGACATAAGCTCTTCATCAATTAACTTCCCTTTTTTAACTAAAACTGAATTTTTTTCTGATGAATGCACGTCTTCTGCCAATACTCTACCTAAAGCAAGTTCTCTTAAAGGTAATATAACTTCTCCGTTTTCTACTCTTTCTCTAATTAAAATGGAATTATTAGTGCCGCAATCATCCTCAATCACAATACAATCCTGGGCAACATCAACTAACTTTCTCGTTAAGTAGCCTGAATTCGCAGTTTTGAGTGCTGTGTCTGCCAAACCTTTTCTTGCACCATGAGTGGAAATGAAATACTCTAGCTCATTTAGTCCTTCTTTAAAATTAGATGTAATCGGGGTTTCGATAATTTCACCTGAAGGTTTTGTCATTAATCCTCTCATGCCTGCTAACTGCCTCATTTGGGCTGGCGAACCTCTAGCTCCTGAATCAGACATAATATATACACTGTTTAGAGATTCAAAAGTGTTGTGTTTATTGCTTGGATCATTAGGATCAAATAATTTTTTCATCATATCCAATGCGATTACATCAGTACATCTTGTCCATTCATCAATGGCTTTATTATATCTCTCACCAGATGTAATTAATCCATCAGAATATTGCTCTTCATACTCTCTAATTTTTTTGTAAGAGTTAACAATATGGGTCTCTTTAGTTTCTGGAATGACAATATCATCTTTTCCTATGGATATACCAGATTGGCAAGCATATTTAAAACCTAATCCCATTAAATGATCTGCAAAAATAACAGTATTTTTCTGACCACAATTTCTATAAACAATATCTATTAAGCTAGAAATTTCCTTTTTAGTCATAATTTTATTAATGTAATCATAACTAATTTGAGATTCTTTAGGTAGAAGTTCAGCAATAAATAATCTGCCAGGAGTAGTATCAACCATTGCTGTAGATGGTTTTCCATTTTGATTATTTATCTTAATTCTAAATTTAATTTTTGCATGAATTGATAATTTTTTTGCATCTACAGCATGTTCAACTTCATTTAAGTTTCCGAAACACATGCCTTCACCTTTTTGTTTTTCGAATTGTAATGACAAATAATAAATGCCCAGAACAATATCTTGTGTTGGAACAATGATGGGTTCTCCATTAGCAGATCCCAATATATTATTAGTAGACATCATTAACACCCTTGCCTCTAACTGCGCTTCTATCGAAAGCGGTACATGAACAGCCATCTGATCACCATCAAAGTCAGCATTAAATGCGGCGCAAACTAAAGGATGCAATTGAATTGCTTTTCCTTCAATTAAGATTGGTTCAAAGGCTTGTATACCTAATCTGTGAAGAGTCGGTGCTCTATTTAAGAATATAGGATGCTCTTTAATAACTTCATCTAAGATATCCCAAACTTCAGGCCTATCTTCTTCTACTATTTTTTTTGCAGCTTTAATTGTTGTGGAAATTCCGTAAAGCTCTAATTTAGAATATATAAATGGTTTCATTAATTCTAAAGCCATCCTTTTTGGCAGCCCACATTGATGAAGCTTTAAATCCGCCCCAACTACAATTACAGATCTACCTGAATAATCGACCCTTTTACCTAATAGATTTTGTCTAAATCTACCATGCTTACCTTTGAGCATGTCTGCAAGTGATTTAAGAGGCCTTTTATTTGATGCTTTGATAACTTTACTCTTTCTGCTGTTATCAAATAATGCGTCAACAGATTCCTGAAGCATCCTTTTTTCATTACGAATAATGATGTCAGGAGCTTTCAGTTCTAGCAATCTATTTAATCTGTTATTTCTATTAAGAACTCTTCTGTATAATTCATTTAAATCTGATGTTGCAAATCTTCCACCATCAAGCATGACCAATGGTCTTAAATCTGGAGGTATAACAGGAAGTACCTCTAAAACCATCCATTCAAGTTTATTTCCAGATTCTAAAAAATCTTCAACTAATTTAAGTCTTTTTACTATCTTTTTTCTAGTTGTTTCAGAATTTGTTTTTGCTAATTCTATTCTTAATTTTGCTTTATCTTCTTTTAAATCAATGCTTTTTAGCATAGTTTTTATTACTTCAGCACCGATACCAGCTTGAAAACTATCCTCTCCATAATGCTCAATTGCTTTGTAATAATCTTCTTCTGATATCAATTGACCATATTCAAAATTAGTAATGCCGGGATCATTTATAATATATGCATCATAATATAAAACTTTTTCTATTTTCTTCAAGCCTATATCTAATAACGTGCATATCCTTGATGGTAAAGATCTTAAAAACCAAATATGAACTATTGGAGTTGCCAATTCTATATGACCCATCCTTTCTCTTCTGACTTTTGATGTTGTTACCTCAACACCACATTTTTCACAAACAGTCCCTCTATATTTCATTCTTTTATATTTACCACAAAGACATTCATAATCTTTAACTGGTCCAAAAATTCTTGAACAAAATAATCCACCATTTTCTGGTTTGATTGTTCTATAATTCACAGTGTCTGGCCTTTTAACTTCCCCATAAGACCATGATCTAATTTGATCAGGACTTGCTATAGATATTTTGATAGCATCAAAATCTTTGTTAGTTTGGGAATTCAAGTAATTAAACACAGATTATTACCTCTATAAATTTTTAAAAATTGTTAACTTATTATTCTTTTTCTAGTATTTCCATATTAAGACCTAAAGATCTAATCTCTTTTATCATCACTTTAAATGATTCTGGCAATCCAACATCAAATGAATTTTCACCTCGTATCATTGCTTCATAAGCTTTAATTCTGCCTGATACGTCATCTGACTTAATTGTTAAAATTTCTTGCAATGTATACGCAGCACCATAAGCTTGTAATGCCCAACATTCCATTTCACCAAATCTTTGTCCACCAAAATGAGATTTTCCTCCAAGCGGTTGTTGAGTAACTAGACTATATGGTCCTATAGATCTCGCATGAATTTTATTATCAACAAGGTGATCAAGTTTTAACATATATATGTAACCCACGGTTACTTTTCTATCAAAGTATTCTCCTGTTCTTCCATCTCTCAGTCTTACCTGGCCTGATTCTTCCAAACCTGCTTTTTCTAAAAGATTATTTATATGTTCTTCTTTGGCTCCATCAAAAACGGGAGTTGCAAATTTTATTCCTTTTGAGATGTCTTGGGCTAAATCTAATAAATCATCTGCTTTTAATTCATCAACATAGCTTTGAACTTTTTTACTATTCTTTTCTTGAATTTCATATACTTCTTTTATTTTTTTTCTCAGCTCCAACTCATGTGATGTATGATAATTTTTTAGGCTCTTTTCTAGAACTGATGCAACTTTTTTACCTAAAGCGACCGAAGCCCAACCTAAATGAGTTTCTAAAATTTGCCCTATATTCATCCTCGATGGGACACCAAGGGGGTTTAAAACTATGTCTACTGGTTGACCATCATCTAAAAACGGCATTTCTTCAACTGGGACTATCTTAGATACAACACCTTTGTTTCCATGTCTACCAGCCATTTTATCTCCAGGTTGAATTTTTAATTTATTCGCTACGTATACCTTAACAATTTTTAATACGCCCTGTGGTAAATCATCGCCACTTTGTAATTTTTCAACTTTTTGCTTATATTCTTTTTCAAGTTTTTTCAAATAGCCATCGTAGAAATCTTCTAATTTTTTAATTTCATTTTTAGTTTCTTCATCATCAATTTCTAATGATAATAAATCTTTACTAGCTAAATTGCTGAAAAATTCATCATTAATAACTATAATTTTTCCAGTTTTAATTTTAATTTTTTTGCCTAATAAAATACCTTTTACTCTACCAAACACATAATCTTCAATAATTCTAATTTCATCATCTTTATCTTTTGAGAATTTTTCAATTTCGTTCCTTTCAATAGAAATTGCTCTTTCATCTTTTTGCACACCACGTTTAGTAAATATCTTAATATCAACTACTACACCCTTTGCACCTGGCGGAACTCTTAATGATGAATTTCGTACATCTGCAGCTTTTTCTCCAAAAATTGCCCGTAAAAGTTTTTCTTCTGGAGTTAATGGTGATTCAGTTTTTGGTGTAACTTTACCAACCAATATATCACCAGGATTTACTTCAGCTCCAATATTTACGATGCCAGTTTCATCAAGATGATTAAGATTCTCCTCATTTAAATTAGGAATATCTCTTGTAATTTCTTCAGGTCCCAGTCTTGTATCTCTTGCAACCACTTCATATTCATTGATATGAACTGAAGTATAAACATCTTCTTTTACTAGGCGCTCTGATAATAAAATAGAATCTTCAAAGTTGTAACCATTCCATGGCACAAATGCTACTAAAATGTTTTTTCCTAAAGCAAGCTCTCCCATATCTGTCGAAGCTCCATCTGCAAGGATAGCTCCTTTTTTAACAAATTCGCCAACTTTTACAATTGGCCTTTGATTGATGCATGTGCCTTGATTTGATTTATAATGTTTAATTAAGGTATATATATCTACTCCAGATATATCACTTTCTTCAGTATCCTTTACTTTTATAACAATCCTTTTAGAATCTACTTGATCTATAATTCCGCTTCTTTTAGCTAAAATTACTGTTCCAGAATCACAGGCTACTACTTTTTCCATTCCAGTTCCAATAAATGGCGCTTCATTTTTAATTAGTGGTACTGCTTGTCTTTGCATATTTGAACCCATTAAAGCTCTGTTTGCATCATCATTTTCTAAAAATGGTATTAACGATGCAGCAACAGAAACTAATTGTTGTGGTGAAACATCTATTAAATCAACTTTACTTCTAGGGACGTTTACAACCTCACCTTTTTTATGGCATGTAACTACTTCATCTACTATCCTTTCATCATCATCTAAAGTTATGCTAGATTTTGAAATATAGTATCTTTCTTCTTCGATTGCAGTTAACTGTATAATTTCTTCAGTAACATATCCATCTTTAACTTTGCGATAAGGACTTTCTATGAATCCATATTTATCAATATCTGCATAGGTTGCTAATGAGCTAATCAAACCAATATTTTGACCTTCAGGGGTTTCAATGGGGCATATTCTGCTGTAGTGAGTAGTATGTACATCTCGCACTTCAAATCCTGCTCTTTCTCTAGTTAATCCTCCAGGCCCAAGTGCAGATAATCTTCTTTTATGCGTAATTTCAGCTAATGGATTTGTCTGATCCATAAATTGAGAAAGTTGTGATATACCAAAAAATTCTCTTAGATAACTCATCAAGGTTTTTGAATTAACCAAATCATGTGGCATAACGTTATCTATTTCTACAGAAGACATTCTGTCAAGAATAGATTTTTGCATTTTTACGAGCCCCATGCGAAATTGATTCTCTACTAATTCACCAACCGATCTAACTCTTCTATTTGCGAGACTGTCAATGTCATCTACACCACCATTTCCACATTTTAATTGCAATAAATGTTTAACAATCACAACTATGTCATCTTTGGTTAGAGCGGTATTGTCACTAGAAGTTTTTAAATCATGTTTTTTATTTATCTTCATTCTTCCTACTAATGAAAGATCATACTTCTCGTTATCAAAAAACATACTTTCAAAAAGTTGCTTAGCAACCTCTGGTGTTGATGGCTCTCCTGGTCTTAAAACTTTATATATGTCAGCTAGTGCTTGATCCTCATCTTTATTTTTATCCAATACTATTGTATCCTTTATGAAGCTACCTGAATCAATATTGTTAATATCAAGTATGTATATTTCATCAATCCCAAGAGTAGTAATATTATCAATAACTTCTTGCGTAATTTCTTGAGTGGATTCATGCAATACTTCGCCAGTTTTAGGATGCACTATATCTTTAGCTAAAAACTTTCCTTTTACTTCATCTTCGCTTGCAATGTAATTTTTTTCTGTACTAGCTTCCTCGAAATTCCTTAGCAATCTAGGAGTTACTCTAATGCCTTTTTCAAAAATAACATCACCTGTATCTGCGTCTATTACATCATTCTCAATCTTCATTCCTCTAAATTTATTAGGATCTAACTTTGTAATAAGCTGTCCATTTTTCCACTCATATTTTATAAATCTATAAAATTCTTCAAGAATCATGTTTTTATTATAGCCTATTGCTCTAAGCAATGTTGAAACGTGGATCTTTCTCTTTCTATCTATCCTAAAGTGCAATATATCCTTAGTGTCAAATTCAAAATCAATCCATGAACCTCTATATGGTATGATTCTTGCCGAATATATATATTTTCCTGAGCTAGAATTTTTTCCTTCATCATGAGTATAAAAAACGCCAGGAGAGCGATGTAATTGAGAGACAATAACTCTTTGAGCACCATTAATGATAAATGTACCTTTATCAGTCATTAACGGGATATCTCCTATATATACCTCTTGCTCTTTTATTCCTTTAATTTCCTTTGTCTCTAATTCTGTGTCACAATCCCATAATATCAAACGTAGGCTTACTTTTAGTGGAGATGCATAATTAACACCTCTTTGAATACATTCCTCAGGGGTGTATTTAGGTTCTCCAAGATCATAATTTATATACTCAAGCTTTGCTTTGCCTTCAGCATCACTTACTTGAAAAACCGATTGCAATACCTCTTCTAAGCCTTGCTTTTGGCGATTATCTCGAGATATATCAAGTTGCAAAAATTCTTCGTAAGATTTTTTTTGTACTTTTATTAAATTGGGTATGCTAACATTGCTCGAAATTTTTCCAAAACTATACCTTATACGTCTCTTAGAAAGATATGTAGACACTCTTTTACCTATGTTTATTAGTTAAGAAAATTAGTAAGTAACAAATAGCTCGAAATAAATAATTATTTCAAGCTTATTTTTGCTCCTGCAGCTTCCAATTTGCCTTTTAATTCTTCAGCCTCGCTTTTTGGGACTGCTGATTTAATTGATTTTGGTGCGGATTCAACAAGTTCCTTTGCTTCCTTTAATCCAAGCCCTGTGATTGCCTTTACTTCTTTTATTACATTGATTTTCTTGTCTCCAGCAGATTCCAAGATAATATCATATTCTGATTTTTCTTCAGATGCGCTAGGTGCAGATTCTCCTTGTGGAGCTGCCGCAGCCATCATAGGTGCAGATGCACTAACACCCCAAGTTTCTTCTAGCATTTTAGCTAGATCTGCTGCCTCCATTACCGTTAATTTTGATAATTGATCAACTATTTTATCAAGTTCAGCCATTTTAGTCTCCTATAAATTTTATTGTTTTTCAGCATAAGATTTCATAACTCTAGCTAATTTTGCGCTTGGCTCATTAAGAACCCTTGCAATTTTACTTGCGGCAGCATTAACTAGACCTGCAATCTTCGCTCTAATTTCATTTTGAGTAAGCATCTTAGATAAAGCGATAACATCATCTTTATTTAGTTGTTTATCTAAAATTGCTCCACCGATAACCTCTATTTTATCATTATCTTTACATAATTTTATTAGTAATTTAGAAGTTGATACTGGGTCATCTGAATATGTTACAGCTATTGGGCCATTAAAAAACTCTTGAATATTAGAGAATTTTGTGTTACTTAAGGCTATTTTTGCCAAGCTGTTTTTAGTAACCATAAATTTAGAATCAATCTTCTTAAACTGTGATCTTATAGATCTTGAATCTAATACAGATAATCCTGAATTTCTTACCAGAAATATCGCTTCATAATCATCAAATAATTTCGAATAACTTGCGACCAATTTTTCTTTATTAATTCTATCCACTTTAAATAATTTTTATTATGTTACTCTATTACTACGACATGGCTGGTAATGCTAAACCACAAATGATTTTAAGTCAAGCTTTATTGATGGACCATGAGTAGTAGTTAAAAATAAATTTTTCATATATATTCCTTTTGATTTTGTAGGCTTTGCTGACATAATAGCATTATATACTTCCATTATATTTTCTTTTATTTTTTCTTGCTCAAGTTTTATCTTAGCTATTCCTGTGTGTATAATTCCGTTTTTATCTGCTCTGAATTCTACCTGACCTTTTTTGATATTTTTCACAGTAGCTTTAATGTCATCCGATACAGTTCCAAGTTTAGGATTGGGCATTAGACCTTTTGGTCCAAGTAATTTGCCAATAGTACTAACTTTAGACATCATGCCAGGAGTTGAAACGCATACTTCAAAATCTAAAAAACCACCTTTGATTTTCTCTATCAAATCTTCGCCACCAACTTCATCAGCTCCGGAATCTTTTGCTTCCTTAATTCTAGAGGATTCAATTATAACTGCAACTTTCTTTTCTTTGCCTAATCCGTTAGGCATAGTTACAGCGCCTCTAACCATTTGATCTGATTGTTTGGCATCAATACCTAGTTTTAAAATAAACTCAATCGTCTCGTCAAATTTTGCACTATATTTACCCAAGTATTCTTTTGAAAAGAAAGCAATAGCTTCATCTAAGCTATAACACCTGTTTTCGTCTATTAATTTCTTTGCATTCTCAATTCTTTTGCTCATGTGCTTTTCCTATAAAAATTTAATCAATCACGCTAATTCCCATTGAGCGAGCTGTACCTTCGACTGCTTTTGTAGCTGCGCCTAATTCATCTAATCCCATGTCAGCAAATTTTATTTCAGCAATCTTTAGCACGTCCTCTTTTTTTAAGCTACCAGCGCTCTCTCTTCCAGGAGTTGAAGATCCTTTCTGCAATCCAGCATATTTTTTTATTAAATCTGAGACAGGAGGAGATTTAACTATAAATGAAAAACTTCTATCAGCGTAAGCAGTTATAATAACTGGTAATTTCATGCTTGGGTCTTCCTTCTTAGTTTTGTCGTTAAATTGTTTGCAGAATTCAGCAATATTCAACCCTTTTTGCCCTAATGCAGGCCCTATAGGTGGTGCAGGATTTGCTTTTCCAGCCAAAATCTGTAATTTTATTTCTCCAATAACTTTTTTCACGTTTATTACCTTAATTAAATATTTTTCTCAACTTGATCAAAATGCAGATCTACAGGAGTTTCTCTACCAAAAATAGAAACCAATACTTTTAGACGCTGCTTTTCATCCTCTACTTCTTCGACAATGCCATTAAATGTTTCGAAAACGCCATTAATAATCTTAACATTTTCGCCAACCTCAAAGGTTTTTTTCATCTCTTTAACAACCTTTCCTTCCTCAACTTGCATCAAAACTCTTTTAACTTCGAATTCTGGTATAGCCAATGGGGTGTTGCCTCCACCCAGAAGTTTTCCAACGTATTGTGTATTCTTTACTATATTCCAAGTAAGATCGTTCAAATCCATATGTACCATTATATATCCAGGAAAAATCCTTTTTTCTGCATTAACCTTTTTTCCCTTTTTTAATTCAACTGTACTTTCAATAGGAACAACAAAATCTTCAAAAGCATCTGCAACTTGCTTTTTTGCAGCATTTTCTTTAATCAAGGTAATGACCTTTTTTTCGTATCCAGATAAAACGTTAATTATATACCACTTGGCAGTCAAAATTATCCTCCTAATGTTAATATATAATTAATAGATTTGTATATTGCCCCATCAATCATTAAAAAGAACAATGATGAAATTATCACTGCAATAAAAACCAATAGTGAAGACATTAGGGTATCTTTCATAACAGGCCATGAAATCCTGTATCCTTCAGATCTAACTTCTGTGGCAAAATTGATTAATTTATTTATTTTCACTTAATGCGATTAATATAAAACTATGGAAGTAAATCATATTCAACTTACTCCTAAAGTCAAGCATTTACTCAATGATTTTATGATAATTCCTAAAATAGTTATATGGCGGTACCAAAGTTTCTAAGATAAGTATAATTAATGTTGTAATGTATAGCAAATTACATAGTTATACTGCAAATGCCGTAGATGTTGATGAAAAAGCAACAGAAATACTTGATGCAGTAGTAACTGCAGATAAAATGTCACAATTAATAATGGACAGTTTATCAGAATTAATGCTTAAAATGATAGATAGTATGTTTGAATTTAAATTATTTTATGGTGATATAAATAAACTGTAAAAACTATTTGATAAAAAATTATGAAAAAATAAATAATTATAGAATCATATCTCCTTTGTTATGTTTATACGAGGAACATATGTATGTTGTTATGAGATCTTTTGACGTAGAAGAAAAAGATTATTTTTTATTAGTTGATATAGAGAATTTAAATACAAGATTAGTAAGAGCTCAAGATTGTAATCCAAGGAAAAATGATAAAGCAGGAAGATATTTTGAATTTAAGGATTTTGCAGATAGTAAGTATTATAATATTATAGAAAATAATAATAAAGATAATCAAGGTTTAAAAAGTATTAAGAAATCAGAAGGAGTATTTATTTCGATAGACATGTGCCCTTCAGTTAATAAAATAGAAAAGAGCTTGTTTATAAGATTAAAAGAAAAATCTAAGTTAAATAAAGTGCACGTATCGCTAGCAATAAGTGGCTTATGGATTGTACAGAATCAAGAGGATTTTATTTGGCTACAATCTCTAAAGTCAGATAATTTTATTATTACATGGGTAAATCATAGTTTTACACATAGATATTACAAAGACATTGCGATGGAGAGTAATTTTTTACTTTTATCAGATACAGTTATCCAATCTGAAATTTTAGATACAGAAAGAATTTTAGTTGAATATGGAGAGATACCTTCAATATTTTTTAGATTCCCTGGATTAATTTCGGATGAAAAATTTGTAGCAGAATTAAAAAAGTATGGTTTAGTGCAATTAGGTTCAGGTGCATGGATTTCAAAAATGAAAGAAGATGATATTATAGAAAAAGGTGATATAATTTTGATCCACGGTAATGGAAATGAAGAAAGAAAAGCTCTAGAGGTACTTTATAAATTTATTGATGGTACTAATTTACAATTCCTTGAACTGGAAAATGAGATGAAAAATTTCTAAGATATTCATAATCTTAGGTCATACATTTTGCAATAATATTTCCTGCAAAACCCCATTCTTAAAGTATTAATTCTATGTCTCAATACTGCATTCCTATTCTTTTTGTTGCTTTTTGTAATATGGTAAAAAAAAGATTGATGAATAGATCTAGATGAGCTAAATAATAATTGTAATTTTATTTTTGCTAATGTTTATTGATACGTACAAGTGATGAGGAAAAAAGGTATAAGCGTAACAGAATCTGTTGTTAATTGGATAGAATATAGATTGCCAATATTCAGTTTTATTAAACATTCAGCAGATTATAGGGTTCCTAAAAATTTGAATTATGCTTGGAATTTTGGCTCTATGGCGGGAATTGCGTTGTTAATGCAAATTATAACGGGGCTCTTTCTTGCTATGCAATACACCCCACATGTCAAAATGGCATTTGATAGTGTGGAAAATATCATGAGAAATGTGAATTACGGATGGTTAATCCGGTATTCCCATGCTGTTGGAGCATCTATGTTTTTTGCAACGATATATATTCATATTGGTAGAGGGCTCTATTATGGTTCATATAAATCTCCACGAGAATTAGTTTGGTTTTTTGGAATTTTTCTGTTTGTGGCAACAATGGCTACTGCTTTTATGGGATATGTTTTGCCATGGGGGCAGATGAGTTATTGGGGAGCAAATGTAATAACTAATCTTTTTTCAGCGGTACCTTTTATTGGCGATGATATTGTAATTTGGCTATGGGGAGGATTCTCCGTGGATAACCCAACGCTTAATAGATTTTTTGCATTACATTTTTTGTTACCATTTATAATTTTGGGGTTAGTGATAATTCACGTTGTTGCGCTTCATGTGCATGGTTCAAACAATCCAACAGGTATAGAAATTAAATCAAAAAAAGATTCTATTCCATTTCATCCTTATTATACTGTGAAAGATTTTTTTGGATTTGGCATATTTTTTATGATTTATTTTTATTTTGTGTTTTTTAAACCTAATTTGTTGGGTCATCCTGATAATTATATTGAAGCAAATCCTTTAGTTACCCCTGCACACATTGTTCCTGAATGGTATTTTCTTCCTTTTTATGCAGTTTTAAGATCTATTCCGGATAAACTTGCTGGAGTACTTGCTATGTTTAGTGCTATTTTAATACTTTTTGTGCTTCCATGGCTCGATAGTTGTAAAGTTAAAAGTGCTAAATATAGACCTTTGTTTAGGATTTTTACGTATCTATTTTTTGTTAACTTTATAATACTTGGTTATTTGGGAGGTGAAGTTGCGGAAGAGCCGTACATTACATTTAGCCAAATCTCTACAGTATGGTATTTTGCGCATTTCTTGATAATATTGCCAGTACTCTCAAAATTTGAAAAAACCAAAGCATTGCCAAATTCAATTAGTGAATCGCAGAAATTGGTTAGGAAGCAATGATTTTTATTGCTTTTTTATTTTTTAAATTTTAATTGCAATCATCCTTGTACCTTTGTCACACGATGATTATTTTAATATATTTTTCTCAAATCAATTTCCTTCATTTTACACTGTTTTCCTCGTTCTTCAACACATGTGACAGAATCACAAATTTAAGGCTCAACGTTTTTTAGATCAACAAAACTAAGCCAAAGTATCTCTACTTATTTTAAACAAAATAAAAGATTTGGGAATGCTAAAAACGATTAGCGTTGCCTGAAAGTCACTAAAATACCTAGGTTTTAGATTTATGCAACAAAGTTTGTTCTGTGCTATTGCCTCATTATAATGTACAATGAAGCGTTTCTGCAACTATGCAATGTCATCACTTCTTGTAAGTGCAGCAATTACCACACTTTACTTGATTGCGTATGAACCACTTGCAAATTTAAAACACTATCATGAGATATTATGAAAAAAAATTTTGATTTTACTATTGCTTCCGAATTTCAAAGTAAAGTAGATAAATCTAACGGACGTGCAAAACTTTCACAGATAATAAAAATAATGAATTGTGCTTTGTCAAAATGATACACTTTAATCCTTTAGGACAATTAATTGCCAACAAAATTCAAAAGCATTATTTGGGAGAGAAGTATGCTTCCACGGATATACTGGCTAACGATGGCAACTACACGTACATTGTTTCTAAAGAACTAAAAAACTTTAAGACATTAACTCATGTTGGTGACTTATGTGAGAACAAATAAATTGTTGGCATCGAAAATTTATATTCAGTTATGTTTTTACTAAGACACTTTGAAATTGAACCGAATAATCTTGGTGTAGTAGTGAAAGATGATAGATGTATAGCAACAAAAATTGACGGTGATGAAGCTTTGCAAATTGCATTTCATCTGCATAAAACGAATTTTTCCGGTAATACAGCACACTATTTTAATTATTATAATTATATCGAAGCATCCTATCACTGTGTTCACCGTTATAAAGTTAGCAAGGATAAATCAGTTATATCAATGGGGCTTTGGAGAGAGAATCAAATGGTAAAAGATGTTGAATTTGAATTAAAATTTAACATTGATACAATAGACGATAACCTTATGGAAAAATTACTACACAAACCCGTGATAAGGATTATGTGTTACTTACTAATGCTGACATGCTTAAGCTTGGTTATAAACATCCCGATTGTTCTTATGAAAAAAAGCATAACCCAATAAATACATATGAACTATTAAATTCTATAGAAAAAATAGTCAACACCGATTCAAGTATTTTCAGCAAAATAATTAGTTATGCGGTTGAAGAAATAAAACCTTATTACTGTTTTGAAGGGATTGATTACGGAATTAATTCTTTAGTTTGTAAATTTGATAGTTATAAAAAATATAGTGATATTCGCAAATATAGTGACCTTTATACAATTAAAGAAGTTAAAGATGTATATTTTGCCAACTTAGAAAATAATCAAAAAAAGATGAAGTTTTTTTACAATACGTTGAAGAAACATCAAGATATTGAAAAATATTATGACGTTGCTTATAGAGGTAAACTATTAAATAACTTACTGTTAAATCATTCAGATATTCATATTTTTAAAAATTTACGTGATAATTTAGCGGAACACACTCCTTTTGAAAAAGCTGAAAATTTTAACGTTCTTTTTGAAAAAGAAAATTTAGATATTGAATCTACAATTTGGGGGAAGTACGCAGTTGAAGAATGGAATGTAAAGTTCAGAACCACTGAAATTTTAAAAACAATTAAAGAAAGTTTCAATTCTCTTCTAGGAGTAAAAAACTCAAAAACTGATTGTGCTTCAATAGTTGAAGAAGCCCCTATGCAACTACGTGTAATTGAAATTTTAAAACAAATTAAATGCAGCTTCACAAATATGGTTGATATTTCCGCAACTACTTTGCAGTTCACAAATATGAGACAAGTGGAGGTTTTGGAAAAATTACAAAAAAGTAGTCCTCATTATAAAATGATGAGTGAAGAAGTAGAATCAATACATTATGACTGTGGTAACGGTATAAGTACTGATGATATAAAAATTATCAAAAAAGTAGTGAGTAATACTATAAAAATAGCATTGCAGCCAATTCATCATGCGATCCGTTTAAAGAAGTTACTGATTGCATGCAATTTGATAATAATGATATTATGACACCATGGGGGATATGATTTTATAGGACATGTCTTAAGATAACTTTGTTGCACAAATACTTAATCCTCTTATCTCTTAATTTTTCAGGCAATGCGAATGGTTTTAGGCATTCCTAAATCTTTCATTATATTTAAAATTAGTAGTGATAATTTTGCTTCGTTTTGTTGACTTAAAAAATGTTTCACCTTAAATTTGTTGCCAATAATTAATTTGTATCTAGAGAAGGTTTCTTCAACTTTCAGCTTATTGCCATAATTTTTATTTCCATCATCAGTAACTCCTATATGCAATTTACACCATATTTTCCTTAGTCTTGTACCGTGTTTATAATTTGTCCACTCCTTTTCTCCTACTACCTTAATTCCTGTACTATCCAATATTAAGTTAATTTTGCTTCCAGGCTTTGTAGAAATAAATTGATTGAAAGATCTCTAACTCTTTTTGATACTGTTGTATAATCCGGTATTGGTAATTTTATTTTTATGATTTTTAATATTGATCTCGTAAAACCTTCTGTTTGCCTCAATCTTAAATTAAATATCTGTTTAAGTGTATACATTGTTTGGATTGCTATATCATAATATTCTCTTTGTCTACTTCTAACACGCATTCTTCCCCCTCCTTCAACCCATTTTTCTATTCCTTCTTGTGTAAACCAGATCGTTAAATCCCCTCTATTCTTCAAGTATTTATTGTATGACCCCCAATTTATTACCTTAGACTTACCTTTATTAATTTATCTTTTTTCGTAGTTTTTATATTATTCAGAACCTTTTCGACAATCACCTAAGTTTAACCGAAATTATAGCATAATATTAAGAATAAAAAAATATTTGATAATAATCGGGATGTTGATCTGAGCTGTGTCAAATAATAAAATAAAAAAAGGAGTTTGGAAATTTGCACATCAACTACAGATGTGACAGAACCACCAACTTCAGCTGTAACCTTGGCAAGAGTTTGAAATATTTTCCTTTTCTAAACTATTTTTTGGTAAATTGATAAAAATTATGATACATTCATGTTAAATTCTATATTTGGGACCAACAATCACATGAGTATTCAAAGCATACTAAATCAGCTCCCTCAATATGCATACGATATTGATAAAAGCATAAGAGAGATTTTTTTTCAAGATTTACAAACTTTAGAAAAATATCAAATTTTTGGTATAGTCCTTACTGCTGGATATGCGTTGAAGCATGAATGCTTACTGAATTATATACGTCCTGAAGCTAAAAGATATTTAGATAACAATGAAGCTAATGCCTGTAAAATTGCAGTAAGTACGATTTCTATGACCAGTATGTATCATAACTTTACTCAAAACATAGACGATGAAAAAATCAAAAAAATGTCATCTCATCTATCTTTAAGTAATTTAACTAGCCATAATATTGATGAAAAAGATTTTTCAATGTACTGTCTCGTGGCTTCTATAATAAATAAATGTGACTACTGTATGAATGCCCATATTGGGAAGTTAAAAAAATACAATTGCACTTCTGAAACAATTCGTGATATTGGCAGAATAGTATCTGTCATTAAAGCAGCTGGAGATGTACTAGAAATTGAAAGAATGAGAAGTTATGATTTTGTCGTAAGAGAAGAAAGTTTTTGAAGAACAACACTGTGAAAAAAATTGCAATTATTGGAAGGGAAAATGTTGGTAAATCGACGTTATTCAATAAATTATGCCAAAAAGAATTATCGATTGTCAATAATAAACCTGGCGTAACACGAGACTATGTTAAGCATATCGGAAAATTATATGATTTAAAATTTGAGTTGATAGATACTGCTGGATGGTATTTAAAAAAGAAAAATGAAATAACACCTAAAATCAAAACAAATACATCGCTTACCATAGAGGAAGCAGATTTTGTTTTTTTCGTTGTTGACGCAAGAACAGTGCTATCCGAAGAAGATATTATTTTAGCTAAATCGATAAGAAAACTTCAAAAAAACACTGTTTTATTAGCTAATAAAGCTGAATCAAAAAAAACATTAACAGAAGCAGATTTAAAAAAATTAGGATTAGGAGAAGGGATTTTTATTTCAGCTGAGCATAAACAAGGGTTTGAGGATATTTATCAAGCAATAAAACCCGATATACAGGATGAAGCTGAGTTAGTTGAAGAAGATGCTGATAATTTATCGATTGCTATAATTGGCAGGCCAAATGTTGGTAAATCAACATTATTTAATTCAATATTGGGATTTGAAAGAAGCCTAGTTTCTGATATTGCGGGAACAACAAGAGATTATTTACTTTACGAAATTAACACTAATGGAATCACAATCAATTTAATTGATACAGCAGGGGTTAGAAGAAAATCTAAAGTACAAGAAAAAATAGAAGAATTATCAATAACCAAAACAGTTGAAGCAATCAAAGCATCCAATATTGTTTTATTGCTTATGGATTCAGAAAATGCATTTGAAAAACAGGATTTAATACTTGCTAACCTAGCTTTAAGATATAATAAATTACTGATTCCTATTATTAATAAACAAGATTTAATCGAAGATATCGATAAATTTAAAGATGAAGTTAAATACTTAACAACAAAGCGGTTACCTCAAATTAAAGATGTTTCAATTATTTTCATTAGTGCGCAAGAAAATTTTAATCATAAATCTTTATTTAAAAAAATCATCAATTTGTGGAATCTATATAATATCAAAATACCTACATCAAAGCTTAATAATTGGCTAAATGAAACCCTTGCGACATATAGTCTGCCAATAATGAAAAATAACATAAAACTTAAAATTAAGTATGTAAAACAGAATTCATCCTGTCCACCAACCTTTGTGTTTTTTATAAACCTTTCAATTAAAGTAGAGATTAATAAAAATTTTGAAAAGTTTCTAACTAATTCTTTAAGAGCAAAATTTTCATTACATGGAATACCGATAAAAACTCACTTTATTTTTAGTAAAAATCCGTTTATTTCATAAAAAAATATTGACTGTAAGCCACATGTTAAGCTTAAATAGTTAATGACTAAATGTAGATTTAATTTATTTAATCAAAACTAATGACAGCGAAAATACTAATTGTTGATGACTTGAAATTTAACATCGATTTATTAGAGGAACATTTACAAAACGATTTATACGAAATTCATAGAGCTTATAATGGGCAAGAAGCTTTATCAAAGACTTTAAGTATCAAGCCAGATCTTATTTTAATGGATGTTATGATGCCAATTATGGATGGTTTTAGCGCTACAAAAACCATAAAAAAAACACCAGAAATATCACATATTCCAATTATAATCATAACTGCGCTAACTTCAGTTGACGATAGAGTTAATAGTTTATTTTGTGGAGCAGATGATTACATGGATAAACCCATCAATTATTTGTTATTAAAGAAAAGGGTTAAATCATTATTGCGACTAAAAGCTCTTGCTGATGAAATCATTTTGAGAGCAGGAGTTAACAATGAGTTAAACACCATTCCTAATAGTGGCCTACTAGACGTTGATATAAATGGTTCAAAGGTATTAATTATAGATGACGATGCTGACTTGATAAATTCAATATCTAGCAAATTGAAGAGAAAGAATTTCATTGTAGATGTATGCAAAGATTCAAAAAAAGCAATTTCACATTGCTTAAGTGATAACTATAGCTTGATTATACTTAATACTGAAATCACTGATGTAAATGCAATAGATTTATGTGTAAAAATTAGAAATAATACTAAATTAAAGAGTATCCCTATATTAGTATTAGTAGATGAATATGATGAAGACACATTGATGAAAAGTTTGGAAATAGGCATCAATGATTATTTTCTTATCCCAAGAGAAACAAGTGAACTAGTAGCAAAAGCAGTGCTACAAATGAAAAAATTTCATTTTATTGAAAATCTGAGAGCACATTATTTAAGGAATGCTACTATAGATGAACTAACACAAACTGATAATAGAAATTATCTAGAGGCATATTTTAAAAATCTTATGTTTAATTTTAAAGAAGAACAAAAGGATTCAATTTTGTCTATAATTGATATTGATGATTTTAAAAAATTGAATGATATTTATGGCCATACAACTGGAGATAAAATTTTAAAATCAATAGCAAATATTTTTTTAATGAATATCCGAAGCTCAGATTTTATAGCTAGAGTTGGTGGAGAAGAGTTTGTTATAATGCTTCATGACATAGCAAAAAATGAAGCAAAATTAGTTTTAGAAAAATTACGACAAAAAGTTTTTGATGCAGAATTTTTAGATTATTCAGAAAGTAAGAAGATTAAATGCACAGTAAGTGTTGGAATTGATGAAATTAAAAAAGGTGATACTCTAGCTAGTGCTGTTGATCGGGCAGATAAAAAGCTATATAAAGCTAAAGGTTCCGGCAAAAATATGGTTGTTGCCTAAAATTTATTTAATTTTATCATGTCATAAAGTTGATTTTAAAAATTTTATAATTATATAGTAATTAAAAGTTATTATTACCGCAAATGATGAAGTCAAATAAGCAAGTCAAAAAATTCGATGCTGAAATAGGCAAAGTTTTAAATCTTATGATTAACTCTTTATATACAAATAAAGAGATTTTTTTAAGAGAGTTAATTTCTAATGCTTCAGATGCATGTGATAAATTAAGATATCAGGTTATAGATAAACCTGAATTTCTTGATGATGATAATGATGAATTTAAAATCAACATTCGAATTGATGCAACCAATAAACTTATTACCATCTCTGATAATGGTATAGGAATGAATAAAGAGGATTTAGTTCATAATTTAGGCACAATCGCAAGCTCTGGAACACAAAAATTTATTGAGCAATTTAGTAGTAACAAAAATAATGATATAAATTTAATTGGTCAATTTGGAGTAGGATTTTACTCTGCTTTTATGGTTTCTGAATCAATCACTGTAATAACGTCAAAAGCAGGTGAAAAAGAAGTATACGAGTGGCATTCTGATGGTAAAGGTGAGTACTCAATTGAAAATTCTACTCAAGAATTGAAAAGAGGGACTAAAATAACGTTAAGGATTAAAGACTCCGAATTAGAATTTTTAGAATCGCATAGAATAAAGCATATTATTAGGACATATTCAGACCATGTAGCATTTCCTATAGAATTAATTGAAGATGATAATAAAGGTGAAATAATAAATAAAGCCTCTGCAATTTGGACAAGAAGTACTTCAGAGGTTACTCAAAAAGAATATGAAGAATTTTTTAATCATGTTTCACATTTTCCTGGAAAGCCATGGTTAACTTTGCACAATAAAGCTGAAGGAATAATAGAATACACTAATTTACTATTTATACCTGATACAAAGCCATTTGACTTATTTCATCCAGATAGAAAAACAAGAGTAAAATTGTATATAAAGAGGGTTTTTATCTCTGAAGAAGGGAATGATTTGATTCCATCTTATTTAAGATTTTTAAGAGGGGTGGTTGATTCAGAAGATTTACCTTTGAACATTAGTAGAGAAACTTTACAACATAATAAAGTCATACAAAAAATTAGAAGCTCGATAGTTAAAAAAGTATTAGGAAGCTTAAAAACAAAAGCAGAAACTGACCCAAAAGAGTATATGAAATTTTGGAAAAATTTTAGTGAAGTCTTGAAGGAAGGTCTATGCGAAAGTACACTTGAAGAAAAAAAGCAGTTATTAGAAATATGTAGATTCAATTCTACATCATCTGTGGATGAACTTATTAGCCTTGATCAATATCTAAACGGAATGATTGAGGGACAAGACGAAATATACTTCTTAAATGGAGATAATATTGATGCTTTAAAAAATCACCCTCAATTAGAAGGGTTTAAAAAAAGAGGTGTTGAAGTTCTGCTTCTTAGTGATCACGTTGATAACTTTTGGATAAATGTTGTACACCAGTATAAAGACAAAAATTTTAAATCTATTACAAATGAAAAAATAGATTTAAATAAGTTAAAAAATATGGCAAAGGAAAATGAACAAGAAAATAGTAGTACAAATAAATCTGAAGAAAACTCTAAATTAATAGAGTTTGTTAAAGAAATATTGAAGGATAGAATTAAAGATGTAGTGATATCCTCAAAACTTGTAAGCAGCCCAGCTTGTATTTCAACAATAGAAGGTGGCATGAATCCGAGAATGGAAAAATTCCTTATGGAGCAAAATCAACTTAATGCAAAATCAGCGAGGATATTTGAAATTAATCCTAACCATTCAATATTTAAAAAAATTAACAATTCAATATCTAGTAAAAAAGATGATAATGAATTAAACAAAAACATGATTGAAGTGATATATGGTCAAGCATGTCTTATAGAAGGTGATTCAATAGATAACCCTAGTGATTTTGCGCATAAGCTGAATTCGCTTCTTGAAAAAGTAGTCTAATATTTAAAATTAGTTACTTAAGTAATCCCAAAACATGAAGTCAAAGTTAAGTAACTTTTTTACATTGTAACAGCTCAAAATTATTAGGTATGATAAGAAAGAATGCCTTCTTTGAGAGTGGTGCCGTCAAGTTAAAACGAGAATAGAACTATGATACTGAATAAAATTATTTTGAAATTTATTTGAGAAGCTATTTTAACTTGACGGTGTATTCTAGAGAGGTTATTTCTAAATATTTTCAGTCATAAAAGCATTTATTACATGATTAAGCAATATGGTTCAAAAACAATATATCTCATTTATGACGGAGAATGTCCAATTTGCAATAATGCGGCACAAACGCTAAAAATCCGCAAAGCTGTAGGCAGTTTTATTATTATAAATGCTAGAACTAATAATCCTTTAGTGTTAGAGGCTAAAAATCATGGATATGATTTAGATGAGGGTCTTTTAGTTAAGTATCAAGGGCAATTTTATTATGGTAAAGATGGAATGCATATATTGGCAATACTAGGTAGCAAATCTGATTTATTTAACAAAACAAATAGCACATTATTTAAGTCAAAAATTTTACTAACAATATTATATCCTATTTTAAAATTTATTCGGCGCTGTTTATTAATGATACTTGGAGTTAAAAAAATAAAGCCTAATAATAATGATCCTATATTAAAAGCGATTTTTGGAGATTTGTGCAGTAATATGCCTTCAGTCCTAAAAAATCGTTATTCTAATAGGCAATATTCAAATGATACTCTAGTATTTAAGGGCAATATGAATATTAAATTTTCCAAATTTATGAAAATACTGAAACCAATGATAGTTATCAATACTTGTGGGCTCTTTCAAAATGCCAATTATTCAGTTGCAAATTGTTGTATTAAGCAAGGGGTACACTACATAGACATTGCAGATGGAAGAGATTTTGAATCTAAAATTTCTGAATTGGATGGATTGGCAAAACAAACTAATTCGATAGTCATAAGTGGTTCTAGTACAGTTCCATGCTTATCATCTGCCGTTTTAGAAGAATATAAAGATGAATTTTCCCAAATTGATTCTTTGATTTATGGAATAACTCCAGGGCAAAAAACTTCACGAGGCTTGGCTACAGTACGAAGTATTTTAGATTATCTTGGTAAACCTTTAAAGTCATTTACAAGTAATAATAAAATTTATTATGGGTGGCAAGACATATACAAACAAAAGTATCCAGTGCTAGGCAAACGTTGGATGGCAAATTGTGATATTGCTGATTTAGATATATTTCCTAAGCAATACAACATTAGATCAATACAATTTTCTGCAGGTATGGAAAATAGTTTTTTGCATTTAAGTATTTGGATTTTAGGATGGTTAAAAAGATTTGGGTTGCCTATTAAATTAGAAAATCATGCTAATTTTTTGCTAAGATTAAGTAATTTATTTAATATATTTGGTACAGCGGATGGAGGTATGCATATGATTATAAAAGGTAAAAATAAATCTAATAAAATGCATGAACGCAAATGGTTTATTATAGCAAAAAATGGCTCTGGTCCATATATTCCATCTGTAGCATCTGTTATATTAGCTAAAAATATATTATTAGGTCAATTAAGTAAACTTGGGGCAAAATCATGCGTAGGCTTAGTTACATTACAAGAGTATCTAAATGAATTAAGCGAATTTTAAATTACTCAATATACAGAGAATTAATTTTAAAAAATAATATATGAAAGCCTTTTCTTCAGCGTTTGTCTCATTTTTGCTCTCTTTATTTTGCAATATATGCACACAGTATTGTGCGCATATTTACAAAATAAGCAAATTATGTTACAGTACTCTCCAATTAAATGTGGTGTGGAATGTCAAAATTAGAAAAATTACAAAAATATGAAGCAGATATTTATGGTAGGGCAGAGAGGAATGGTGCTAAAACTGCAGTTGAGCTTTTGGGAAAATTAGTTGCTGAAGCGGTGAAAGAAAGTCGTGAAGAAATTGCCTCTCTGAAACATGAATTAAGCAATTATCGTAATTCATGCGACAATAAAATTGCTGAGTTAAAACATAAATTGGAAAGTAAAGCCGACATACCATATCTCAAAACGCAAGAATGTCTAGATGCATTAATGGAAGCTGAAGGTAGGACATATTGCAAAAACAAAAATGTAGAGCTAACAGCAAGTGATATAGGGGAAATTACTATAATATCTTCTAAAGGTGATGTTACGTTTTTAAGAGATTGCCATATTGCTATTGCTGAACAAAACGCTGAATATGTGTTTTGTCCTCAACATGACGAATTATAATTCAAAAATACAATTAATTATACTTGGTTGCCTTGAGCTTGTGTAATACAGAAATATCTTAGTGAAGCTGCGCTGATTAGAAACGTTGAAATACCTAGTAAAAAATAGTAATAATTTATTCCACCATTTACTATAAGGTGTGATGTTTGATAAAATATAATTGATACTGAATATGCAGAAAGGGTAGACCATAAAGCAGAAGCTGCTGCCCATTTTTTACCTATCTCATTAGATATAACACCAAAAACTGAAACACATGGAAAATATATTAAAATGAATATTAGGTATGATAAAACAGCGAGTTTATCATCAAAATTATTTAGTATGTTTTTTATAATTTTATTACTTACTTCATTGTCATCAAAATAATCTTTTTTAGTATCATCATTTCCTAAATAGTATAATTTATCAAAATTATCTGTAAAAATACCTGTTATCTTTTTAGGTATACTTAAAAAGGCTTTTTTGTATTTTGATAAAATACTAAGGTTTGTTACTAAATCAGGATCATTAGATCTATCTGCATATAAAGAAATTAATGTTCCTACAACAACTTCTTTTGCAAATATACCAGTAATTATCCCAACTGTTGCTGGCCAATTTTTTTCCTGTAACCCCATTGGTTTAAAAATAGGGGTTAATTTTCTTCCAATTACATTAATAACATTTTCATTATTATACGTTCCAAATTCATTCTTAATTGGAATTTTTATAGTATTGACTAAATGAACAATAAAAAAAACTACTACAATGGTTTTGCCTGCTCCAAAAATAAATGATTTGGTTTTTAAGAAGCTGCTGTTTATTATTGTTCCTAATTTAGGTAATTTATAGTCTGGCAGCTCTATTAGCATGTTGGAATTAATTATTTTTTGAGACCTATTTTTTACTAATAGACCTGTTAATATTGCCATTAAAATTCCAATAATATAGAGAATAAATATGATGTTTTGCGTATTGTTTGGGAAAAAAATATAACAAAAAAGAGTATATACAGCAAGCCTAGCTGTGCAAGAGACAAAGGGGGACATCATAATGGTAGAAATTCTTTCATTGTGATTATATAGAACCCTAGTTCCTGTTATAGCTGGTACATTACACCCTAATCCAATAATTAGAGGCAAAAATGAGTGCCCTGATAAACCTAAAAATCTCATGATTTTGTTTGCTATTACTGCTGATCTCGCAATGTATCCACTATCCTCTAAGATAGATAAAAATATATACATGGCAGCTATAATTGGAATAAATGATGCAACCGTTTGAATTGCACCTCCTAGTCCATAAATTAATATATTAAGCCAATCAGATATATAAAATTTAGATGTAATTAATAAAGGTATGTCTATGAAGGTAGCCTCTGCTATTAGACTAAAAAATTCTTGAAAAGCTCCACCTGCATTGATGCAAAAAACAAACATTAAGTATAATACCATCAAAAAAATGGGAACACCTAGAATTTTGTTTAACACTATATTATCTATTTTATCAGAGAATGATTCGGAGTTAACGGACTGGTTTTTACAAACTTTTTTGAAAAATTCCTCTATAAAAGCATATCTGCAATTTACTAAAACAAAATCTGATGTTTGTCCAAATTCTTTTTCAATATTGTCGCAAATCTTCTTCGCAAATTCCTTTATTTTATCACCATAATTGACGTAATTTCCTTCAATGATTGTAATTTTATCATTATTTGATATTTCATCTAATTTATTAGCATTTAGAAAACCTTCTAGATTTGAATAATACTCTTTAATTTTTTTAGAATAAAAATCAAATATATCGACGTTATTTTGAATATTTTTATTTTTTATTAAAAAATCTTTTAGTTTATTAATGTCATTTGTTTTTTTTGCTGATATAGCGATAACGGGGCATTTTAATGTTTGGGATAATTTTTCCTCGTCAATTATTATATCTTTATCTTTGGCTATGTCATCCATGTTCAGCACGATAATAACTGGTATTTTCCTTTCAATTAATTGAAAGGTTAGATATAGGTTTCTTTTGAAATTTGCACTATCAATTACGTTAATGAGGAAATTAAAATTTTCCGCCTTGATATAATTAATAGTAATATCTTGATCTAAAGAAGTTTTTCCGCCGATACCTAAAGAATATAATCCGGGCAAGTCTATAAGTTGAACTTCACAATTTTTAAATTTAAATTTCCCAGTTCTTTTTTCAACCGTCACTCCCGACCAATTACCTGTTTTTTGTGCTAAACCCGTTAATTGATTAAATATTGTAGATTTTCCTGAGTTGGGGTTTCCAATAATACCAACGGATATTTTTTCCATCCTGATATTACCTCCAATCTAACTTGCTATTTTAGTGGTAACTAATTTATGAGCAATCGAATTATCCAATGCATATTTGATACCTTCGCACTTTATTATGGAGGAACCAAAATTATTTTTTTGAAGTAATTTTATTTTAATTTTCGGTAGTATCCCAAGTTCCATTAATTTAAGTTTTTGAATTTTATTTAGTGAAAAATTTTCTATTATAAAGTGAGCTCCTTTATTTAGTTTACTAATAGAGTTGTTTTTCATAATTGCAATTGATAATCATTCTTGGTAAGAATTTAGATTGTATTTCATATATTGTCAAGAATAACTTTATTTAATACCGTCTTAAAATTATAGATTTTATCATATATTAAAAGATTCAATAAAATAGATTCAATAAAATGCAAATATTAGGCTAGTGAGATAAGTAATGGAGAAAATATTGCTACTATACGCCGTTAGAATTATTTTTGTTTTTTAAACAAAGGTATTGGAAATTCGCTAGTGTTACTATATATTAACTCTATATACACTATGAAATATTTAAATGAACAGAAACAATTTTTTGAAAAAAGCCGTATTTACGTTATTTTTTATATCTAATTTTACTTTTGCAGGAGCATATAGTTTAAAAGATGCAGTTAATTTAACTTTGTTAAATAATGAAGGATTGCAAATAGAGAAAAAGAAATTAGAGATTGCAATTTTAGAAAAGCCAAAAGCTGCAACAGAATTTTTACCAAGTATAAATATTGACTTGAGCAAAACATTTTACAACCCAAATAATCCTGAAGGTCAGCCATATAATGGCAAATCATCATTTAACAAAGAATCGTTTGGGCTGAGTATTCAACAAGATATTTTTACAGGTGGCTCTACAATTGCAAGAATTGCAGCAGCTGATGCAAAAATAAACTCTGCATATCAGGCATACAATAAGATTTTGAATGAAACGATATTAAGAACAATTCAAAGTTATCAAGGTGTTTTAACATATAGGGAGCTTGTTAAAGTTCAGCAAACAAATGTTAACATGGCTAAAAAAAGCGTTGAAAAGGCTACAATAACAGTAAAAACTGGAGCTGAAACAAAAACTTCACTATTTTTGGCAAAAGCTAATCTAGCATCCATGAAAAGTAATTTTGAGGATTATTCAGTAGGAAAAACCCAAGCAGAAGCGAGTTTTGAATATATCGTTGGAGAAAAAGCTCCTAAAATTATGGAGCAAATTGACATTGCGAAATATGCAAAAATTAAAAATTTTGATGAATTTACAACTTTAGTAAATACTCAAAATCCAGATTTAATAAAAGCAAAAAGTGATTTTAAAGCATCAAAGCAAGAAATAAATATTGCAGCAGCAGCTTTATTGCCACGAGTAAATTTATTTGCGAATGCTTCAAGACCAAAGTATTCTGATGGCCAGATACCAATGAGCGATTTTAAAGGCAACACATACGGTATTGGGGTTAGCATTCCACTATTATACAAGGGTGGCATACAATATCTAGAAATTTCAGGAGCAAAAAAGAAAAGTAAAGTTACTGAATTTAGTGTTAGAGATGTAATTGATAAAATCAGATCGGATGCAGTAAGTACTTGGAATAAGTATATATCAAGTGAAAATATTTATGAATCATCGCGTGTTGCTGAGGATAATTTTTATCAAACATATTTAAGCACTCAATCAGAGTTTGATGTAGGTGCAAAAACATTAATAGAAGTAATTAATAGACAAAGAGATTACAATGATAACACTATAAAAAGATTATCAAAAGAAAGGGATTATAAGGTATCCTTGTTTGAAATATATAACTTGGTAGGCAATTTACCTAATATTATTCAGAATAATGAAGTGCTAAAAAAAGTGAAGATAGAAAATAAAAAGTCAAAATAGATGATTGGAGATGACTATATAATAGATAGGTATAAGCTTAAGAATAGCGTTAATAAATGGAAATTTATTGCTTTAATTTTGTTTCTTATTGCCTCATTTACAATTTTTTATCATAAAGGTGACAGTGTATCTGGAATAAAATCAGATTACATTGCAAGCATTGATATAACCGGCATGCTTATGCAAAATAAAGAAACTATCAAATCTTTAAATAAAATTGCAAATGATAGTAATATAAAAGCAGTTTTAGTAAATATAAATAGTTCGGGTGGAACTGGGGTAGGTGGTGAGTCATTATATAGGGAATTTAGAAAAATTGCGGAGAAAAAGCCTATTGTTGCTTCAATTGGAGAAATAGGTGCATCTGCTGCATATATGGCTGCAATTGGAACGGATAGAATATATGCTTATGATATTAGCCTTGTTGGATCTATAGGTGTAATAATAATGAATATTGAAGTTAGTGAACTTGCAAAAAAACATGGCATAAATCTTGAGTTGATAAAATCCTCCCCTCTAAAAGGTATCCCTAATTATTTTGAAAAGCTAAATGGTCAACAAAAAGAATACATACAAAGTTTAGTTAATGAATCAAACAAATTTTTTATAGAATTAGTGAAGAAAAGAAGAAGCCTATCTGAAGATGATTTAAAAAAAGTATCTGATGGAAGAATCTTTACTGGCAGTAAAGCAAATAAACTAAAGCTTATTGATCAAATAGGTGATGGTGCTGATGCTGTGAAATGGCTTCAAAGTAAAGAAAATCTTAAAAACTTAGAAGTAAAAAATTATAATTTAGTTAAGCCTGCATCCAAATTAGAAAAATTAATGGAGTACTCAGATAATGTTAAATTGATTTTCTCCACCATTTTCAATACAATATTATCTTAACTAATATAGAATAAAATAGTCAGGATGGCTTATTTTTCAAAAAAATTTCATAAAATTATCTTTTTTCTACCACTCATAATATCCATTAACCTATATACTGTCACTTCAAATGCTTTACCAGCTCCTCTTTCTAAGGAACAATTGCTTAAGCAAAGTGATATTATTGCCAAAGTGAAAGTTGTTGGGGTGGCAAAAATTGGATATGTAAACAATGCAATTAAGTATCAGGCTTGGCTTAAAATTCTAAAACCTATAAAGGGAGATGTAATTGTCAATGACACCATCATTGTAACTTGGCATAGATTTGATAAAAAACTTATTGGTAGCTGGGCAATCGATTATTATCCTGATGAAGAGCTAATAACCTATTTGATTTGGGATCGTGATGAAAAATCTTATAAGAATATTTCGTGGAATTCAGCCGATAAAATACAATCATCTGATAAAAAATTACCAATAAACGATGGGGAAATTACTTTGTATTCAGAATCTTCTGATAGCTTGAAGCATTAACAATATTAAAGATTATATTCAGTTTTTAATTTGCAAAGGTAAGTGTTAGTATCTTTTGAAAATAACTTATGCAACATGATAATAAATTAACTGGAGCAGGAGGTAACAAGAGAGCAAAAGGCTAAGATAATTAATAATTACCTGCTAAGGTATGCTTTTCAGAAGTTGAATCGATACGTCTCACACAAAAAATTAGGATCATTTCTCCTTTTAAAATGATCCTATATCTGATCTTGCACTTACATCAATATATATGTTTAGTAGTATTATTTTTATTTGAAACCTTATTTACCCAGTTAGTATTATCAATACTTCCTATCTTATTACTAGAGTTGTTATTGGGGCTTCCCAAGCTTTCTACATCACTATGAATATCTGACCCTATACTTACTTCTAAATCTATCAAGCCTTGTGTCACAATTACACTATATTTCTCTTGCATTCCATCATCAGAATTTTTCCCCAGTACATTTGCTCCGTTTCTCACTAAAACTTCTGCAAGAATATCACTATTGTTTTTTAAAGCGTAATATAAAGCAGTATTTCCATCATAATCCATTTTAATTATGTCTTCTTTAAGATTATTAATTAAAAAATTAGTCAATTTAAGTGAATTAGATTTTGCGGCATTATGTAGTGTCAAACTTTCAGTAACGTCCTCTTCTGTGTTTTATTTCCCCAAAATACTATTGTAAAAATCTTTTAAATAATTTACCAATGTTTGAAAAAAATCTTGATCTTTACTAGATAAATTTTCAATATTATCCAAAAATTCTTTTTTAAGGTCTTCAGAAAATTTTTCAAGAAAAACCTCAGATGGAGTTAAATCTTGGTTTTTAATGTCTTGTAATACCTCAATGAATTTTAAAAGTCTTTCTTGTATGGGAGGATCCATTAATTTATCACTTATTACCTGCAACTCATCAATGTTAAAATTTCTAGCTATAGCTTCAAACATATTTTTATTACTATCATACTTTTTCAAAAAATTTACTATTTTAGAATCTATATTTTTATCTTCTTTAATTTCTTCTAACTGCGTATCAATCCCCTTTAGAAAATCCTTATGCCTCTCTTCTTCAACTCTAATTTTCATTCCATCAATATATTTAGGAATTGTATGGCCATCTTTCAATTGTTTCATAGCATATTCAGTAACAATGTAAGTATTTTTATCATTACCAATGTCAATTTTTTGAATGTAACTTCTTTATTTTTCTTATTTTTTCTATCAACATCTATGTTTTTTTGTGCCTTTAATATTTTGTTTTCTAGCTCAGCTACACCTTGAATATTATATTTATTACCACATCATCTAGGTTGTTTTGGAGCATCAATTAGGAATTTAAAGCTACAAGGAAAAATGTCAGCGATATGAAAAAGTTATTTTCTGGAATTCTGAACAAAGGTTGTAATAATAAGTTCAGATTTGCAGTTAAGTCAGGGTGAATCAAAGTCTTTAAGCTTCAAAAAATTTGCTATATTTTTTCCTAAAGTCAGTATATTTACCAGAAAAATCTATAGTTTTACCTTTATGCAAAAAAATAATTCTATCCGCAATTATAGATATAAAATGTCTATCATGACTTACAAATACAATTGTTCCTTCAAAAGCTTTTAATGAATTAGCTAGTGCGATTCTACTTTCTAAATCTAGATGATTTGTAGGTTCATCAAGTATTAAAGTATTGGCTTCTTCAAGCATAATTTTGGCAAACAACACCCTTGCAGCTTCACCACCACTTAATACATTAACTAGTTTATCAGCCTGATCTTGTGTGAGTAACATTTTGGCAAGAGCACCTCTTATAGTGCCAATATTTGATATATTAGTAGCATTCATTAGCCAGTCTATTGCCGAAATACTACCTTTTATTACATCATGGTGGTCTTGTGAAAAATATGAATGTTTTGTGTTGTATCCCCATTTTATATTTCCATTTGTAGGGGTAATAAGTTCAAGTGCAGTTTTAAGTAAGGTTGATTTTCCTATACCATTTATACCTAAAATAGCAACTTTTTCACCTCTTCTTACCTTGAAGGATAGATCTTGAAATAACTTATTTTCCTTAAAAGATTGTGAAAGCTCTGAAACATCCAATACTTCTTGTCCAGATTTTACCTTTTGTTTAAATGAAAATTTAGGAGCAATTCTTGTAGTGCGCCTAAGCTCAGGAACATCTATTTTTTGGACTCTTTTTTCCCTTGAAAGTGCTTGTTTAGAACGTGCAGCGGAGGATCTGAATTTTTCTATAAATACCCTATCTTTAGCTATTTTCTTTTCTATAGAAGCTTTTTCTCCTTCTTTCTGTTCTGCTATACTTTGTTTTTCTTCAATAAAATGGTCATAATTACCTGAATATAATGTAATCGTACTGTAATCTATATCCAGTATATTATTACATGTTGAATTTAAAAAATCATGATCATGAGATATTAAGAGTAAAATACCTTTAAATTTCTTTTTCAAAAAATCTTCTAGCCATTGTGTTGATAATATATCCAAATGGTTTGTAGGCTCATCCAATAATAATATATCGGGATCTGAAAAAAGGCATTGAGCAAGCAAAACTCTAATTTTATATCCACCAGATAATTTTTTAAGGGGTTCTTTAAAATCTTTTTCTTCTATTCCAAGCCCTTGTAAAATTATCTCAGCGTTTGATTCTGCACTATAGCCGTCATTTTCGTATATAACAGATTCTAATTCTGCAATTCTATATCCTTCTGCATCAGTAACAGTACTTTTGCTGCTTAAAGTATTTTGTTCTTTTATTGCATCCCATAGGATTTTATTACCTTGAATAACAATGTCAACAATCCTGTCATTTTCATATTTAAATTGATCTTGGGCTAAAGCACTAACTTTCAGTAATTTATTGATGACTATATCGCCTGAAGTTAATTCTTCTTCACCTTGTATTAATTTAACTAAGGTTGATTTTCCGGATCCGTTTGCTCCAATTAGACCATATTTATTGTTTGGCTTCATGGTTAAGCTAACATTATCAAAAAGTTTTTTACCTCCAAAGTGCATGGAGATATCTTTGCATAAAATCATAATGATGAACTAAATTTATGGTGAACAAACGCTTATAATACAGATTATTTAAATTACTTCAATATAGATTTTTAGCTATGTGCAAGTTCATAACATATTGGACTGGCGTATTTTATTTTCTTGCTTTTTACTTGTGTCACTTTAAACCTTTATTTTTGTTTTAGTTTATTCTTTGACACAGCTCATTTCAACATTCTCAATAATCTTATCATGATCATGTTTTTCCATGATTGAAGGTATTTAGCTAAATATTTCTTTAGATACGGGTTCTCCAAGAAATCTAAGTAGCGGATTATTATCTCCAGCTTTTTTAATATATTTTGGTTTTAAATACTTAGACGAGATTAGTACTGCTGCTTTATTAGGACGCGGGTAGAATATAATAGCAGCATTTAATGGTTGATGTGTTGGTAGTATAGGTAAATGTAATACTTCTTCGCAATGATCAATGGTTAGTTTACCAGTAAATGAAGTCCAGTTAGTTATAATTCCTATATTCATATAGCAGCTTTCAAGTGCACCTGGCATTGATTTGCTGCGACTTTTATAAGGGATAGTGCCTTGCATTGATTTGCGAATACCTTCAGGTGTAGCGTATATTCCTGAATCATAGAGTTTGACACCTTCATAATTGCCTGCATCGTTATCATCAAGTCCAGCTATTTTATTACGAAAGTTAATTGCCATCATGCCGATTCTTGCTTTAATGGTTTTAAAAAAGCTTGAAGTAATAATGTCATTGGTTGATATATACGGAACATCACTATTTTGTTTGGAATCCGTTTTGGCTTTATTGATTTCCTCCTTATTGATATAATGAGCAACAAGCTGTGTATTTCTGTCAAATAAGTAAGATTGAATGATGTTAATAATAAAAGATTTACGATAAAGAAATTTATAATCGACTTCGCTAATTGCACTTTTCCAGGAATATAGGCTTTTGCGTTCAGGGTTGAGTGCTTTGATAGGAGTATCTGAGCTTAACATATTAAGGACGTTATAATAGGTTTCACCATCAGAAATAATATGACCAAGACTGTAAATCAATGCAAAGTTATTATCATTAGTGCGTGAAACTGTTAAACTAAGGGAAGGACGATCCTTATTTATTAAGTTAAGTCCCATAGGGATGCGAGCAACTTTATTATTGATTATTTTTTTATAAAGTTCTGGGTAAGGTGTTTTTTCTGAGATAGCAATGCTTTCATTTTCATGAAAAATTTCTGTTAAATGTTCCTTAGTAATCTCAGGTGAATAAATGAGTTTTAATCTTTTTTGGTTTTTAATTTTTATCAAGCGACCGACAAGCCATGGATTTGCTTTGAGGATTTGGAACAAACGAGACTTAAGTGCAGCGATTGCTTGTTTTTGATTGCTTGTTTTTAAAAAGGTTATCGTTGTAACACCTAATTCTAATGCCATTTGCTTCGATGATTCATATTCAAATAAATCAACAGATTCATAACCGGCTGGAATTTCTTTCAATTCAAGTTTACGATACATAATTAATTCACCTCTATTTCACATGCGCTGCATAATAAAGCTAATTTTACACACAATATATTTATTTTTGCAATCATAAATTCATCTATGCATGAGGATCTCACAATTCTATAACTTCACCTGAGTATAGACGTACTTAGCTGAATATTCTAACATTGTTGCACAAATAAAAAGCAAGGAAAAATATGGAAAAAAGTAGAGAAGAAAGTATAATATGAAATCTTGATGATAAAAATCAGGAAATGATATGAGTCAAGGGAAGAAATGGTGAAAAGGAAAATACAAAGTGACAAATTGGGGGGCATATAATGAAGACCTTAAGAAAAGGTAAGATTTGACGATATGGTTCACAAAAGAAGGAATAGAGAAATGGATGGAGGAAGAGGTAAGTTTGAAATGCAGAGGAAGGCAGAGAGAATATTCGGATACAACAATCCAAACAATGAATACGATAAGACAGGTATTTAATTTAAGATTAAGGCAAATAGAAGGATTTACAAGGTCTATATTAAAAATAATGAAGATAAAATTACCAATACCCGATTACACAACGGTATCCAGGAGAGTTTGTGATTTATCGGTGGATTTTATGACAATGAAGCCAGGAAGTATGATATATAATATTATATAGTATTGGAATTAAGGTTGTTGGAGAGAAGGAGTGGACAAATCATAAACATGGTATAAGATAAAGGAAAATATGGCGTAAATTGCATATAGGCGTAACTGATGATGGGAATATAATCGCAGGAGAGTAACAACTTTGAGGAAAAGTAAGATTGCTACAGTTCCAAAATTATTAGAGTAAACAACAACTGAGATAGAGGGAGTTATAAGCGATGGTGCATATTACAAAAAAAGAATGGAAGATTATATGAAACAAAATCAAAATTCTAAAAAAGCTAAATTTATCGGCCCTCTTAAAGATGGTGGTAAAAATTATGATAATCGGCTGAAAGTCGAAGAAACCTTTTCCAGATACAAAAGAATTATTGGTAACAAATTTAAAACACAACATTTTCTAGGTCAGCAAAGCGAAGCAAAATTATGTCTACTTACTTTAAGCAAAATGAAAGATTTGGGAATGCCAAAAACTATTCATATTGCCTAAAACATGAAAATAGGTGGATATATTATTTGTGCAACAAAGTTGAATATTCTCACTCATTACCAGAGTTCATATGTGTTTGAACTTTTACAGCGATCAAATTTTAATAAATAAAATATTACTCAAACAATCTCATTGTAATGAAGGCTATTAAAATACTGGCATTTTATTTTGCTTGTGATTTTAATCCCTTTCCTGCAGTTGATTTCACCAAAACCTTGTGAATAAACTCATCAATATCTCCATCTAGTACCGCAACTGTATTAGATGTTTGGTGTTGAGTGCGTAAATCCTTGACCATTTTGTATGGATGTAGAACATAGGAGCGTATCTGATTTCCCCAACCTATTTCTGTTTTCTCTGAGTTCTTTTGTTCATCTTTATCTTCAAGCTTCTTTAATTCAAATTCATATAGCTTTGACTTTAGCATAGACATACATTCTTCTTTATTCTTATGTTGCGATCTATTATTTTGACATTGCACAACTATTTTCGAAGGTAAGTGAGTTATTCTAACGGCACTATCAGTTGTGTTAACATGTTGCCCACCAGCACCAGAAGAGCGATAAGTATCTATTCTCAAATCTGGCTCATTAATTTCAACTGAAACATCATTATCGATCTGAGGATAAACCCAGATACTTGCAAAACTCGTGTGGCGTTTGCCAGCGCTATTAAATGGTGATACCCTGACGAGTCTGTGCACACCTCTTTCAGTTTTTAACCATCCAAAAGCATTTGTACCGTGTATTTTAAAAGTAACTGATTTTATACCTGCTTCTTCACCAACTAAACTATCAATAATTTCATATTTGAATTTATGTCTTTCAATCCATCTTTGATACATCCTCATCAGCATTGATGCCCAATCATCACTTTCCGTTCCACCTGCACCAGAATGAATTTCCAAAAAGCATCCTTTATCATCAAGCTCTCCACTTAATAAGCACTCAATCTCTTGAACTTTAACTGATTTTTCTAATTCTTTTAATTGCTCTAGCGTTTCCTTATATATCTCTTCATCTTTTTCCATCTCTGCAAGTTCAATCATCTCTAAATATGCTTGTAAATTTTCATCTATAGATATGATTCTTTCAATATTTGTCTCCAAATATGTCTTTTCTTTTAATATGGATTTTGCTTTAGTTTGATTTGACCACAAATTAGGATCTTCAACTTCTTTTGACAATTTTTGTAGCCTTTCTTTTGCAACCTCTAAGTCAAAGATAACCTCTTAGTAGCTCTAAAGACTTTTCTATGCTATTCTTTATGCTTAAAATTTCTGTATCCATATTCTAATAATATACAATGTCTGTTATTGACACATTACCAAAAATCAAGGGAAAGTACAGAGAAAATGCAAACGCTGGCAAAATGTGCTGGTTTAAGACAAATGGCATTGCTGATGTTTTATTTATTCCGCAAGATATTGGCGATTTAAAATATTTTCTATCTAATAAACCTAGAAATATTCCGATTTATATCATGGGAGCTGGTTCAAATTTATTAATTCGTGATGGTGGCTTTAAAGGTGTAATTATAAGATTGGGAGCAGGATTTAATTATGTGAACCATGATGAAAACAACATCATAGCTGGCTGTGCGAGCCTAGATTTAAATGTAGCGAATTATGCGGCAAATAATTCAATAGCAGGACTTGAATTTTTCTCAGGAATTCCTGGAAGCATTGGAGGGGCTTTGGCTATGAACGCAGGAGCCTATAATAATGATACATCATCAGTACTGATTGAGGCAAAAGCAGTAAATATTTTTACAGCTGAAATGAAGAAATTTTCGAATCAAGAAATTGGATATTTTTACCGTGGGAAAAAATTAACTAATGACTGGATGTTTTATGAGGCGAAGTTTAAGGGATACAATGGAGACAAAAATAAAATACAAGCAGCTATTAAAGAAATTCAGGAAAAAAGATCCTCTACTCAACCAATAAAATCAAAAACCGGAGGATCAACTTTTAAAAATCCACCTAATCATAAAGCTTGGCAACTCATAGATCAATGTGGTTTACGTGGAATGAAAATGGGTGGAGCAAAATTCTCTGAACTGCATTGCAATTTCCTCATAAATGAAGGTGAGGCAAAAGCTTCAGACTTAGAGCATTTAATCAACCTAGCTAAAAAAATGGCGCAAGATAAATTTGGTGTAAATTTAGAGGAAGAAATAAAAATTATCGGTAATTAATTACAACAACAAAAATCAAAAAAGTTAGGACTTTCTAAATGATTATCGGGCATTAAATTAGAACTATTCATTGGAGCAGATGTATTATTAAATAGTGGGACGTGGTTAAATATTTGATTGTTAATTTGAGGATTAATATCATCAGTATCGCAATAAAAAGCTTGATTCAAACCCTGATTTAAATTATTTGCATCAAAGTCATTTATCATAGTAGTACCTTTTAAAAAATTAAATATACTAATAGTAGCAATCAATAAACATTTCACAATAATCAGGGTAACTTAATAGAAATTATCAATAGAGTCGTTTTTCAATCCTTAATTGTTTAAAACATAAATATATCTACTCACTTAATAATATAGTATTTTTATAGAAACACGCAATAAATATAAGTTATCAATGGCAAAAAATAATCACCTTTTTCAATTCTTCTGGGAATGCATAAAGCCATATTGGATATATTATATGCTTATGGCACTTGCACCAATTTTAGGAGGATTTTACATTAGTTTAAACAGTTATGTTGTTAAAATGCTGATAGACATGATGTCTGTAAATACACATTTATCCTTTTCAAATTTAGTTGCGCCTATTGGATTGTTCATATTTGCCCAAGCTTATATTGATATTATATGGAGAGCATCTAATTTTGCCGAGTGGAAATCAGAGCCACATGTTAGAAAAGCAGTGCTGAGCAAGGCTTTTGCTTATGTTCAGCAACACTCATATTCATATTTCCAAAATAATCATATAGGAACCGTTACCAGTAAAATTAAAGGAATTTTAACAGGATATGATGATATAGCTAGTACAATTCATCATAAATTGCTTGCCCCTTTTTCGTCGTTTGCCATCACAACTTTTGCTTTATCTATTGTCAATATTTGGCTTGGTGCATTTGTATTTATTTGGTCAATATTATTTGTCATTACTATGTATAAATTAACAGGCAAGCTTTCTGAATATTCCAATATAGTCAGTGAATCAAAGCATAGATTATTTGGAATTGTTGCGGATAATATATCAAATATTATTACAGCTAAAATATTTAATATAAGGAAGGATGAATTTGAAAAGTTAAAAAATGAATTTGATAAAGATACTATTCCCAAAGAAGTTGCAATGTATAAATATGATTTTAAAGTACAGATTGTGGCAAGTGTTTTTTACTGGTTGCTTTTGACTTCGATTTTAATTGTGATGATTTATCTTAAAAATAACGAGCTAATTACTCTTGGTGATTTTGCATTTGTTTTTGGTATTATATTTGCAGCAAGTGATCAGTTGTGGCAGGCAATTCTAAATTTGAGAGATTTACATGCATCAATAGGGGATTTAAAGCAATCGTTTACTATACTTGAGGATAAGCATGAACTGTTGGATAAAAAAAGTGCTAACGATCTGCTCATTACTAATGGCAAAATTGAGTTCAAAAACGTTAAATTTGGATATAATAGTGATCAGTTGGTTTTAAACAAATTTAATTTAACAATTCATCCAGGGGAAAAAATTGGATTAGTAGGAGTTTCAGGCGTTGGTAAATCTACAATTATAAATTTATTGCTAAGATTTTTTAAAGTGACTTTTGGAGAAATATTAATTGATGAACAGAATATAAATAATATTACAGAAAGATCTTTATATGATTCAATTGCAATTGTTCCTCAAGACATCATGCTTTTTCACCGTAGTATTCAAGATAATATAAAACAAGGAAATCTAAATGCAACTAATGAAGATATTAAAAATGCAGTAGAACAGGCGCATGCTCAGGAATTTATAGAGAAATTTCCAAATAAATATGATACTATAATTGGTGAGAGAGGGATAAAAATTTCGGTGGGGCAAAGGCAAAGAATTGCCATTGCACGAGCACTTTTAAAAAATTCTCCTATTATCATTTTTGATGAAGCAACCTCTGCGCTGGATAGTATCACTGAAAAATATATTCAAAAAACTACGCAGGATATTATTAGAAAATCTGATAAAACAATGATTGTCATTGCTCATCGTCTATCTACCCTTAAAAATCTTGATAGAATTATAGTTATCAATGAGGGTAGAGTGATTGAAGAAGGTACGCATGAGGAGCTCATTGCAAAAAATAATGGCAAATATAACAACTTGTGGAAGTTACAAAGTGACTTTTTTATTTTTTGATAACTATTGCTTTATCAACATGATATTACAATCAGATGGCATCTTAACCTCAATTCTAAGTTTTAATTCTCCGTATCTATGTAATTGGGAATCATTGGGAGCATTTGCAAAATATCTTACCAGATATGAAATTGTATATGAGTTACGAGTATAGAGCGCACAATATAAGCATTGCAAGTTCAGGCATGATAATGTGCGTATTTCAAGTATTTTTATAAGTGTCATTGTACCCTTTATGCAGAGAAAAAAACTCCGAACTGAGGTTGTTTTATTTATTTTATATCAGAATTTACCTTCAGTGATGCTGCATTTTTATCTAGCCAAATGACTCAAGCTATAGTCTTAAAAAGTTGATACGTTCTTTATTTATTGAAAAGGATAAGAAATTTTGCTGTTAATTACCATTGTATGGAGCTGCATTTAAGCTTCTTAGTTTTCAATATATGGTGCAATATGATGTTACACTTATCTTAAAAATTTGAATATCTAATAAGTCCAGGGGCTAGGGCAATTCTATTAAATAAATTCAGAGTAAACGCCTTAATATGAGATTATAGTACAATGTTATAATTATTTTAGTCAAAATTAATCTCATTTTTGGTGACAATATGCAAATTTATAACAGCTAAATAATTTTAATATGCGTAAAATATGGTGTTATGAGCCGTTAAGATCCTTAGTTTAGGAGCAGCGATATCAATAATATACAATTAATCCTTGTCTTCATCTTTATTATTTAAAATTCGCTTATCCATACGATACATCTTATCTTCAAGTAATAATATATTTTTAATTCCTAATTTATCACCTATTACAGCAAGCCATTTAATAAAGTGTCTATTAATTTCTTTCGCCATCTTTTGTTGTTTGTCTGGCTTTAGTCCTTCTATTGTTTCTAAATTGTGCTGCCTATCCATTTGTTTGATAAACAGTATTTCGTGATCACCCAGCTTAATGAGTTTTTCTAACGTTTGCTCAAGCGTGAGCTTAATGCGTTTACCATCTTCAAATCTTATTTTTGTTAACCTATCCACCATTTCAGCTATTCTTTGATTAAACTCTTTCTTCACAAGTTCAACTGTACATTCTGAATCCTCCACTACATCATGAAGAATTGCTGTAATAATAATATCAGATTTGGGATAATGTTCTGCCACTATTCCAGCAACTGCTAGCGGGTGGAAATAAAAAGGATGATCTCGTGTTTTTCGCATCTGTGTACCATGCCACTTCTTAGCAAATGTAATCGCCTTTTCTATCAGCTTCACGCTATCTCTTTTGCTTATTACCTCTCTAATTTGCTCAGCAAATCTGTACTATATACACATTTATTACTATATTGCTCATATTCTTTATCCAATTCGTAATGAAAGTCTTCATCATTTAATGCAGTATCCTTGTTATTTGGTTCATCTGGGTCGTTATCATATGCACCTCTGTCTTTTTCTAACTTTGTCAGATAGTTCAGTGCCCATATGAAGCCCACCACAACTGGCGCATACAACGCCCAAATTCCATAGTGACCAAACCATTCTGTCAGTGGAATTAACCCATAGGATGAAATTGCATATCCAGAAGCACTTGATATTCCAAAGGTAGTTGCAATTGTTGTGAATATCATAGATACAGGGAAGTATCTAAACCACATCAATATGCTTGTAAATGCTACCAATTCAACTCCTATCTGTAACGCAAATATCATGCGTTCATCACCTAAAACATGAATATTTTCAAGACAATATGGCATAAAAAATAATGCTATCACGAGCACAAAAGTAGATGCTGTTATTATTTTAATAGGATGAATGGATTTATATAAATACGCAAAACAGCATAGTATAAAAATAGCAATCATAGAAAATTTAAAATTATGATTGATTACTTGCCCAGCGGTCATGCCTAAATTGCTTTTCATAAAATTACCTAAGTAAATATATGCTATATAAAATCCAATAGGTGTTTTTACTGTGTGAAAAAAAAGCCTACCAAAGCTTTTTTATTGATTTTTTCTTTCACAACGTATTTTTGATCAAGCTTGTTTAAAATTTTCATTCTAGATTGATAATTAACAAACTCAGGAGACTCTCTTAACTTTGTTCTTGCTCCAAACCCAACCAATGCGATTACCGCTCCATAGAAAAAAGCATATCTCCAACTAAAACTAGAATTAAGCACAAGTGATGCAATGCCTAAAGCAAGGAAACCTCCCATTTAAGCCATTAGATTTATTGTACCACACGCAATATATTTATATGGTGATTTTAAAGTCTCTATTAAATAAACGTACGTCCCCATTATCTCGCCCAAAGAGGAAAAGCCTTGCAATGCTCTGCATAAAAGTATTGCAACTGTCGCCCATATACCTATCTCTTTGTAAGTAGGAAGCGTTGCCATTGTTAAACAAGTTCCTGCCATTATAAAAGTTGTAATGTATAAAGTGGTTTTTCTGCCAATTGCATCTCCAATTCTTCCAATGACATAACCTTCAACAGGTCTGAGCACAAATGTCATGCAAAAAGCTGTTGCAGCTAGCAACTTAGCCATCATAAGGTCTGTTTTTGGAAAGAATAACTCATTTAAGAGTACTGAAAGATGTACGTACAGCATCAAATCAAAATACTCTAATAGTGTACCTATCGAAAGCAGACCAATCGCCTCTTTCTGTTGCCTTGTGAGCCCTTTAGCCATGATTGTATTTCCTAATAACAATTTTATGGCTCAAGGTTACAACTACTTTTTGTTGAGTCAAGTTTTTTATTGAAATATTGAAGAAATACTGTTTTGACGCTGATACCGAATATTTTTATTTGTAATGCTAATAATTAAAAAAGTATTGAAAAAAATTATAATGAAATGTTCTTTTAGGGTAAATGAAAGCTTGAAGAAAATCGGCTATTCTGTTATTAGTGAATTAAAATTTTTTGTAAAATAGTATGAATTATCCTTTGATGCCAAAGGCAACGGCAGTATGGTTAGTGGAAAACACAGGTCTTACTTTTGATCAAATAGCAAGTTTTTGTGGATTACATGTATTGGAAGTGCAGGGTATTGCTGATGGTGAGGTTGCTAGAGGAATTAAGGGTGTAGATCCGGTTACCCATGGACAAATTACTTTGGAAGAAATAAACAGATGTGAAAATGATCCAAATGCTAATATCTCACTTTCTCCTTCAGCTATTAAATTAATGAAGGCGCAAGAGATGAGTAATAAAAAAGGGAAATATATACCAGTTGCAAGAAGGCAAGATAAACCTAATGCTATTGCATGGATATTAAAAAATTGTCCTGAATTGACAGATGCGCAAATATCAAAGCTAATAGGTACAACAAAAAATACTATAAACTTAATTCGCACCAAAACTCATTGGAATTACAGCAATCTTCGTGCTAAAGACCCTGTGTTATTGGGTTTATGTACGCAATCTGATCTTAATTATATTAGTGAATTAGCAAAACAAAGGGCGGAAACTAAAAAAGAAAATAAGGTATAAGCTAGTTGTTTCTAAGATAAAGGTTTTTCCATAGATTGATGAATGTATCGATATCGCCAATTGTGTTATTAGGTCCTAAACTGACTCTAATTGAATTATCTGCAATTTCTTGAGGATACCCCATTGATAACTGAATTCTTGGTATATCAATTTTTCCTGAGGAGCACGCAGAACCAGCACTTAAAGATATTCCATTTAAATCAAAAAATATCAATTGCGTTTCTGGGCTAGCTTTTGGCATAGAAATTGACGATGTATTTGGTAATCTAGCAGCTTTTTCTCCGAAGATTACCACATCGTTTTTTATATTTTTTAAGGATTGCTCTAAATGTTGTTGCAATTGTTTTGTTTTGGTGAAATTTTTCTTAATATCCTCAATTGATTCAAATGCAGTGGCCATGCCGTGTATCGTAGTTATATTTTGTGTTCCAGATCTTAATCTAAATTCTTGCCCTCCACCAAAAACCATAGGTTTTAAATCTAAAGTTTTGTTATAAATTAATGCTCCTGAACCTACTGGTCCACCAAATTTATGAGAACTAAATGTAATCAAATCAATATCAGTTAAATCAACATCTATCCTACCAATTGCTTGAGTTATATCGCAATGAAAGATGAAGTTATATTTTTTTGCAAGTTGGGCAATTTTTTGAATGGGCTGGATAGTACCTATCTCATTATTTGCATACATAACAGATACTAATAATTTTTTAGTATTGTTTTCTATAAGATAATTTTCAATGTAATCAATATTGACCATACCATTATTATCCACAGGAATAATTCCCTCGCCAATCACATTAATTACAGCCGGATGTTCAATACAGCTACAGATTTTTTTAATATCAGAAAAATTATGTAGTGCTAAATTATTGGCTTCAGTGCATCCACTAGTAAAAATTAATTCATGAGTGTTGTTGAAACCAAGACTATTCTTTATAACATCTCTTGCATTTTCTAAAATTTTTCTCGCATAGCGTCCATGATAATGCAATGATGAGGAGTTTAAAGCAAGATTACATATGCTATCCATAGCACTCTTAACCTTGTTATTAATAGGTGTAGTTGCGTTATGATCAAAATAAATTCTTTTCATTGTTAATTTTATTTTGATTTTTCATAGTATTTAACTTAATTATAAGACAATTAATAGTATTTTTTATAAAATGATAAAAGAAATAATTTTCAATAGCGAAGCTGGTAGAGTAGAAGGCAAGTATTATAAAGGGGAAGAAAAATTTGCTCCAGCGGCACTTATATTGCATCCGCACCCATTGCATGGTGGAACAATGAATAATAAAGTTGTATATCACGCATTTCATACTTTTGTTAAAAATAATTTTTCTGTTTTGAGATTTAATTTTAGAGGTGTGGGAAAATCAATGGGGAGTTTTGATCATGGTAATGGGGAATTAATAGATGCTGCAGCTGCGATGGATTGGTTGCAATCAAAAAATCCTGAAGCTTCAAGTTATTGGATTGTAGGGTTTTCTTTTGGAGCCTGGATAGCTATGCAATTATTAATGAGAAGACCTGAAATAGATGGATTTGTTGCTATAGCTCCTCCAGCGTCATCATATGATTTTGGTTTTCTATCTCCATGTCCAGCACCAGGGTTAATTGTTCAAGGCACTGAAGATGATATAGCTAAAGAGGAAGATACATATGCTCTTTACGAAAAATTATCAAAGCAAAGAAATGCTGAAATCGAATATGCTGCAGTTGATGGGGCTGATCATTTTTTTACAAAGCACATGGATAGCTTAACAAGTAGTATAGATAAATTCATTAAGCCTAGAATCAACAGACCAACTCAACCTAAAAAAATTAGGAGAGATAGGAAGAGAAAAATTATGGAATCTTGATAAGTAATTTGTATTTAAATGTCTTTACGTTTTGAAATAGCAGATGTTTGCAATGATTCAAGAAATGGAATCATTTCTACTGCAAATGGGCAGATTACAACACCTGCATTTATGCCTGTTGGAACTTTAGCTACTGTGAAAGCTATGTTACCAGAATCTTTAATTAAAACAGGGGCGGAAATAATATTGGGAAATACATATCATCTAATGCTACGCCCTGGAGAAGATGTGATATCGAAATTAGGTGGGCTACATAAATTTATGAATTGGAATAAGCCTATATTAACTGATTCTGGTGGATTTCAAGTTATGTCATTGGCGAAGCTTAGAAAAATTTCTCAAGAAGGGGTAGAATTTAACTCTCACATAGATGGTAAAAAATATTTTTTAACTCCAAAAAAGTCTATAGATATTCAATATAAACTAGGTAGTAATGTAACTATGATCTTTGATGAGTGTACTCCTTATCCAGTGGATTATGATTATGCTAAAAAATCGATGCAGCTATCGTTGAAGTGGGCTAAAGAATCTAAAGACGCCTTCATTGATAGAGATGGATATGGGATATTTGGAATAATTCAAGGTAGTACTTTTGAAGATTTGAGAAAAGGGAGTATGCAAGAATTGAAAAACATTGGTTTTGATGGATATGCAATAGGAGGATTAGCAGTTGGTGAAGGTCATGATGAAATGCTAAAGGTTTTAGAATTTACCGTTCCTAACACACCATCAGATAAACCTAGATATTTAATGGGGGTAGGGAAGCCAATAGATATAATAGCTTCTGTAAAGAAGGGAGTAGATATGTTTGATTGTGTTTTACCTACAAGATCAGGAAGAAATGGTCAGGCATTTGTAAATGGAGGAACAATAAACATTAAGAATAGTCAGTATATTATTGATGATTCGCCACTGGATCCAAAATGTAGTTGTTATACATGTGCAAACTATAGCAAAGCATATTTAAATCATTTAGTAAGGAGTAAAGAAATATTAGGTGCAGTGCTTATGACTTGGCACAACATTACATATTATCAAGATTTAATGAAAAAATTAAGAAAACTTATAAAAAATGCTACGCTTTATGACTATAAAAATGAAGACCTTATTTGAATTTTTACGAATTTGATGTTATTAAAATAGAAGTTATTATAATTGTAATATAAATGCTAAATCCTTTAGAACAGTTTTTTGTGAAGCCCGTAGTTAATTTTAGTGTTTTTGCTCATAACATACAAATTACTAATTCTACCTTAACGTTTCTAACTACATATTTAATTATACTGTTATTAACTAGGGTTGCGTGCCATAACATTTCATTGGTACCTGGCAAGCTACAAGCCTGCGGTGAGGCAATTTTTCTCTTGATTGATGGTATGTTGCTTTCTACAGCTGGTAAAAAATCACAAAAGTTTTTTACCTTAATTTTCTCATTATTTATGTTCATTTTGATTAGTAACAGCATTGGTATGATTCCCTCTGTGTTTACGACAACGAGCCATATTTCTGTTACATTTACTTTAGCAATATTTGTTTTTATAATCATCACTGCAGTGGGTTTTGTTAAAAATGGAGTAGGTTATTTTTCAATATTATTGCCAAAAGGAACGCCAATGTTTTTAGCACCATTGATAATTTTTATTGAATTATTTGCTTATCTTGCACGCCCTATAAGTCTTTCTATTCGTCTTGCTGCAAATATGACTGCTGGGCATGTTGTGCTAAAGGTGCTAGCAACTTTTGTAATACTTTCGGGCTTGTTTGGAATTATGCCATTAATTTTGTTGACAATTTTAACGGGGTTTGAGATATTTATTTCAGTCCTGCAGGCGTACATTTTTTCAATTTTGACTTGTGCGTATCTAAGTGATGCTTTAAATCTACATTAAAAATAATATTTTATACGGAGAAAAAAGATGGAATTAGAAGCTTTAAAATATATCGGAGTCGGATTAACCTCTATTGCGATGTTTGGTGCAGCTATGGGAATAGGAAATATTTTTGCAGCGCTTCTTAATGGTATAGCAAGAAATCCTTCAGCTGAAGATAAGTTGATGAAAGGTGCTTTCATTGGAGCTGGCCTTGCTGAGGCAATGGGTTTGTTTGCCTTTTTAATAGCGCTATTGTTGTTGTTTTTTGTCTAAATTATTTGTGTGTAAGCCATGCCGCATTTAGATTTAACATATATTTTTAATCAATCTTTTTGGTGTATTATTGTTTTTCTGCTTGTTTATTTTACAGCAAGTAGGCAATTTTATAACAAATACAATAAGGTTTTAACAAACAGAAAAGAAGTAATTCAGCATTATATTGATCAGTCTAATAAAATGTTATTGAAGGCTAATAGCATTGAAGAGCAATTGGAAAAATCTAAAATGGAATTGTCATTAAGACTTAAGGAACAAGAAGAACGTTTAAGAGCAAAAATTTATGATACTAAAAAAAAGCGCTTGAGCCTTTTGAAAAAAGAAATTGAAAATAGAAATTTTGCACATAAGCTATTTTTAAATAACATGAAGGAGACGTTAGCTAAAGATTTGAAAAATTATTCAAGCGATATTGAGGAAAAAATAAATTTGTATTTATTTGAAAAAAAATGAATGAAATTTTTTGGTTATCTATTTCACTTATAGTTATCTTGTTGTTTGCATATAAGCCATTAAAACAAGCTTTAAAAAATACTATTGATTCACATATAATTAATACTAAAAAACTATTAGATGAAGCTGAAAAAGCTCACGATGATGCGATAAATTATTTAGAAAAATTGGAAAAAGATTTGAAAATCCAAAATAAACTTAATAAAGAGAAGTTAATTCAAAATGAACATTTATTGAATTCAATAAAATTAGAAAGTGATAAAAAGATTGAGGAAGAAATTAAAAGACAATTTTTTCTGGCAGAAATTCAAAGAAAAACAGATGAAGAAATTATAAGAAGGGAAATTGCTTCAAAATTTCTTTTAAAAAATATAAATAGAGTAATTTCTGAATTTAGTGATGAAGATGCAAAAAAAGCTAAATTTTTAAAACAATCCTTAAATAAATTAGATCAGATTAAAATAACAAAGTAGAACAGTTTAGAATAAGGGATATTAACATATTGAATGTGTGTGGAAATTTCTCAAATATAGCTTCCTAATTATAATGTTGGCAATAGTTCTAAAGATAGTTTTTTGTAATTTTTTTGATAATAAAAGATTATTCAAAATCTATAATTTAATCATTAATATTTAAGGTTTTTTCTGGAAAATTACAGAGGTTAAAAAGATCTTCAGAAATTTGTTTTAGCAATGATTGCTCCGTTTTTGTTCCTTCAATATAAAACCATGTTTTACCTTTATTTTTAGATATTGCTATAATAAAACTATTTATTATACTTTCTGTACCATTAATTATAATAGGTATTCTTGTTGGCACAATCGACACTAATATATTTTTATCTGCAGCGATTGGATTTGGGTTACATGTTGTAAATAAATGTGGTTTCAATTATATATTTTGTTTTTTAAAGATTTATGAGAAAGATTTCATAGTTTTTATAAAACCATTTATACCGCCTATTTTTTGAATTACACTTGGTAAAATATAAGATGACACGCAACGATAATCTTGATTTGAATAACATTTTGCATAATTATCTAAATCTTGTTTTAATAGGTTTTTGTAATTTTCATTTCCAAAACTAATAGATGAGAATGAAATTAAAAAAATATTGAAAGTAACCTTTATGAAAATAAACACTCAGAAAACTACTCTACTGTTACGGATTTTGCAAGGTTTCTAGGTCTATCAACATTTTTACCAAGATTTAAGGCTACTTGATAAGCAAATAATTGTAAGGGTATTGTATATAATAATGGTGTTAAAATTTCTGAGCTCTTAGGGATATTTAACATATGCTCAACTTCAAAATCATTAATTGAATCAGTTAGCAAAACCACTTTAGAGCCTCGTGTTTTTATTTCTTCAATATTTGAGATCATTTTTTGATGCGTGCTATTTTCTGGTGCTAATGCAATAATTAGTGAATTTTCGTCTATTAATGCAATTGAGCCATGTTTAAGCTCTCCAGCAGCGCATGCAAAAACTGGTAAATATGATAATTCTTTCAGTTTTAAAGCACCTTCTAGGCAGATTGGATACATATAATTTCTGCCTATAAAAATAATATTTTTAGCCTTAGAAATAGATTGAGAAATCTCTTCGATTTTTTTATTAATTTCAAGTAAGCCATCTAAGGTATTTATTTCATTATTAATTTTTTTCAATAATTCATTGCAAGCATCTTTTGACATTAATTTTTTTTCAGTTGATGCTATCAGCACAATGTTAAGCAATTTCATTAGTTGAGCTATAAAACTTTTAGTCGATGCAACAGATATTTCTATTCCAGCCTCAATTGCTACGATGTATTTTGCAAGGTTTGCAATTGAGCTATTTAAATTATTCACGAGTCCGATAGTAATAACGTTGTGTTTTTGGGCTTCTTTTAATGCTACTAAGGTATCGAGAGTTTCCCCAGATTGTGAAATAAAAACATATGCTGCATCTTTATCATAAATAATATTTCTTGCTTTAAATTCTGAAGCAAAATCAATTTCCACCGCTATTTTTGCATAGGTTTCAAACCAATACTTTGCTACCATTCCAGCATTGTATGAACTTCCACAAGCCACTATAGATATTCTACTTACATTTGCCCAGTTTATGCATGATAAATTTTTATTTTCTTTTTCTGAGATAATGTTTTGTATAATTTTTTTTAAAATTCTAGGCTGATCATTTATTTCTTTCAGCATATAATTTGGAAATCCACTAAGCTCATTATCTTCTTCTTTCTTAGTAAATTCTTGGATATTTCTTTTTACAGCATTATTATTGCTATCAAAAATCTTGTAATCATCTTTAGCTATGATAGCAATATCACCATCTTCTAGCGTTATAATTTTTTCCACAAAAAATGTTAAAGTATTAATATCTGATGCAACATAATTTCCACTTTCCCCCAATCCAATCGAGAGGGGTGAGCCATTTTTAGTGCAAAATATATTATTTTTTTCGTGAAAAAATATGACAGAAATTGCGTAATTACCCTCTATATCACTTATAGTTTTTTTAAATGCTTCTAAATAATTAGATTTGGAGTCAATATAATATTGAAGTAGATTTAATATAACTTCGGTGTCTGTATCACCCTTAAATTCATAATTAAACTTAATTAATTTATTCTTGATTTCTTTATAATTCTCTATTATCCCATTGTGAACAACAGCAATTTCTTGATTAGAGATAGGATGTGAATTATTTAAAGTAACTTTACCATGAGTTGCCCATCTAGTATGCCCAATTCCAATTTTACCATCATCTATTGTGCTATTAATTTTTTCCTCTAAATTTGAGACTTTCCCCAAAGCTTTAATAACTTTTAACTTATTTTTTTGAATAAATGCCAAGCCTGCAGAGTCATAACCTCTATATTCTAAAAAGTGCAATCCTTTAATAATGTCTTTTTTTACACTGTCATTACTGTTTGAACAAAAAATACCACACATAAAATTTTAAATTTAATTTATTTTAATTGTTGATTAATAGATTAGGACTTACAACGAAACCAATATTGCATAATGTTATTAAATAGCATCTTCTTTTAAAAATTTAAATCCTTTATTACAATTTTATTACTTATAAATTTTTTATTATTCTTGAAAAAAAATTGATTAAATATATTATCATAGTAAAAAAAACTGTTTTATGAATAAAATTTTTCCATTTGAAGTGTTTTTAAAGAATGATTCATTGATATACGTATTAGTAGAGGTTTTATTAATAATAATTATAGGTTTTATTATTAATAAAGTTGTTAATAAATTTTATCGTAAATTTGAAAAAGCGGGAAAGACTACAAGTATTTATAAAATAGTTATTTTTTCAATTAAAATTCCTTTGAAAATTTTAATATGGGTGTTGGTTGCGTCATATATTGTTGTATTAGTAAATAAATTTCTAAATTTTGATATATTGCATTCTGTTTTGCTTGGTAGAAAAATTATATTTATATTTTTGCTTGGATTGTTTTTATTTAAGCTGATACACGAATATGAGTTATACTCTAAAAGGATGAGTACACTAACTAACAGAGCTAATATTCCGATTGGAACTTTTTGTAGAATATTGAAAATAATTGTTATTATTTTTGCACTTCTTACTTTAATTGAAACTTCTGGAATCAACATCAGTGGTTTACTAGCCTTTGGTAGTGTAAGTGGTATAATACTGGGATTTGCTTCAAAGGATTTACTGGCAAATTTTTTTGGAGCAACTTTAATATACCTTGATAAGCCTTTTGAAATAGGTGATTGGGTTCGTTCTCCTGATAAAAATATAGAAGGTACTGTTGAATCAATTAGTTGGAGACTTACAAAGATTAGGACGTTTGATAAACGCCCTTTATATGTTCCAAATTCTATTTTTAATACTATAGTTATAGAAAATGCTTCAAGAATGTCACACAGGAGAATTAGGGAAGTAATAGGTATTAGATACTGTGATATTGGTGCTGTGACAAAAATAATTGATGATGTTAAAAATATGCTTGCAAGGCATGAAGAAATTGCTTCAGACCAAACAATGATTGTAAATTTAACTCAATTTAACCAATCTTCTGTTGATTTTATGGTGTATACATTTACTAAAACCACTAACTGGATCAAGTATCAGGAAGTTAAACAAGATGTGTTGTTAAAAATTAGTGAAATTATTGATAAAAACAAAGCTGAAATGGCTTTTCCCACTAGAACGGTACATTTAGAAAGTAACTATAAGGGGCCATTTGAAAAATGATGTCATCCTGCAATGCAAATTTTAGTAATAATTAGCTCTGTTTAACAGTATATAATAAGATAATAACTGCAGTGTATTAAGAGTAATGTATGAGATATTTCGGATTGAATCCGGGTTGAAGTGGCATTTTTCTTTGCGATTTATGATTGTAGACATTCATTTTAATTGGTGCTACCGTCAATTACAAATTTTTTAGAGGAATTGCCAAATGTCTGATGTAAACGTATTTAAATTAGCGAAGATTTTTAATGAGGTGAAAGATAAAGTTGAAATTTTTTTACCATGCGTTAAAGCGTATGAAAATGATAAATTAAGTTATACGCAAGAAATAAAATTGGTTCCAAAGATAGTGAAAGTACTTGAAAAAAAATTTGGAATTGAGAAAGCAATAGAAGAATTTCATCTAGTTGTATACGATATTGAAAAAACAATGTCTTCTGTTCGAGAAGATGTTAATAAGAAGGAATATATTGACACAGGGGTTCAACTCGCAAAAGGAATTGAAAATATGTTGCCTAGTATAGCAGAATTGCTCCCAATCATAGTACCGACTGCGGTGAACGTTGCAGAAGATGTTAGTACAAGTGGTGAACATTTGATAATTGAAGGGTTGAAAGGAGCTTTGTTTTTTGTAGAAAATGCTGTAAATGCTACATGCACTGTGTTAGAAGATTATCATAATAGTAATAGCACTACTAATGTTGGTGCGCACGATGAGTTATAAAATTTGTGTTTTCTTGATATCTTTAATTTAATACTTAAAGTATAAAGATATAAGATTTAAAATGTCAAGAAAACACAAATTTTATAACTGTGTGTGTTGTATGGGGAAAAATTGATTTACATTCAGGGATTCATATGCATTATGGGTTATAATTTTAGCAATTAAATTGGGGCTGTGGCAAAAATTCTTTTAATCCTTACTGGTAGTATTGCCTCCTATAAAGCAACTAAATTAATTAATCTTTTAGAGAGTGATGGTAATATTGTCACAGTTGTTTTAACTAGTGGGGCAGAAAAATTCATCACGTGTTTGAGTATCAAAAGTTTATGCAAGGCTACTGTTTATAGAGATGAAATATTTCAAGAAGAGCATGACCCAATGCTGCATATAAACTTGGCGAGAGAGCATGATGCTATCTTGGTTGCTCCTGCTACAGCTAATTTTATCGCTAAAATATCTTGTGGTTTAGCTGGTACTTTGTCTTTATCGTGCATACTTGCTGCTAAAATACCGATAATACTTGCTCCTGCTATGAACCCAAGTATGTATCAAAATAGTATTACACAAAGTAACCTAAGATTTTTAAAAGGAAAAAATTTCCAAGTAATTGAGCCTGAATATGGATTAATGGCTTGCGGAGAGGAGGGTGTAGGCAGATACCCAAGTGAAGAAAAGATAACGCATTTTATTGATTCTGTCCTTTTGAGTAATCAAAAATTTAAAGGTAAAAAGATCATTATTAATTTAGGATCAACACAAGAATCAATTGATCCAGTTCGTTTTATAGGTAATTATTCATCAGGAACTCAAGGTATGCTAATTGCAACTGAGCTCTTAAAACGAGGATGTGAAGTTTACATAATTGCTGGACATACTGCCTTATCTTTGCCGAATAATATTATACGAGCATATACAGCAGATGAAATGCTAAAAGAGTCACTTAATTTATTACCAGCTGATGTTTATATTAGTGTTGCAGCTATATGTGATTATAAAATCAAAGGTTATAGTGCTAAAAAAATCAAAAAAAATGATGATAGTTTAAAGCTGGAATTTATAAAAAATATAGATGTAATATCAGCAATAACACACCATAAAGATAGGCCAAAATTAGTTATTGGTTTTGCACTTGAAAGTGATAATTATGAACTTAATGCTAAGAATAAATTAAGAAATAAAAATCTTGATCTAGTAGTGGTAAATAAAACTAAACATTTGGGAAAAGATTTTAATGAATTTGGTATGTGTAGTACTAATTCATATAAGGAATTAGGTAATATTTCAAAAAAAGATATGGCAAAAAATTTAGTTGATATTATAGAAAGCTTAATATAGCAGTAAAATTTCAGTAACTTTAAAAATGTTATCTATTTTTTTGAGAGATCTTTTTAATATTCATTTTTACGCCATTGGTGAATTTTAAAATTTGCTTGTTGTCTAAATTAAATTTTGACGCAAGTAATACGATATTGTCATAGCTTAGGACTATTTTTTGATCTGAGGATACAGTATAATTATCATAGTTAATTAATAAATTTGGTGAGGATAATTTTATCATATTTTTGTTGGTAATATCTACTTTACCATCTAAAAAGATTTTTCTTTTATCAGTCATTAATGTAGCTTTTTGTGCGTAAAAACTAAAGTCAAAATTATTTTTTAATTTTACGTTTCCTGAAATAGACTTTAAATCAATTTGTGAATTCATTTTATTTGCGCTTTTAGCCTGAATAAATAACTCTCTATCCTCATTGTCGTAAAAAAAATATTGTGGATTTAATATCGATGTTTCATACTTAGATTTGCTAAATGTTGATGTTTCATAGGACGGAGTTATTATGTTTTCTGTTTCTAATATGTTAATGTAGTAATTTATAATTAATGATATACACATTCCTACAAGCACAAGTATGAGACCAAATTTGATAGAATTTTTGTATCTCATTAAACTATTCCTGCCCTCACTAGGTCATGCATGTGAATAACTCCAATGGGTTTATGATCTTTAACAACAAAAATTTGGGTAATGTTATTCTCATTCATTATAAATAATGCTTGAGAAGCAAAAAAATCCTTTTCTACTGAAAAAGGCTTTTTACTCATAATATCCTTTGCTTTTGCATTTTTTAAATCCATATCAATATGCCTTCTTAAATCTCCATCAGTTACTATTCCTATTAACTCACCCTCATCATTCAATACTGCGGTGCAACCAAAGCCTTTTTTCGTCATTTCAAGGATTACATCCATTCCGGAACTGTTAATAGAGACTGTAGGTATGGATTCTTTTTTATGCATTAACTTTGATACTTTCAACAATTTTGCTCCAATTTTTCCTCCTGGATGTAAATTTTTAAAATCCTCCTGAGAAAAATTTCTTATTTTTTGTAATGCAATTGCAATAGCATCCCAATATGCAATCATCATTATTACAGAAGTTGATGGAACATCTATATCAGAAGCCTCTTTACTATTAGGCAAAATTATTGGTAAATCAGAGATTTTGCTTAAAATGGAGTTATTTTTTCTAGTAATGCCTATAATATAAATATTAAATCTTTTACAGTAATCTATTATGGTGTTTAGTTCGTATGTATCACCTGAATTAGATAATAATACTACTATATCATTCTTAGTTATCATTCCTAAGTCGCCATGACCTGCTTCAGCAGGATGAATAAAGAAAGAGGGTGTTCCGGTTGAAGAAAGAGTTGAAGATATTTTTCTTGCAACATATCCACTTTTACCCATTCCACTAAGAATCAGTCGTCCGCTATTGTCTATAATTTTTTTTATTATTTTATAGAAATTGGAATCAATTGATTTTTCTAAATCTTTTAGCCCATTTATTTCATCTTCTATGATTTGTTTTCCAATTAATATTAGATCACATTCTTTTTGCATACTCTATAAATTATATTATTTGAAGAAACGATTTGATAAATTAATACTCATTCTAGCATAAGTTTATACATAATGTAATTAACTTGTGTTAGTGTGCAATATTATTTATAACTATCCTATAGCAAAGGCGATACTTTGCTATGATCGGATTTACAAATATTTTAATAAAGTATGAAAATAAAATTTTTTATTGCTAGTTATTTCATTTTTATAAGTTTTGCGTTTGCTAGTGAAGCTACCTTGATTAATGAAGTGGAGCATTACTTAAATAATATCCATACCTTATCCACATATTTTAAGCAATTAACGCCCTTAGATAAGAAAAAATCTTCGTCTGGAAAATTATACATATCTAAACCTGGTATGCTAAGGTTTGATTATTTAGCACCAAAAAAGCTAACAATTATTTTAAGAGATGAAAACGTAATGTACCATGATCACGAATTACAAGAAGTATCATATGTAAGCCAAAGTAATTACTTTTTTAAGTTACTCTCAGAGAAAAATATTAAATTAGCAGATGACGCTAAAAAGATTAGCTTGATTAATAACGAAGTTCATCTACATATTGAGAAAATTATAGATAATGTTAATACTAATATAATTATGATATTTTCATATAATCCTATGAATTTGAAAGAGGTACGTGTAAACAAAAATGATTTAGAGGAATATTTTTTATATTTCACTAATACGGAATATAATTTAAATTTTGATAAAAAGTTTTTTTCTCTTCAAGCTCCGCAATTTTATTCAACACCGTATTAATATGAAAGTAAGAACAAGATTTGCTCCAAGTCCTACAGGTACGCTACACATTGGTGGAGCTAGGACGGCAATTTTTAATTGGTTATTTGCAAAAAAGTATAAAGGGGATTTTTATTTAAGAATTGAGGATACTGATAAAGAACGCTCTAAGGAGCAATATATAGAATCAATAAAGTACGGTCTCAAATGGTTGGGTCTTAATTGGGATAAGGATATAATATTTCAATCTGCAAATATAAAAAGGCATGTTGATGTTGTGAAAAATTTAGTAGATGAGGGAAAGGCTTATTATTGTTATGCCACACAGGAGGAGATTCAAGACTTTAAGACTAAGAATCCTGGTAAAAAATTTATAAGTGGGCGGAGAGATAGTACACATTATAATAAAGAGCTAAATCCCGTTATTAGATTAAGAACGCTGGATGAGGGAGTGACTATTTTACAGGATGATGTTTTAGGAAGAATTGAAGTAAGTAATTCAGAAATGGATGATATGGTATTATTACGCTCTAATGGCACGCCTACTTATCTTATTTCTTGTGTCATAGATGATTATGATATGCAAATCACGCATGTTATAAGGGGCAATGATCACTTAATAAATACATTTAGACAATTGCAAATAATAAAGTCACTTAATTGGAATCAACCAAATTATGCGCATATTCCTTTAATACACAGTAGTGATGGAAGTAAAATGTCAAAAAGAGAGGGTGCACTGGGTGTTGATGAGTATGAGAATTTGGGATATTTACCTCAAGCAATATTTAATTATCTTTTAAGGCTTGGATGGAGTTATAATGATGAAGAGATATTAAGCAGTGCAAGAGCGATAGATGTTTTTGACTTAAAAGACGTGAATAAGTCTCCAGCAAGGTTTGATTTAGATAAATTGAAATTTATTAATCAACATTACATTAAATTATTAGACGATGAGATAGTTTTTGATAAGATAATTGGCAAAATTAATAAAGAATTATTAAATAGAGAGTGTTTAGAAAGAATTAAAAAATCTATTCCTTTAATAAAATCAAGAGGCCAAACTATCAATGATTTAGTTGATTTAGCATCAATATTTATTTCATATTCCAATCCTATTGACGATCAATCAAAAGATATTCTTGCACTAGACGAGTCTAAGCAACTTTTAAAAAATATTTTATGTATTTTTAAGGAAGAGCAAAATTGGAATGCTGAAGTATTAAAGCAACTTTGTTCAAATTTTGCAAAGGAACATAATATTAAGACCTCGATTATTATGAAAGTTCTTAGAGCTGGGGTTTTAGGGACTTTTAAATCGCCGCCGATATATGAAACTCTGGAGATATTGACTAAAAAAGAGGTAGTGTACAGAATAGCATAAATTATCAATTAAACGACCATAGTATAAAATTATTAATACAAAATGCTATTGAGTGTTTGAAATAATTGAAAAATTAAGTTAAATAGTAGAGATAATTATACGTATTTATGTTGTGCTTAAAGTATTTGTTTTTATTTTATTTTTTATAATTGCAATATTTTTCTTTTCTCTTTTTTTTGTATATAGGTTGCTTTTAAAACCATTTAATGCTATTAAAAGCGATGGTAAAAGCGATGGTAAAAAGAAAAATATGAAAAATGTGAGTAGTATTGAAGAGAAGGATGTTTGAGACATAAACTTTTCAGTAGCTTCTAATGCGGTTTTCATATGTCAATAAATGGTAATTTATAGTTTTTACATTAGTAGTGGAAAAATTGGATGTTAAGTTTTTTTAGATCAATTAGATTAAGTAAAATTAGTAAGTTGCTACTCATAGTTATGAGTAGCATATTTATTATTATTATTTTAAGTTTGGTGGGTGTTCACTTAAAAGAGCAGAATGAAAAAATTCATAATGATAATTTAGCTGAAATTGAACAGACTCATGTCAAATTTCAGGAAAAAATAAAAAATATTGAAATTCTTTTAAATATTCTTGGAAGAGTAATTATTGAAAATAATTATTCAAAACCAGAAAAAATTTATTCAGTGTTTTCTAAATATATTAATTATTATGAAAAACATTTAAATATAGCAACTAAACATGAAAATCCACTTCTGATTCAATTTTTAAATAAATATGGTGATATAAAAGTAGATAGGTTTAGTGGTATTACAGAATGTAAAAGTACAGATTTATGTTTAAATCTTATAGACAATACTCGCAAGGAAAGCTGGAAAATTCATTTTGACAATACAAATAAGACATTGTTAAAAGATGATTATGTTTCATCTCTTTTATTTGGATTGGCGGATAAGAAAGAAGAATATTTTGGCATTTTATTGGTTCATCTGAATAAAGAAAATATTAGTAATTTAATAAATTATTCTGGATTAATAATAGTCCTAGATAAAGAATGCAAGTTTATTTTTTCTAATAAAAGTATGAATACTTTTAATCTTAAAAAGGATGACCTTGTTAATTATTGTAAAAGTATAAATAATGTAAAAAACATAGGTAAAATAGATTGGCACGAAAGAAAAAACATGCCCAATTTATATAATTTAAAGTATAAGGATTTAATATTAATTTTCGAACCTAATAAACGTGCATATTCAATAAATAATTTTTATTCAGCTGTAATTAATGAAGCTTATATTGGTGTATTCATAGTCATGATTGTTTTATTTTTGATAAATACTTTTTTATATATTTTACATTCAAAAATTAAAAAACAAGAAGAGCAATTTGATTCTTATGTTAATAACAAAAGCTATAATAAAACAAATTTTTCATATGTTTTAGAAAAAGTTAAAAACTTAAGTCAATCCATAGTAACTGATCAAGAAAAAACGGATGAGCTAGAGTTAATTGGGGAATTAATTCCAATTGTTTCTCAAAATATTAATGATAATATCTATCGCACACTATCTTTTATTGATGAACATGAAGAAAATTATTCAGATAAGGGTGATAATAAGTTAAAATCAGCAGCAGATTATTCTAAACTTTTTAAGTTCAAAAGCAACACATCTATTTATAAAAATTTTCTATATGAAGACAATCATGATTTCACCCTAGCTAAATCTAAAATATTATTAAAAGAATTTTTAGAGAATATTTTAGGTGAGATAAATGAATATGGAGTTAATTTTACGTGGAATAAAGAATGTAATAATAACAGTTTAATATTTGGAGATAAAAATTTAATAAAAATAATGTTGTTTGAATTGCTTACAGAGTTTTATGAAAATGCAGATTTAAGTAATATTAAAATTAATCTACAAAGAGAGGCTAAATTAAAAAAAGTTAGCTTAGTGATTAAAGGAAGATTAAATTTAGAAGAAATACACAAAAAAATAATTAAGATTGATTTCCCAAGATCAACAGCAATTAATAGCCTTCTTTTTTTAAGCAAAGGTTTATTATATGAAAAATTTATAATGAAAATTCACAATGGTAGCTTAAAAATTAAAAAAAATGATAAAGTGATAGTTACAAAACTTTTATTTGACGAAATTTGAAATTTCCTTGCTTTCAAAGGGAGTTATTATAATATAATCTTAAACCTCTTAAAATTAAAGATATGAAATATAGTGTTGCAGTGATTGGTGCTACAGGTAATGTTGGCAGAGAGATTTTTAATATTTTAGAAAATTCTAAAGTTCAAATTGAAAAAATATTTGCTATTGCATCCCAGAAGTCAGTTGGGAAAGAAGTTATTTTCAAAAATAGATCAATTGAAGTAAATTCTATAGATGGTTTTGATTTTACAGGTATAGATTTTGTATTTTTTGCCACTAATACAAGCATTTCTAAAGAATATGTGCCCAAAGTAAGTAAAAAAGTAAAATTAGTAATTGATCTATCCTCTCATTTTAGAATGAATAAGGAAATTCCGTTAGTTGTACCAGAAGTTAATTTATCATCATTAAAACTTGCAAAAGAATCACATATAGTGACAAATCCAAATTGTGTAGCGATTCCCTTAGTTGTAGTACTAAAAAATTTGCACGAATTTGCTCAAGTATCAAGGATAGTTGTCTCAACATATCAATCAGTTTCAGGAGCTGGGAAAAAAGCAATGGATGATTTATATGTTCAAATAAAAAACAGGTTGGGTAATGTCTTTTCTGACGATAATAATAGAGAAAAAATAGCATTTAATGTTATTGCTAAAATTGATGAATTGACTGAAACTGGTTATACTAATGAAGAAATTAAAGTTATGGAGGAAACAAAGAAAATGTTATGTAGTGATATTGATATCACGGCAACATGTGTAAGGGTTCCCGTTTTTGTTGGTCATAGTATGTCTGTTAATGTTGAATTTTCTAAAAATATATCGGTAAATGAAGCTTATAATATATTAAATAAATCAGAAGGTGTGACGACGGATCGATCAAGTGAGTATAATTATTTTACTCCAGTAGATTGTGTGGGCAAGGATGAGGTTTTTGTATCAAGAGTTAGGCAAGATATTGCAAATAATATTTTAAATTTATGGATAGTTTCTGATAATCTTAAAAAAGGAGCTGCTCTTAATGCAGTTCAAATTTTTGAAAAATACATTGAAAACTATTTGTAAAATGAAATTTTTATTCAGCATAGCATTATCACTTTGTTTTTTATTGAATTTACACATAAATATAGCGATTGCAAAAGATGAAAGTACTGAATCAGTTTTAAGAAAATTTAAATTAATGCAAAATACTTCTAAGCAAAATGCTGATGATGTAACTAAAATAAAAAAATCAAACCTTACTAGAAATAAGATTCAAGATTTGCTCAATTCAGCAAAAGATTCTAATCAGCCGATTAATATTGTGGAATCTTTGGGGCAAAATTTGAGTGGACTGAATTTATCAGGGTTAGATTTTTCAAATACTATTATGTATCATGCTAATTTTTCAGGCTCAAATTTGGATGACTGTATATTTAGGGATACCTTTTTAGAGGGGGCAAATTTTTCAAATACCTCTTTAAAAAGAGCAACATTTATTGATGCAAATATCAGTAGGTCAAATTTTACTAAAGCAAATTTAACAAATAGTAGACTAAGTAAAATTTATGCAAAAAATTCTATATTTGCTTTAACGAATTTTGAAAATGCTAAAATATTTGCATCAAATTTTTCAAATTCTCATTTTAATAATTGCAATCTAGATAAGTCAAAAATAGTTAGTTCAAAATTCAACTACAGCCTATTTGAAGATATAAAAATTACTAATGTATTTTGGGATTTGAATTTTTTTTCTTCAAGCAAGTTTAATAAAATTAATATTACAAATAGTAACCTTAAAGCAATTAATTGGGATAATAGTGAATTTACAGAAGCTATTTTTCAAGACAGCATTATATTTGCATCGAATTTTCAAAATGCAAAATTATTAAATGTGACGTTTAATCAAATTAATGCTAAAGCAATTAATTTTAGTGAAGCAAAGTTATCAAAAATTATTTTTAATAAAAGTAACATGAATTATGCTCTTTTTCAGGATAGTGAAATTTTTGAATGTATTATGATGCTATGCGATTTAAGTAGCTCGAATTTTAGAAGGGTAAAATTAACAAATTTTAATTTTTACTCAGGTAACTTGAGAAATTCTACATTTTATCAAGCAATTATAAATAAATCTAAAATAATCAATTCATATTTATCAGGAATAAATTTTTCGAAAAGTAACTTAATAAATGTATCAATCAATGATAGCAATTTATCATATGCAAATTTTAGAATGACAAAAATTGATAATTTTAATTCACAAAATAACTTTATAAAAAAAGTATTGGTTAATGAGTAATTCTATCAAATCATCAGATATGGTTTATCTAAAAAAGCTACTGGTTATTTTGAAATTCAGCCTTGCTATGTTATTATTTACCGTAGTTGGTATAATAGCGTATTTAAGCTTTTTTGGATCTAAGCACCTTACATTTATTGATAATATAATTAAGCATAATATTGAAAAAAATTTAGATCAAATAAATATAAGTAAAATACGTACAGGTATAGCTCTTGACCTAAAAGATGCATCTATTGTCCTTAGTTTGGAAGATTTAGAATTAAGTTATAAAAAGAGTGCTGTTTTCATAGCTCCAGATCTGAGGTTAAAATTTGATATTATCGGTCTAATATTAAGAAGGCCCAATCAAATGTTTAAAGGCATTATTCTAGATGAGAAAAAAATAGCAATCGTTTATGATAAATCACAAAAAAACAAAGAATTAAAGCAGGAAAAAATTCCTATAACAAATGTAATAAACATATTGAAAAAATACCAATATATACTAAAAGATCAAAGTTATATTATAGAAAACTTTAAAATAAACATTAAGAATGGCAATGGAGATGATTATAATATTAATCTAAAAAATTTAGAGTTTAAATTTGATAATATAAATAACATTGAAGTTAATTCTTTAATTCAGATTGATAATGCAGCCGCTAATCTGAAAATTTCTGCTAAAACTACTTCTGGTAGCGCTATAGATATAAAAGGTAGCATCCTATCAGATAACCAGATTGAAAAAAGCAATGATGTCACCATTGGACAAACAAATATAAAAACTAATTTTAAAATAAATTTTGACACAAGATTATCTTATTTAAATTTTACAGAGAAAATAAACTTTAGTTTTATGCAAAGTGGAATAACAAATATAGCAAATTCTAATTTTTTTCAAAACGATTTAGATGTCAATGCTTTAAGTTTTAAAGGAGAGATACTAAATAATTTTAGTAAAATTGACATACCATATTTTACTTCAAAGATAGATAATCAAATATTAGTAAAGGGTGGGATTAATTATGAGGCAAAAAAGCTAATTGCCAATCTTAATGTTTCAAATTTATCTACAAAGGAGGTATTAAATATATGGTCAAATAATTTATTATCAGAAGTACACTTATGGTTATTAGAACATCTTAAGGGTGGTGAGGTTAGTAATTTAATACTTGTAAATGATTTTAATGAGCAAGTTAAATCTTCGCTCACTACTTCAGTAAATTTGAAAAATGCTCATATAAAATACCTAAAGAATGCTCCTACTTTAACCCTTAATACTGCGGAAGTGAAATTTACAACAAAAAATTTAGTGATAAGTAGTGAGGATGGAAAAATTTTAAATAGTTCTATTAATAATGTAAAAGCTGAAATAGAGGATTTAAATCAAGAAAAATTGGTAATGAAATTTAATGCTAATATTTTGGGAAGCATCAGTGAGCAATTGAAGATTGCTAATATGCATTATAAACTTCAAGAGCAAAGAGAAATAGAGGGCATGGCAAATACAAAAATTAATTTTGTCGTACCATTTTATAAAGTGCCAACATTTGAAGATTTAAAATTTAATCTACAATCTCAATTAAGTGATGTTATTATGAGTGGTATATACCAAAATTATCAATTAACTAACGGCAAATTAGAGGTTAACTTAATAGGAGAAAAATTAAAAATAAGTGGTGAAGCCAAAATCAATAGATTACTTAATATTTTTGTGGATGCAGATATTATGATTAAAAATAATAAAAATTATGTAATACAAATTGATATTAATGATAACTTGCAAAATTTTCAAAAACTAAAAATTCCCCTTTCAAATTTTTTCGGCAATAATGCTAATATACGAGGGGTCATAAAAGCAAATCCTAAAAAAATAACTTCAGAATTTTGGGCAGATTTATATAACACTTCAGTAAATATAGACGCGCTTAGTATAGTAAAAAAAGCAAAATTACCAGGAAAAATACATATTCAATTTGTAAATAATTGGGATAATGAAACAAAAATCTCAAAATTTAAATTTAAATTACCTCATAAATATTTTTCAGGAACAGGAATTATTGATGATAAAATTGGGGAATTAGTCAATTTTAAATGTAGTATATTTCAAAATAATGTCCAAGGAATGGTCTTAAATTATGATAAAGTAGAAAATTTAAATCGTATTACACTCAATGGAATTAAAGCAGATTTGAGTGAATTTAGCTTACAAGAATTAGTGAGCCAATTAAGTTCTGACAATTTAAAGGGTGGTGGGTTTTTCAGTTTTAAGGGGAAGGCTGATAATCTGATACTAAAAAATAATACTTCGCTTCACGATGTTGATATTTCTGTGGATAATCAGAGGAGCATAAGTGTAAATATATCTGCATTTTTGGAGAAAAATAAGCCACTTAGGGTATATTATAACTACCCAGTATTATCTATAACTTCCCCTGATGCAGGCGCCGTGCTCAAAGCGCTGGGGATAACAGAGAAAATAAACGAAGGGGATTTAGAAATAAAAGGTAGCTTTGAAACGCATAAAAAATTTAAAGGATTTATTGAGTTAAATAACTTTTACGCACTTAAGACTCCAGCTTTGCTGAATTTACTTACTATAACTGCGCCACTCACAACCTTACGAAGTATTATTAAGAACAAAGGAATTAGATTTTATAGCTTTAGATGTCCAGTTGAATATGACGGAAGGTATTTAGAATTTGATGATTGCATTGCTGAGTCCAAATTATTGGCACTAAAGCTAAGTGGTAATATAGACATAGAAACAAAATATTTAAACTCAAGAGGGGTTATAGTACCACAAAATATAGTGAATACAATTTTTAAAAAAGTACCATTTTTGAATCTTTTTTCAGGTCCTAAAAATGAAGGTATGATTTTAAGTACACTATTTAACATGCAAGGGTATCTTGATGATGATATTAAAGTGAGCGCAAATTACCTTTCCACATTAACTCCAGGATTTTTAAGAAATATTTTTAAGAAACATATCGCCAAACCGCAAAAAGAATCTACAGAAAATAATAAATATAACCAGAGCAAATCAAATTAGAGTAAGGAGTGATGAGAGTAGTGTAGTTTTCCTACATAACGAAGAGCGATAATGTATCCCAAGCTTATTTGACAAAGCCTATAACAATATATTTTGATATAGGATGCACAAGAGAGTTATACATATATGCACAGAGGGCAAAAAATTTTAGGACAATTAACTGTTTATCTAGGGAATTTTGGTGTGCAGTAGGTTGAAATCACCTTTGTTTGCATGTAATTGTTACTTACTATCTCTACTATATATTAAAAGAGGTATGTTGTTTAGGTTGTTTGATATAGTGTTTTAGCTTTGTAAATGAACAAGAAGTGACGTAGCGAAGTGTAGTATTTTACATAAATAAAAAGTACAGATATCCAATGGCTAAGCTGTTTTATTATAAAGTTATATTTTTAAAATTTTCATAACCAGATCATAGAAAATAAAAAAACTGCCCCGAAGATGAGGCAGTTTTAATAACCTTATACAAATATGTATATTAACTCAATGATTGTAGTAATTGAAGTAATTTATGTGGAGTTTGAATCAACTTAGCTTCTGCTGCAATAGAAGCTGTCAATTTAGCTTGCTCTTGAGAGAAGTCTTTTGTTAATTGTGTGAAATCCGCATCCAAAAACTGAGCTCTAGCAGCATCAACGTTTTCAATTGCTGTTGAAATACTCTCTGCAACCATTCTAAACCTAGATTGATAAGCACCAATTTTAGAGTTATAGTTGAACATAGTTTCAAGTGTTTTACCAATTTGAGCTTGTGCATCTTCAGCACTTTTAACTGAAGTTAATTCGATTTTATCGATACCAAGACTTTTTGTATCAACATTGTCAAATCCAATAGCAACTCTTTGATCTGCTTCAACACCAACTTGGAACACCATAGGATTTCCAACAGGGTCATCACCTTCAAAATTATATGAATTAAATTTAGTCTGATCAGCTGTAGCAGCATTCGAAACCACAGTTGATGCTGGTACAGCAGCTGTAGCACCAGCAGCAGGAACAGCAGCTTTAGCGTCTATTGAGAATAAATCTTTTCCTTCTGAAGTTATTTTTTTGACAGCATCTTTTGTATCAAAAGAAAAAAGAGTTTTAGTGCCATCTCGAGACTTAACATCTGTACCATCAATTTGATATAACTTATTTCCAGATATATCATCAATGAAACCAGGGTTTTTAGTACTCTCATTAATTGCAAATTTACCTTCTGTGGTACCAGTAGCTTTAGTGTAGCTCAGAATTTTATTTTCTTGAGCATCAAAAATGCCTGATTTATCATCGTTATCAATTTTTAACTTCATTTCATTGGCAGCGTTAAAAGTAACACTTTCTGAAGTTTCGCCATTGATCAATTTTCTGCTGTTGAATTCTGTTGCTGTAGAAATACGATTAACCTCAGCTTTTAATTGTTGAGCCTCAAGATTTATCAACTTTCTATCAGAGTCACTAGCACTTCCTGTTAGAGCCATGATTGATAATTGATCAAGCCTTTTTAAGATATTTACAACACCCTTTGTTCCACCGTAAGCAATATTTAGTACAACAGATGCTTGATGAGCACTTTTAAGAGCTTCTTTTTGTACTCCTAAGTTTATCTCTAATTTAGTACCAATTGCAAGACCTGCAGGATCTTCATAAGGGAATATTACTGCTTGTCCTGAAGCCAATTTGTTTGCAATTGTAGAAGAGTTTTCCAGAATATTGCTGATTGAATTTTGTACACCAGCTGTCTGGGTATTGGTAATTGATGGTATAGACATTGTCTTTCTCCAATTAAAGTTTATTAAAACGAGGACTACTGTCAAAAAATGATTTACCTTGCGTTAGATAAAGCTAAGTGAGTGATTATTCTGTAATATAATCAAAAATCTGACGAACTCCTTTAACACACTACCCAAGATAAATTACGACTTCTGTCGCCATACTCTTATATAAAACGTTAGCATGATAAAAAGTATTTGCAAGTCTTTATTTTAGATTTAATGCATCAAATTCTTATCACCACCAATCCTAATTAAAAAAAGAATTATTCTTTCAATATTTAAATTTATATTGTAGAAAATACTTATCTATTTTTGTTGAAAATAATGAATAAACAAGAAGTAATATCCTTTAATAATCTATCTAATGTGGCAATAACACCTATGATGAAGCAATATTTGGGTTTAAAATCTGCACATAAGGAGTATTTATTATTTTATAGGTTGGGAGATTTTTATGAATTATTTTATGATGATGCGCTGATTGCATCAAAAGTGTTGGATATAGTTCTTACAAAAAGGGGTAAAAAAAGTGGAGATGACATACCCATGTGTGGTGTCCCACATCATAGTGCCACTCAGTATATAAATAGGTTGTTGAAGGGGGGATATAGTATTGCTATTTGTGAGCAATTGGAATCTCCAGAGGAAGCGAAAAAAAGGGGGTACAAATCTGTAGTGAGGAGGGAGGTTGTTCAAATTATCACCCCTGGCACATTGATGGATGATCAATTATTAGATCCTAAAAATACTAATTACCTGATGTCAATTGCAGAACATCATAATTCGTTCTCTATTTCTTGGATTGAATTAACCACAGGGGAGTTTTATGTTTCTAGTTGTGGTAAGCTGCAAATTATAAATGAAATATCAAGACTTACTCCTAAAGAAATTTTGATTCCTCAGAAGCTGAGTGATGACCCAAGTTTATTAAATTCTAAAGTTACCTTTACTACTCGTAGCAATAATATCTATGATTATAAATCCTGTGTTGGTAGATTAGAAGAATACTATAAAATCAATTCCATTAAGAGTTTGGGGAATTTTAATCAAGCTCAAGTGATAGCTGCAGGTTCACTTATTGAGTATATAGTGCATACCCAAAAAGATAATTTACCAAAATTAAAAGTTTTAAAAAAGCTGGATAGGGAATTTTTTATGGAAATTGATGCATCAACAAGGATGAGCCTTGAGCTTGATAAAACTACTGCAAATAGAGAATTCAATTTATTTAGCACAATTGATAAAACTATAACATCAGCGGGGGCAAGGTTAATAAAAAATAGATTGAATTCACCGCTTAATAATTCAGCAGTCATAAATAAAAGACTAGATTGTGTGCAATTTTTCCATGATAAAAATGAACTGCGGAAGCAAATGAGGGAATATCTGAAATATTTTCCAGATATTCAGAGGGCATTATCAAAGATATTTGTTAACAAGGCATTACCAAAAGATTTAAATATTGTTAAAAATGGTTTGAAAATTGCGACCATGGTTAGTGAGTTGCTCAGAATAAAAGATACAAAGTTAATTGACGAAATAAATTCTCTTGTTTCCCAAATTTTTGGTTATGGCAAATTGGTAAATGAATTGGAAGAAGCTTTGATTCCAAGTGATGAGCCTGCAGATGGTCAAAGTTTCATAAGAAAAAATTATAATCAATATTTAGATGAGTTATATGATTTAAAGAATAATTCTAACGAAAAGATTATTAATATAAGAGATAAATACAAGAAGAAAACGGGTGTGCAGAATTTAAAAATAACTAAAAATAATATTTTTGGTTATTTTGTAGAGGTTACCAATTTAAATGCAAGTAAATTAGATGGTGATTTTTTTATTCACAAGCAAACTTTAGGAAATTCTGTTAGATATTTTACTCCTGAATTAAAAGATTTGGAGAGTGTTTTATTAAATTGCGACAATAAAATTAGTAATTTGGAGCAGGAAATTTTCAACAAATTATGTGATAGTACTAAAAACTATTTTGATGAAATTAGCTTGGTGATAGATAGTATTTCCAATCTTGATTTTTATAGTGCTCTGGCTGAATTTGCTGTTCAAAAAAATTATGTTAGACCAACTATAGATGACAGCGATGCATTTTTGATTGAAGAAGGAAGGCATCCAGTGGTTGAGCATTTTCAAAAAGAAAATTTCATTTCAAACACTTCAAATATTACAGAAGAAGAAAAAATATGGCTTATTACTGGTCCTAATATGGCTGGGAAAAGTACTTTTTTAAGGCAAAATGCTTTGATTTGTATACTTGCGCAAATTGGGAGTTATGTGCCTGCTAAAAATATGCATATTGGAGTTGTTGATAAGATATTTAGCAGAATTGGTGCGGCTGATAACATCGCAAGGGGTGAGTCTACTTTTATGGTAGAGATGATAGAGACGGCGTACATTATTAACAATGCTACTGAGAAATCATTAGTTATTCTTGATGAAATTGGTAGAGGGACTTCAACTCATGATGGGATATCGATAGCATGGGCAGTGCTTGAATATTTGCACAATAAGATTAATTGCAGAACTTTATTCGCAACTCATTATCATGAATTAACTCAGCTAAACAAATATTTAAGCAAAGTTGCAAATTATACTATGGAAGTGAAAGAGTGGAATAAGGATATTGTATTTTTGCACAAAATAATTTCTGGAGTGGCGGATAGTTCATATGGTATTCATGTTGCAAAATTAGCAGGATTGCCAAAAGATGTGATTAATACTGCTAAAGGAATATTATGTAATTTTGAAAAGCAGGATTCGATAGAAATTCAAAATTCTTACCAGGAAAGCAGAAATCTTGAGGAAAATGAAGCGCTAACAATACTTAAGAAGATTGATATCAACAATATTTCTCCAATGCAAGCGCAACAAATTTTGTTTGAGTTGAAAAATAAAATATAACCGTAGTTTTTAATAATATTTATTCGCATACTAGTAAAATAGTGTAACTTGTGGTACAAAATGACAGTAAAACTATTATGTATTTCTAAATATTTAAAATGATTATTCAAGGGATAAAAAGTGAATGGGAGCTTATTATAGGCTTAGAAATTCATGCGCAATTGAGTTCAAATAGTAAATTATTTTCTCATTCTTCAACCAATTTTGGTGAAGAGAATAATGAGCAAGTATCTTTTATAGATTCGGCAATGCCCGGTATGTTACCTGTAATAAATGAAAAGTGTGTAGAGTTAGCGGTGAGAGCAGGACTTGCTATTGATGCTGAGATAAATGAATTTTCAATGTTTGACAGGAAAAATTATTTTTATCCTGATTCTCCTCAAGGTTATCAAATTTCTCAGTTTTTTTACCCAATAGTAACCAACGGTAATATTGAGATTAAAACAAAAGATGGAAAACAAAAAACAATTGTCATAAATCGTATTCATATTGAGCAAGATGCTGGAAAAAGTATTCACGACCAGAGCCCAACTGAAACTTTTATTGATCTAAATAGAGTGGGAGTTCCTTTAATTGAAATAGTTACAAATCCGGATTTTCATGATCCAGATGAAGTTGAGCAATTTATGAAAAAATTGAGAAATATATTAAGATATATTGATGTTTGTGATGGAGATTTAGAAAAGGGTTCAATGCGATGTGATGCCAATGTTTCTGTTAAACAAAAGGGAGAAAGTGAATTAGGAACGAGGGTTGAAATAAAAAATTTAAATTCTTTTAAAAATATTGGCAAAGCTATAATGTATGAGGCTAATAGGCAGATAGAGCTATTAGAAGATGAACAAAAGATTGTTTTGGAAACAAGGCTATTTGATGTTAATTTAGGTCAAACAAAATCTATGAGAAAAAAAGAAGAAGCTAATGATTATAGATATTTCCCAGACCCAGATTTACTACCACTTAGAATTTCTGCAGAGTATATCAACAATATTAGGAATAACCTTCCTGAATTGCCTGAAAACAAGAAGAAAAGGTATATAAAAGAATACGATATAACAGAGTATGATTCTGAGGTACTAACTGCAGATAAAAAAGTTGCAGAATTTTTTGAAAAGATTGCTAAAAAAATTGAACCTAAGCTTGTTGCAAATTGGATATGTGCTGAGCTTTTTGGGAGATTAAATAAGGTAAATATGGAGTTTAGTGAGTTATCTATTAGTTCCGAAGATTTTAGTTCTTTATTAGAATTAATTATTTCTAATAAGATTTCAGGCAAAATTGCAAAAGAAGTGCTTGATAAAATGTTTGAAACCAATGAAAAACCCGAAGAAATAGTTGAAAAATATAATTTAGTCCAAATTTCTAATACTGATGAGATTGAAAAATATATTGATGACATTATCAGTGCTAACCCTGAAAAAGTAAAAGAGTTTAGATCAGGAAAAGAAAAATTATTTGGTTTTTTTGTGGGACAGATAATGAAGGTGAGTAAAGGTAAGGCTAACCCTCAAAGCGTTAATAAAATATTAACAAAAAAATTACACTCTAATTAAAAATGATCATTAAATGTAAAAATTGTGACACCAAATTCAGAGTTAATGGATCTGATATTGGGAAATATGGAAGAATGCTATGTTGTTCAGCATGTGAATATGAGTGGCTGTATATACCTAATAAGGAAATTGCTGAGTTAGAAGAAAACAGCAAGCCAGCAGTTGCTCAAATTTCTAACAGAAGTATTAAAAAAAACATATCAACTATCATTTACTCATTCATTGTTTTTATAACCTTATCTTTGTTTTTATATTTTGAGAGAGAGTTTTTAGTTGATCAACATACTGTTTTCGAAGTTATTTACAAATTATTTGATTATCACAATACCGAAGGATTAGAGATAGAACTTTTTGAACCAATTAAGGAAGAATATGGAGATAAGAATAGTGCTAATAAACAAGTCAAATATAAAATACCAATCAAAATTATTAATAACTCCAATAAAACTAAATTTGTACAAACAATAAAGATAATAGGTTATGACGAAAATAATAATATTTTAAATTTATCAACTAACCTTAGAAAGGATATTTTACCTCATTCTGAATTTAATGTGTCTATATGTCCGGGCAAAAAAATCGGTGAATTGGATTTTATTTTTGTAAAGATAGGAAATATTCATGATTTAAAAAATTTTCACCATAAGCGTGGACATAAAAAATTAAAAAAATAATATTTGATTAAGTAAGCTACATATATATATGAATGTAAAATATATTTTATTTTCAAATTGAAATTGATAAAGATGTTCATAAAATGTTAGGTTTAAACACAAAAAGATAGTATTTAAGCATACTTTTTTATTGCTATTTTAATTAAAAAAAACTAGATTATATCACAAACCTCTAGGAGAGATGGCCGAGTGGTTGAAGGCGCTTCCCTGCTAAGGAAGTATACGATTTTTTCGTATCGAGGGTTCGAATCCCTCTCTCTCCGCCATTTAAATTATTTGCAATTAATGATGAATTCAAAAGTTAAAGTAGCTTATGTAATTTTAGCTTTGCCGTTTAATCAAGAATTTACATATAAAGTATCTGATCAACATAACTCTCAAATTGGCTCTATGGTTAAAGTTAATTTTAGAAAAAGAGAGCAAATTGGTATTATAACAAACATAAATAGTATTGATGAAAGCAATTTAGATTTTGAATTGAAGGAGATTATTGCCGTATATAATTTGCCTTCAATTGATAGTAAATTATTAGATTTTGCAAAGTGGGTTGCCGAATATAATATAACTAATTACGGTAATATTGTAAAAATGCTTTTGCTCAATAAAAAGAATGTTGAGTATAATATTAAATGTGAAGAGTATAAAAAATTTCAAAATGATGCAAACGTCTTAAATAAGGTAGAACTTTCAGATCTTCAAAATCAAGTAGTTAGTGAAATTAATAAAGTTGGATTTCTAGATTTTTCGGCACATTTAATTTTGGGTGCAACTGGTTCCGGTAAGACAGAAGTATATTTAGAGAGTACTCAAAAAATTATTAATGATAGTAGTCAAGCACTTATATTGCTTCCAGAAGTGCTGCTTGCGACTCAATTAATAGAAAGATTTAGAAAGCGATTGAAGAACTGTGTTATTGCTGAATGGAATTCCTCTTTAACACCTAAAAAAAAGTCTATTATTTGGCATGGAGTTTTAAGTGGCAATATTGATGTAGTAGTGGGAGCAAGAAGTGCGTTATTTTTGCCTTTTAAAAATTTAAAACTCATAATCATCGATGAAGAAAACGACAGTTCTTTTAAGCAAGAGGAAGGTATTGTTTACAACGCTAGAGACATGGCCATTATGAAGGCAAAAATTGAAAAAATTCCCATCTTGCTTTCAACTGCAACACCTTCTGCAGAGTCCTATTATAATACTATTTTAGGTAAATATAAAATTCATAAATTACCCAATCGTTATACAGGGGTATCATTGCCTCAAGTCCAAGTAGTAGATTTGAAAAAAGTAAAAAAACCGCATAATGAATGGATTTCAGAGGTACTTAAAAATGAGATAATTTCTTGTTTAGAAAAAGGAAAATTATCAATGATTTTTTTAAATAGGCGGGGTTATTCACCACTCACTATCTGCAATAATTGTGGAGAGAAATTCTCATGTCCGAATTGTCAGTTTTTTTTAGTTGAACATAAAAAGAAAAATCAAATGCTATGTCATTATTGTGGATATATGCATGAGAAGATTATTAAGTGTAATAAATGTGAGTCAGATGAAAAGTTAGTTACTTTAGGTCCTGGAATAGAAAAAATTGAAGAAGAAATAAATAATTTATTTCCAAATGCGAAAGTGGTCACGCTTACAAGCGATACAGTCTCAACTTTTAAGAAAGCATCTCAAATAATAAAAGATATAGACAATAATGAGTATGATATAATTTTGGGTACGCAAATGCTAGCTAAAGGGTTGAACTTTCCTGATTTACATTTAGTAGGTGTGATTGATGCAGATATATCATTTGCAGGATGTGATTTGAGGGTTTTAGAAAGAACTTTTCAACTTTTATATCAAGTTGCTGGAAGGGCAGGGAGGCAACATGAAAAAGGCTTGGTGTTAATTCAAACTTATTTTGCTGATAACCCTCTATTAAATTACATTGAGAATTGGGATTATGAATCTTTTATTAATGATGAGCTAAAAAATAGAAAAGATTCATTCATGCCACCTTTTTCTAAGTTAATCATGGTTAAGGGGAGTGGGTTAAATGAGCAGACCTTACATTCTTTTATGCATTATATAACTCAAAAAGCACCTATTGATAAGCAAATTGAAGTATTAGGTCCATCTCCGGCTCCAATATATAAAATTAGAAATAATTTTCGTTACAGAATTATTTTGAGAACTTCTAAACAAGTCAATATTCAAAGCTATATACATCATTGGTTTGATAAATTTGTTACACCTGCATCAATTAAATTAAAAGTCGATATTGACCCATATAATTTTTCATAATAGCATTAATAATAAAATTTAGGGGTTATAGATAGTGGTTAATGTTAATACTTTAGAAAAAAGCTACGAAGAAGGCTATGCACTGGATGGAACAGAACATAAGATTTTTGATGCTGTACCAAAAGCAATAGATAAGCTTAAAGAGACTTTTTTAACTAGGTCACGCGTTGATTCAGAGGATGATGCGCAAAGAGATTTAGGTAGAGACGAATTGGTTATTTATGAAAATGGAGAGGAAATTGCTATTATAAACGATATAGAGCAAATAAAAGAGTTAGAATATCTAACTGGAGAGCAAAAAGATTTTATCTTAATGCATTTTCAACTTTTTGAAGGTTCATTGTCTGGGCATTTAAGAAATGATTATTCTGAATCCAAAGACTTTAATTTTGGTGAGACACTTGGTAAGAATGGTTGTTATAATTCTTTAGCTATAGAGAGGGGTGATGGTGGTGAAGTGAAAGGTGTAATGTATAATAGAAAAAGGGTGTATGGATATGGGAGAGATCCAGAAATTGCAAAAAGGTTGATGGACAGTGAAAATATTGATCAGGTTTATATGTCTGTTGAGCATAATATTACATCGCTTAAGGCAGATAAAATGACTGAAAGTACAATATTGCCAAAATTTAAACTTACAGTTAGTGCTATTGATCATGCTGGGTTAAATGGTTCAGAGATTATATTTCCAAAATCTGGTGTTGATATTAATAAGACAGGTCATCGATCATTGAAATCTTTTTTGATTGATTGTTTTATAGATAAAATTAAAAATAATCAGGATGATAAGGCGATTTCGGATTTATTTTATGAAACTTTTTCTGTTCTTGCAACTGATCCAAAATCACTAAAAATTCTTAAAAATGAAGCTACTAAGGTAGAGCGTGAGATTTTATTGCAGAATGGAGAATTAAAATCTACAGAAAAAATAAGACATTATTTAAATAGGCTTATAGAGTTGATCTTTGGGACAGACCAATTTTTAAGTACAGCACAGCACTCTAAAATGAGTTCTTTTGTTACTCATGTTTCAGATCAAGGCGTTCATGGCGGAATAAAAGGCAGATAATCTGTTAGCATAAAAATATTTTGAAATTTAGCATTTAAATTGTAGAATGGTTGTATGCTTGATTTAATTGCGAGAGAGTTGGATGGTTAAGCCTTATTTAAAGAATTTTAAGACAAAATTTCCTGAGTTAGTTCCGCAGGTAGATAGTAGTTTAGTCAAGACATACGTCAAGGATAACTTCTATAATTCTCAAGAACCGATATATGGAGTAAGGGCTGAATCTCAAATGGAGGCGCTTATTGTAGGAGCGGAAAAAATGGGTTTAAATAATTTTCGCTCTTTAGCACCCTTATCAGAAAATCAAAGCATTAAGGAATCATTTGAAAGTATTCTTTTTAGTATTCAAACAAATAATTTAGATCCAGCACTTTTTAAGGATAGAATATTTATATGTGGAGAAGGGACGTTAACTAATTTGCAAAATATTTTACTCGATATTTATGGCTTGAATTCATTTAGTGGGATTATTTCAAGATTTAAAAAAGAAATGCTTGAGGGATTTGCGATAGAAATCCTAAATGGAGCAAAAACACAAGACAATGAAGTGATTTTACAAAAATTTAAATCTAGAGGAGAGGCATGGCATATTCATGATGTATCAACTATATTAAATGTATTGTCATCTGAATGGAATATTAATCGCAAAAGTAAATCGGAAGATAAATATATAGGAAATATTGATAATATTTTTGAGATTAGGAGAATAAAATATTATATGGATCAAAGAGTTAAAGATATATTAGAAAATCATGAATATTTATCAGAGGTAATATTAGCTAAATTAGAAATTGATTTGCCTGAATTTGATAAATTAAGAAGCTTGGATAGTAATTACATTAAAAATTTCAGCAATAAATTAGACGAGTGGATTGAGTCAAAAAGTAAGGATTTTAAATTTATAAATCAATATACTAATTCAAACGAGCTATTTTGCGCACAAGCTTTAAAATTAGGTGCCGAAAATATTGAGTTGTTTAGATATAAGGATAATTATAAAGAAATCCTTAAAAATTTTATTATTTTATTTTTGGACAATGATGGTGTAGTTCAACTGAGCGATGAGCAGAGATGTATAATTATCAATAAGCTACTTGTGGATTGTGGTTTGCCAGTAGATGAAGAAATTATACCAGAGTATCTACTTCAATATGCCATAGATAATGATAGGGTTATTATTAATAAAAAATACCAGATTATTGATCCAGTAAGAATATGTTTGCAGGGTAGTAAAAAGCAATACGTCTTAGATCATCTGAAAAAAAATTGTGAAAAATATGGCTCTAATATGGCAGATATTTTAATCATAATAAATAATCCAATGGAATCTGGTGGTAAGGCTTATTCAGAAATCGTGACACAATTACAATATCAAAAGCAATGGTTTGATGCTTTATGCAATGCTATTAGATATAAGCAGGATAAATTAATTCATGAGTTATTTAATTCAATACGAAAAGAAGGTGATATAGAAGAATTATTGAAAATGAGAGATGAGGTGGGTTCAATATTTGATTATGCAAGAAAAAGTAAAAATGATTGGCTAGTACAGGAGATATTGGACATTGCAATGCAGGATGTAAATTTATTTGATAAAATAACGGATCAGGATATTTCTATAATCAACCTATATAAATACCCAGATTCTCATAAAATAATTAAAAATTATTTTAGTGTAAAACAGGAAATTATTGAAGATATCAAGAGCGAAATTAATCCAGCTAAGTGGAGTTATTTAATGCCTGATTTTGTATCCAGTTTTACAACAAAGTTTAGCTACACGGAGGAGAGAGATACTTTGATTCAAAAAATTGTAGATACATATATTAAAAGCAAACATTACAGTTTAAAAGAGGTATTGGAAAAAAGAGAAGATATAAAAATAGATTTGCAAGAGATTGTTAAGGATAAAAAAGATGAGATAATAAATTTCTTAAATCAAGGTGAAAATTATGGTGTAGGTAGAAGTATGATTAACGATATACTAAATGAAAAAAAATTCGCTAACAAAACCTTTGCTGAAAAAATTATTGGCCAAAATAGTTCTATGCATTCTAGATCAATTTAGCAATGACGAAGTAAATCCTATATATAAAAAAAGGCAAGCAATTTTGATCATGTCTTGTCTATTTTCACCCTAGATAGAGTGTTGTTATTTCTAGCGCTGTTGCTGCAGTCTCTACTTCAATGTGGTCAAAAAATTCTGGCATTATGAAGTGACCCCCAAAAATCAGACCAATATAAGAGAGACATTTTTAATATAAAAATATATAAATAATGTAATAAAATATTGGTAAAAATTATGAGTAAACAAAAAAGTTACACAAAAAAGTTTAAATTCAGAGTTGCAAT
>JBGCDJ010000003.1:0-138081 GCA_045105275.1 Candidatus Midichloriaceae bacterium
TAAAAATGCTTCTAAGAAATGGACAATGCCGATTAAAAATTGGCCTTTGGCTTTAAATCAATTTGAAATTTTATGTGGAGATTCGCAGTATGATTTAGTAACAAAAATTAATTAACTTACACAAAGAAAATGATTGACCCAGTACTCTTGGTAATCTAGTTGAAGGATATCTTTATAAATCCCAATATACTTCTTCCTCAAAACCTGGCATTAATTCTATTTCTCAACTATTTATTAACGATTCATCATAGATATTAAATTGATTGCTCTCAATCTTTTCTTCATTTAATTCGTTATATAAATTATATCCATTCTTTAGCATACTATATCCACTATATACTGTCATTTCTGCAGTTAATGGTATACTTAATACTGGCATACTTCCACATAATGCACTATATGTAAAAATTGTTGCTACTCCTGATACTGCGCTACTTGCTACTCCCACGTAGTCTTCTTCATATATCTTATATCCCATCTCTATTGGCAATGTGTAATTCATAATACCACTCTTACCCATATAAAGTGCAGTAGTTGATATCATTCCTGTAACTGCTTTTACTACATTACCAATACTTGGATCATGTGTTGCCCTTACTACCTCAATACTTACATCTCCTATTTTTATTCCTAGGTTTGCTTTCTGAATTACATCTACCGCTGGTGCATATAATTTCTCTGTTATATTAAAGTGTTCATTGACTCCTTCTTTTATCTTTGTTGCTGTTATAAAATCATTATTTAATGCTTCATTTTTTCCTACCTTATCTGGATGTGTATTAAGTGATATCAATTTGCAGGCTTTATCAAAACTATCCTTATCTTTTATATCTATTTCTATTTTATACTGATTTGCAAGTTCTTGCAGTTCTTGATATTTATCTGGAGATAGCCAGCCTACTATATATTCTTCTAATTTATCATTTACCCATTTTAGATATTCATTTATTGAGGTACCATTTCCTACTTCTACATACCCAATTATTTCCATATTATCTTTATCTTCTTCTATCATTTTTTGCTTTTTTGGTGCATCTATTATTGCTTTGTACAGCTTCTTGATAAAGTAATTTTCATCATCATATACATATCTAAGTATATTATGTGTAATCATTTGGTTATTCTCACAAAATGATGCTGAGTCATTTTAGCTAAGAGTTTCATAATATCTTTCCCTACTAGTATATTACGATCAAGTAATGTATCTATATTATGAATTATTATGAGATCTTTTTGATACTTTTCTATGCTCCACTCTTCTTGTGCTTGATACTTCTCACTTAACTCTTTAGCGGCTTCTTCTGTAAAGTTCAGTTTTTCTAAGGTTTTCTTATTTAAATAGTAGTTTTTTATTATTGCATTTGTCATTTTTTTAGTATTAAATTCAGACTTAAGTTCACCATTTTCATCGAAAAGGGCCTTCTTTATCACTCCTTTACTGTATCTTCCTGTGTCTAGCAATAGTTGAATTCCTTCGTTGACATCAAATTGGGTTATATTAGCGCTAGCAATTAATGCCTCATTAATCCCCTTTGGTGTGCAGTCTTCTGCTTTTAGCAATGATTCTACTGTTTTAGTACGACCATGCTTGGCTACCCACAGTAAATTTTTCACTTTTAACCTCATTTTTGTTGTTATATGATAATACGATACCCAACAAGTGTTACAATTAGGTTAAGAGAAGGTTAAATTGAGGTGAATATTTATAATATTGATAAAAGTAAATTACATTCTCTACCAAAAAGCACTGCATAGAATAGTTTGCAGCACTTTTGGTAATCCAGTGATATTAAAACATATAATGATTGCTATCATATATTGTGGGCACTTCTTCATTTATTAAATCATCATCAGTTAATTCTTTATTAGAGCCCATTCCTCCTATTGCAATCCTTGCAGTTCCTTTCTCAGCTCCTATAAAGATAAATACTCCTCCATTCTCATCTTCTTCTGACTCATTTTTCATCAAAAAATTCACTGGCTGCTCTATATCTATTACTATCTTTATTATTTCTGGACTTACATCTATCACTTCTTCCTGTACTTCTTCAATATTTTCGCTATTTATCTCAGTACTTTCTTCCTCCATTTTATCAATTCTATCTCCGTTCTCATCTATCCGATATTTTCCACTCTCATCTTCTAATGATTTTTCTCCTACCTTATTATCGTTTCCTCCACTTCCGCCTCTTTTTCCATCGTTGTCATTACCATCATCATCATTGTCATCTTCTTTATCATTATTCTTTTCTTTATTTGGATCTTCGCAACTCTCTTTCTCTGGTATTACTTGTTTCTTTTCTTTATTATTATTTTTAGAATTAAATAGATTTATAGTTATATTATCTTCTATTTGATCATTATTTTCTAGACTATCTATAGAATAGTGGGTTTTTAAGGATTCTTTTATTTGATCATTATTAAATTCCTGCTTAAGCTCATGTTCAAAAGTACCTTTTTTATTGCATCTTTTGAGCATTTACCCGTTTGAAATATATTAATTATTTTTCCTTTTCTTCCTTTGGATGCGGCAATACGAAGAAATTCACCCAGCACTTCTGGTGAACACTTTTTCAGTATATCGATAATCAATTCATATGCGATTAATAAGTGTTCATTATAAATGCGATTGTAAATATTATTAAGCTCTATTGCTGCGTTGTTGCTTGATGATAAATATGACGTTATAACGTCAATCTCTTCACTGTATTCTGCAGAATCATACCAAGGGATCATTTTATTATTTTCCATTTTTAACATAAGTTTTACTATTATCTATACAGTACGCTTAGCACATATTTTAACTTATGGCAATTTTATTGAAAATATGAAGTAATTGAGTGCTCTGTAATTTGGCTTAATTCTTGTAGTGTGTGCTCTTCAATGTTAACTGGTGGTAGCCAATATATAGTGTTGCCCAAAGGTCTAAGCAGCGCACCTAATTGAATACTTTGTTTGAAAATTTCAAATCCAATTCTTTTATTCTTACTTTTCTTATCAATTAATAAATCAGCTGCAACAATGCCTCCTATGCCTCTTATATTTTTCAACCTACCAGTTTTAACGGCTATATTTTTCATTAAATTCAGCATTTTTGCTTCTAAAGTATGGACTCGCGCTAAAATATTATCATTTTCAATCACATCTAATGTGGCTAATGCTGCACTTACACCTATAGGATTCCCACAATAAGTATGGGAGTGTAGAAATGAGTTTTCTGGAGAGTAATCGTTGTAAAAAAGGTCATATATTTCATCTTTAATCATAACAGCACTAAATGGCAACCACCCAGATGTTAAACCCTTAGAAAGGCATAAAAAATCAGGCTCTATATTGGCATATTCATAGGCAAACATTTTTCCTGTTCTACAGATGCCAGTCATAATCTCATCAGCTATCAAATGGATATCATTTGCTTCTGCCCAGATTTTTAGTTTGGTCAAAAAATCTTTGCTGTAAATTTTCATACCACCAGCACCTTGCACAATTGGTTCAAAAATTATTGCCGTAACATCATTTTTTATTTTTTCCAATTTTTCTTCAATTTCCTTCCATTGAGGAGAGCAATCCTCCCATAATGGATTGTCTTTTGAATTTACATAAGGAATATTTGATATTGTATAAACATCAAATAATAAATCTTTGTATGGATTTTTATAAATCCCTAAATCACTAACGCTGAGCGCACCCATTGTCTCGCCGTGGTAACCATTTTCAAAAGCAATAAATTTATTTTTATGCTGCTGACCTTTAATTTTTCTAAAATGTAAACTCATTTTTAGTGCAATTTCTACTGCACAAGAGCCATCTCCAGCATAAAATATTTTATTTAAATTTTGAGTTTTACTTGTAAGTTTTTCTGATAACTCAATAATTTTTTCATTGATTGTATTTGCAAGCATTACATGTTCAAACTTATTAATTTGTTCAATAACTTTTGCTTTTATATAGGGGTGATTATGCCCAAGTAGCTTGCACCACCAACTTGATATTGCATCAATAACTTTTTTACCATTTTCAAGCTCTATATAGCTTCCTTTAGTACTTTTTATGAACATTGGCTCTAAACTTATATAGTCTTTCATTTGTGAACATGGATGCCAAATATGGTTGAGATTTTGTTTTTTGATAGGGGGAAAAGAATTCGTGAAACTCATAGTTAACCAATGACTTTATTTAAGTTGACGATATGAGATAGTTATTGTATCTAAAAAGTTTAGTCAAACAAATTATTATGACATGAGTGAATTAAATTACAAACAAATTAAAGAAGTTTTTGAAATGCCTTTTTTGGATTTGCTATATGAAGCACATTCTGTACATAGAAAAAATTTCAAACAAAATGAAGTTGAGTTGTGTACATTATTAAGTGTAAAAACAGGCGCATGTCCAGAAGATTGTGGTTATTGCTCTCAAAGTTCAAAATATAATACAGGGATAAAAATTGAAAAATTAATGGATATTGATGAGGTAAAAAAGCATTGTAAAGTTGCTAAATCAAACGGCTCTAAAAGACTCTGCATAGGTGCAGGTTGGAAAACTCCACCTAAAAAGCATTTTTTAAAAGCATTAGAGATGGTAGAGGTGATAAAAAGTTTCGGGCTTGAAGCATGCGCTACACTTGGAACAGTTTATCAAGATCAGGCCAAGCAATTAAAGGAAGCAGGTTTAGATTATTATAATCATAACTTGGATACCTCAGAAGAGTATTACAAAAAAATAATAACTACACGCAAGTATCAAGACAGAATTAATACTTTAGAAAATGTCCAAGAGGCCGATATAAATGTTTGTTGTGGTGGAATAATTGGCATGGGAGAAAGTAGAGAAGACAGAATTAATCTGTTAGTTTCGCTTTCAAAGTTAAAAAATCCACCTAAAAGCATTCCAATTAATCTTCTAGTACCTATTAAAGGCACTCCACTAGAAAATGTTCCTAAACTAGATAATATAGAATTTATTAGAATGATTGCCACTACTAGAGTAATATTTTGCAAATCAGTAGTAAGATTATCAGCAGGAAGAGATGGAATGTCAGAAGAAATGCAAGCATTATGTTTTTTTGCAGGAGCAAATTCAATTTTTTATGGGGATAAGCTTCTTACCACGAATAATTCTAATACTAACAAGGATTTGGAATTTTTCAATAAATTAGGTATTGATGCAATTAAAAGCTGCTAAAGTTAAGGATGTTATATAATAGAATATTACAAAAATTAGATGATTATAAATCACTAAAGTTATTAAGAAATAAAAAGACAATTCATCATAAAAATATTAATCAACTATTTATGGAAGATAAGCAATTATTATCATTTACAAATAATGATTATTTATGCCTCTCACAAAACTATTATTTTGTTTCTAATTTAAATGAATGTGTAGAAAATTATGGCACTGGAAGTGCTTCATCTGCTTTAATATCTGGATTCTTCAATGTACATAAAGATTTAGAAGATCAATTTTGCAAAATATTTAATAGAGAAGCATCGTTGCTTTTTAATTCGGGGTATAATGCTAATATTGGTGTACTTTCAACTTTGGCTAACAGGGATACAACTATAATATCTGATAAGCTATGTCATGCATCAATAATAGATGGAATAATTCTTTCAAGGGCAAAGCATTTGCGTTATGAACATAATGATATGCAATCCTTAGAAAAGTGTCTTTCAAAAGCATACGGTGAAAAAATAGTTATTACAGAGAGTGTCTTTAGTATGGAAGGAGATATATGTAAAATTGATGAAATAACAAAATTAGCAAAAAAATATGGAGCTTTTTTAATTGTTGATGATGCACATGGATTTGGAGTGATTGGAAAAAATGGCATGGGGGTGCTTGATTATGCTAAAAACCCACATGATATAGATTGTGTGGTGATACCACTCGGAAAATCATGTGCAAGCATGGGTGCTATTGTAATGTCGAATCAGATTATTTGCGAAGCTTTAAATCAATTGGCAAAAAGTTATGTATATACAACAAATCTCCCTCCAATCGTTGCTCATTTATCATTACAAAATTTAAAAAAGATTATAGAAGAAAAGGAAAGGATAAGTAGATTAAAAAGAATCATAGAGTATTCTATTGAAAAATTTAAGGAAGCTGATTTAAAATTAGTATCTTATGATTTAACGCCTATCAAATCAGTTATAATCAATGAAGTGGATAAGTTATTGACTATACAAGAATATCTATATAAAAAAGGAATCCTAATTTCTGCCATAAGATACCCAACTGTGCCAAGTGGCAAAGAAAGAATAAGAATTTCTCTAAATTCTGAACATACAGAAACACAGATTGAGTTTTTAATCAATTGTCTGGTTGAGGCATATCATGCATAATTTTCATCAAATAATACAAGAAATTCAAAATTCATTCAACTCCGTAAAAGATACGTATGACAATTACTCTGAAATTCAACAAACAATAGGTAGTGATCTAATAAGTTATTTATTGAATTTTGATAAAAATAGTTACGAAAATATTTTAGATTTAGGATGTGGTACAGGAATAACAACGCAAAAATTACTTGAATCTATAGACTATAAAAAATCTTGCGCTTGTGATTTTGCAGCAAATTTATTATTACTAGCTACGAAAAGATTAAAGAAATTTAATACAATAATTTATGATTTGGATTTTCACGAGGCTTTAAATAAAAATAAGAATTATGATTTGATATTTTCCAACATGTCATTTCAATGGTGTTTAGATATCAAAATTTTATTAAGCCTAATATATCAAAAGCTAGAAGCAAATGGTGTGCTATGCTTTTCAATTCCACTAGACGGAACTTTTGAAAATCTTCCGTTGCAATCAAAAAATACTTTTTATGACGTTGAGTATTTTAAAGAGCTATTTAACCAAATTGGGTATAAATCTATATATTTTGAGGAAAAAAATATTGTGCAAACATTTCTATCATTCATTGCAGCTGTAAAATCAATAAAAAAGACAGGGGCTAATGTGTTAATGAATAATGGCAAAGTAAGTAGAAACTTTCATTTTAATAAGCAATTTGCGAAAAGTGAATTTAAGCTAAATTATAAAATAGGATTTTTTATATTAAAAAAGTAGTTAATTATGGGTAAAAAATTTTTTATTACTGGTACAGACACAAATGTTGGAAAAACATATTATAGTGTTAAATTGCTTAGAGAATATGCTAGAGAAGGATATTCTACACTTGGGATAAAGCCTATTTCATCTGGGTATGATGCAGATACAAAAATTAATGATGATGCAAAAAAGCTTTATGAAGCATCTAGTATTAAAATTCCAATGAAAGAAATAAATCCATTTGCTTTTAGATATCCAATTTCACCAAACATTGCAGCAAAAAATGAACATATGGAATTAAATGTGAATAATATCTTAAAAGAAATGGATAAGGTTATAAAATATAATCCCGATATTCAAATTATAGAAGATGTAGGTGGTTGGGATGTTCCAATCAATGAAAAAGAAAATATGTCTGATTTAGTACAAGCACTTGATATTCCAGTGATTATGGTTGTGGTAATAAAATTAGGTTGCCTTAATCATGCTATACTAACAGCTAATGCAATAAATCAGAAAAGGATTAAAACTGTTAGCTGGGTAGCAAATTGTATTGCAAAAGATGAGCTAGAGGTGAAAGAAAATATAAATACACTAAAGAGCAAATTAAATATGAAATTTTTAGGAATTATATAATTTAAAATTTATATTTTTCCAGTAGCTTTTTAATAGATAACTTTGTCAGGCCTAATTAGGTATTATCAAGGGAGTTTCACCAAGATCACTAGCACAAAGATAGGTGCCAGGGATATTATCATCGCAAATAATGGACTTTTCAGTATATGTTTGAATAGTGTCAGTACAACTTTTATATTCCTGATATGCCTCATAATTTGGGTTTTTCGGTTCGAACATTTCAGGATAAATAGCAACTGCTCCATTATTTAAATTAGCATAACTTCCCAATTGATCCATAGTTTCTTTAGTTCCTTGAAGGGTTCTTTCAGTATCTCTATATATAAAATCATACTCATTATCTGTACTTTTGCCAAATGTCAATTTCATATTCACCTTTGGACATTCCTTTGTTAAAAAACTACTTACATAATCTTTTATTCCTCTATTATCTCCAAAAAAAGTATCTCCTGTTAAAATCTTTAAACTAAGTTCAAACATAAAATTTCCATTACCTCTATAACTATACATTGGTGTTAATTTTTCTAGCTTCATAAAAGTCACCTTATAATAGTTTTGTACATTATACCTAAGATATAACTTATATGTCAAATTTCATCTATAAAGTAAAATTTTAAAGAGGTGAGATTTAGGAATGTTTTTAACAAGCAAAAATATTTCCTTAAGCAGATAAGAAATTTTATTTAAGAGCTATTTATAAGTATTTAATAATTATCTTGAAGTGCTTGAGATATAACATTAAGCTTTTTAATATCGGTACTTGCTCCTCCAACTAGCACGCCATCTAATGATTTTACTTTGCATATTTCATCAATATTTTTTTCATTGACAGAGCCACCATATACAAATTTGGCAGAACTTAATCCTGGTATTGATTTTAAAAAGTTAAATACTTCTTCAATTTGAGGTATAGACGGAATTTTTCCTGTGCCAATAGACCAGATAGGTTCGTAAGCTATAATTATTTCTTCAATATTACTTACTTGTGGTAAGGACTCTATAGTTTGGTTTATTAAAAATTTTATATAGTCAGATTCCTCTCTTATCTCGAGTGTTTCTCCTATACAGACAATAGGAATAACACTATATTTTAAAGCAATATCTACTTTGGTTGCAACTATATCACTAGATTCATTATACCTTCTTCTAATCTCTGAATGCCCTAAGATACAATACTGACATCCAACATCTGTAAGCATTGAGGCTAAAATTTCACCCGTATTTGTATTAGATTCAGACGAACAAAGATTCTGAGATCCAATAAAGATCTCAAAATCTTTTAATTTCTTGGCAACATTTTGAAGATGTATGTATGATGGACAAATAACTAAATCTAAATCTTTTAGAACAATTTGATTCTTTATTTTATCAACTTTTTCATCTATTTCTGCAAAGCTTTGGATATATGTTTTCCAATTAGCTATTAGAATTTTTCTTTTTTGCATTTTTACCTTTTTTAGCAAAAGCATTTTTCTTATATTGTGAAATTTTTGCTACAGCTTTTTTTGCATCATCGCTCAATTTATCGTATTCTCCATCTAATGCTGAGTAATAACCATCAACTTCCTTTTTTACTGAATCAGGTAAGGTTTTTCCTACTTTGCCGTAGTCAAATTTTTTATTTTTTTTGGTTGCTGCATTTTGAGTTGTGTCCTCGGCTTTATTTGATTGGTGCTTTTCGCATGCAATCGCTGATGTAGTAAGTATTAAACAAAGACTTGAGGATATAAGTAAATTTTTAAAATGTTTGTTCATATTGTTTACCTTAATATTCTTTATATAAATTTGATTGATTTAACGTAACTATAAAATGATATACTACCATATCATCAACTTTACCAGTTGTTTTTGCAACAACAAGAGGAATCTGCTTTTTTATCAAGGATGGAGCCAAATTCTTTATGTGTTTTGCGTTGTTATTTTCTGGAAAAAACATTCTAGTTTCAAAAGGATAAAAATTTTGATGTTCCAATCTGAAAATGATATTTGGAGTAATTGAATTAGCTTTTCCTGGGTATACTGTAATAAATTCAAACTCCCCTAGGTTGTTGGTTAATGTATTTCCAGAGCCTCTAAAGTTTTTGTCATAACGCTCATTGTAGATGTCATCTGTGCTGAATTGATAGAGACCAAAGGGGTTAGCTTGCCAAATATTAACTTTTACTCCGCTTATTGGAACACAATTATTATCTAGCACTTTTCCTTTAATTAGGATTTTTTTGCCTCTTGCAGTTTCAAAAGAAGTATAATTTTGAGTTAGGTTATTTGAATTTTTTGTGTTAGGCAAAAGCCCTACGCTCCATATTTCAGGGGTAAGGGTGCATTCTCTCATTTTATCCGCAAAGCTCTCACTTGTTAATATAATTGAAAAAATTAAAATTATAATTAATTTTTTTAGCATTAAAAAATTTATCTTATTACTTTTTATAAAGTACATAATATTATAAATATAAATTTAAAACTAGATTATAAGTAAAAGTTATACTATTTCTCAGTAAAACCTATTCATAATATTGACTTCAATTGTTTATGAAAATTTCATTATGTCAAATTAATTTAAAAATTAGTGATCTAAAATATAATATAAAAAAAATCAAAAAATTTTATGATAGTGAATTTGCGAATGCGGATTTAGTGATTTTTCCTGAATTATCTTTAACTGGGTACCTACTAAAAGATTTAGTAAATGATGTGAATTTTTTAGATGAAGTTTTAAAATTTAAAGCAAAAGTAGTTGAATTTACAAAAGAAAAAAAATGTGCACTATTGTTTGGATGTCCAGTTTTAAAAAATGATAAAGTATTCAATTCGGTAATTATAGCATGTGATGGAGAGGAAATATTTAGTGCAGATAAACATATTTTACCAAATTATGGAGTATTTAATGAACCAAGAAATTTCTCTAAAGCAGAAGAGGAGCCAACAATATTTGAATTTAGAGGTGAAAAGCTGGGAATTTTAATTTGTGAAGATGCTTGGCATGATGACTTACCAAATATCCTATTTAGTAAAGGAGCTACGCTTTTTATTATTGTTAATGCATCACCATACGATCTTGATAAGCAAAAAGCTAGATTGAAAATTGCAAATAACATAGTAAAAAAATATAACAAGCCTGTTGCATACTTGAACAATTTTGGTGGCTATGATGAATTGGTATTTGATGGTGGTAGCTTTGTGATGGATAAATGTGGAAATTTTATTAATGAACCATCTTTATGGGATGAAGGTGTTTTAACATTTGATAGCAAGAGTGCTAATTTGAAAATAAATGATAGAAATATAAAGATATATTGTGAAGAAGAAAATATATATCAAGCCTTGGTTTTATCTGTGAAAGACTACTTTAAAAAGAATAAATTTACAAAAGCTGTACTTGGATTATCAGGGGGAATAGACTCCGCATTAGTTGCGATAATTGCTGCTGATGCACTAGGTTTAGGGAATGTAAAAAGTGTTATTTTACCTACTGAGTATAATTCAGATGAGAGTATGAAGTATGCCTTAGAATTAGTGCATAATATAGGATGTGAAAAATTGATTATGTCAATAGATGCTTTATTAGATAAGTTTAACAACACTTTAAAAACTTCATCTAATTCTCAAAAATTGAAAAAAATAACAATTCAAAATCTTCAAGCAAGAATTAGAGCTGTGTTATTGATGGCTATTTCAAATGAGGAAAATTCATTGTTACTTGCAACTTCAAACAAATCTGAATCAGCTGTGGGTTACACAACGATTTATGGAGATATGTGTGGTGGATTTGCACCAATTAAAGATGTTTATAAAACTCAAGTTTATAAACTTGCCGACTGGAGAAATAAAAACATTCCTATCGGTAGTCTATGCCCTAAATTAAATGTCATACCAAATTTCATCATTGAAAGGGAGCCGTCAGCGGAGCTAAGTCATAACCAAAAAGATTCTGATAGTTTGCTGCCCTATGAAATACTGGACACAATATTATATAATTTGCTGGAGATGGGATTAAGCCATAAGCAAATTTCGGAAAAAACCAATGTAGATGAAGCCACAATAAATAATGTGGCTAATATGATTAAAAGCAGTGAATATAAGCGTAGTCAAGCCCCAATTGGACCTAAGATCTCAAGCAAGAGCTTTAATTACGACAGAATTTATCCAATTTCTTACTACATGTCTACTATTTCGTTTACTACCTCTTCATGATGTGGATTGCTAGGCTCTTCACTTAGATTATCATTACTGCATTCAATATTATTTCTTTGCCCATCTTTGTGATTATATGAAGAGCTACTATTTAAGTAATCAGGTTTTATTTTCTGCTATGTTTCTTCGAATACTTCTTCGGATGTTTTTTTTTGCGCCAACTTCTGCTTTATCTAGTACTGTAATTGTTCTAGCATTAAGTGATAGAGCACTATATTCGGAGATAATTTTTTCTCGATTAGTTACATTCAATTTAGAGAAATCAGCTCCTGCTTGTTTTAGCGCTGGAATTGCATCAAAACTATATTCAAGGATAATAACTTTTGCATTAGATTCACTATTCACTCCCTCTAATAAATAATTTGTAGCAATATCTTTATACAAAAAGATATGACCAATAGTATAGTTAAAAAAATTTTTCATATCGTACCTGTTATTATATTTATAAGTATTATTATACATACCTAATGTTACAATTACGTTAAGGTTTTAGAAAATTCTTGAATTTTTTTGATTACAGAAAACAACCCATTGCTTCTGCTAGGGGTCAAATTGTTTTGCAAATCAAGCCTCTTAAATATGTCCATGAAATCTATATGCTTAATTTCCTCTCTTGTTTTGCCAGAATAAATTTTAATTACTATCGCAAGCAGACCCTTTACTATTAAAGCATCACTGTCAACATAGAAGTATAATACATCGTTTATTGTTTCATGTATTAGCCAAACTTGACTAACGCAGCCTGAAATTTTGTTGATGTCAATTTTTTGATTGGCTTTTAGTTTTGGTAATTTTTTTCCAAGTTCAATTATATATGAATATTTTTCTTCCCAATCATCAAATAATTCAAAATCTTCAATCAGCTGCTTTATTTCTTTATTCATTTTGTTGTTGACCAGTGTTTATGCTAGATATATAATTGGGACAAAAATAGTGCTATTTTGAAAAAATTTCAATATAATTATGATAAAAGTTAATAGACTAACTGACTATGCAACATTAATTATTTGTGAAATGGCAATAAATAAGGGTGACATTATTAGTGCAAAAATACTCAGTGAAAAAACGAAAATTAGTGAAACAACTGTAATAAAGTTACTTAAAATGTTATTGAAAAAAGATATTATAAAGTCACATAGAGGAACTTCTGGTGGATACAAATTGATTAAGGAGCTTGACGAAATAAGTATTTTAGACGTTGTTGAAGCAATTGAAGGGGAGATCGCACTTACTCTTTGTGGTAAGGATAATGAAAATAACCAAAGTAATTGTGAATATAGTAATGGGTGTAAAGTGAAACATGGTTGGAACAAGATTAATAGCTTATTCATGTTGGCACTGCAAAGGTTTACCATCAAAGATTTTATCGATGATGACACCTATTTTCAACTCGAAAAAGTGAGGCAAAGATGACAAATACCATTTCAGCACATGAAGAGTATCTTAATAAAGATTATCAACATGGTTTTGTCACCAATATAGAGTCTATTAAGCCTCAAAAAGGATTGGATGAGAAAATTATAGAATATATTTCTGATAAGAAATCTGAGCCAAAATGGATGTTAGAAAAAAGGAAGCTGGCTTATAAAGTATGGATGAATATGAAAGAGCCAAATTGGGCAAAGATAAAGCATCCAAAGATTGATTTTCAGGATATATACTATTATTCAGAACCAAAGATTAAAAAGAAGTTAAATAGCTTGGATGAGGTTGATCCAGATATTCTAAAAACATATCAAAAATTAGGTATTCCAATTCATGAGCAAAAAGCACTTGCAGGGGTTGCAGTGGATGCTGTTTTTGATAGCGTTTCAATTGCAACAACCTACAAAGATGCGCTTAAAGAAAAAGGTGTTATTTTTTGCTCCATATCTGAAGCTATCAGAGAGCATCCGGAATTAGTAAAGAAATATTTTGCATCAGTTGTTCCTAATTCAGATAATTATTTTGTGGCATTAAATTCTGCTGTTTTCAGTGATGGGACGTTTGTTTATATTCCAAAAAATACAAAATGTCCTATGGAGTTATCGACTTATTTTAGGATAAATGAAGCTAACACCGGGCAATTTGAGCGCACGCTAATTATAGCAGACGAGGGAAGTGAGGTAAGTTATCTTGAGGGCTGCACAGCTCCTCAAAGGGATGAAAATCAGTTGCATGCTGCAGTCGTAGAGCTAATAGCACTTAAAGATGCAACAATAAAATATTCAACTGTTCAAAATTGGTATCCTGGAGATAAAAATGGAAAAGGTGGGATATATAATTTTGTAACAAAAAGAGGCTTATGCAAAGACAGTGGTTCTAAAATTTCTTGGACGCAACTTGAAACAGGCTCTGCTATTACTTGGAAATACCCAAGTTGTATTCTAAAAGGTGATAATTCTATTGGTGAATTTTATTCTGTTGCACTTACAAATCATCATCAACAAGCAGACACTGGGACTAAAATGATACATGTTGGCAAAAATACATCTAGTACAATAATTTCAAAAGGAATTTCAGCCGGAAAAAGTGCCAATACATACAGAGGGCTGGTGAATATTTTGCCATCTGCAAAAGGTGCAAGAAATTTTACACAGTGTGATTCACTGTTGATTGGTAAAAACTGTTCAGCATCAACTATTCCATATATAGAAGCAAAAAATAATACATCAAACGTTGAGCATGAGGCAACCACATCAAAAATTGGTGAAGATCAATTGCAATATTGTTTGCAAAGAGGAATTACGACGGAAAATGCAATATCATTAATTGTTAATGGATTCTGTAAAAATGTTTTAAATGAATTACCTATGGAATTTGCAGTAGAAGCGAAAGCTCTTCTTAGTGTGAATCTTGAAGGTGCAGTTGGATAAAATTTAATATATAATCAGTATAAATATGTTGTTAGAAGTATCAAATTTAAGTGTTAGTGCAAATGGTAAAAAAATACTTGCCAATTTGAATTTAAATATCAACAAGGGTGAAGTTCATACTATCATGGGGCCAAATGGCACAGGTAAAAGTACTCTTGCAAATGTCATTTCAGGAAAAGATGGTTATGATATAACTGATGGAAGCATCAAGCTATCCTCCAAGGATTTATCTCAAATTCCTTCAGATGAAAGAGCTAGACTTGGTATATTTATGTCTTTTCAACATCCAATAGAAATACCAGGGGTTAGCTGGAATAGTTTTTTAAAAGCATCGATAAATTCAGTTAGAAAAGAGCAAGGCAAAGATGATATCAATCCTATTGATTTTTTAAAAGAGTTAAAAGAAAAAGCGGCGTTACTTGATATTAATTATAAATTATTAAAAAGAGATGTGAATCATGGGTTTTCAGGCGGGGAAAAGAAAAAATTTGAAATTTTACAAATGTTGTTGTTAAAACCAAAACTTGCGATATTGGATGAAATAGACTCAGGTCTTGATGTTGATGCACTAAGAGTAATTGCAAAAAATATTAATGATTTTAGAAGCAAGGAAAATGCAATAATAATTATAACGCATTATAATAGGCTTTTAGATTATGTCGTTCCAGATTTTGTTCATATTTTTTCCAGTGGCACAATCGCTAAATCTGGTGATAAAAATTTAGCTAAGCAAGTAGAAGATCAAGGTTATGATGACTTCAAATAAAATGAATACAAAATTAAAATTACCGTCTAGAAGAGATGAAAAATGGAGATATTCAGATTTAAATTTATTAGAAATACCTGATAGTAAAACTGGTGAATTAACAGAAGATTACACTTTTTCAACTCAGGATGAAAATTTTTACTATATTGTACTTTTGGATGGGAAATTTTGTAAAGAAAAATCAATTTTACCTAAAGGTGCTATAGAAATATCTTGCTCCAAAGACGATATTTCTAATTTTAATAAGGGATTAAAGTTTGAGGACAAGTATCAAGTATCACAAAATTTAGATAATAATGATCATATTGTTTTGATCAGAATTACTGAAAATATTGATAAACCAGTTAAATTAATCAAATTAACTTCATCAAACGCTACCTTTTTTACAACTCTTTTAAAGTTAGAAAAAAATTGTAATGTAAAATTTTATGAAAATTTTATTCAACAAGGAGAGCATAAAAATTTTATAAATAATGTAACAAGGATTAGTTTAAGTGATTATGCAAGTTGCAAACATGTTGTTCAGAAAGATTTCGAGGGAGAGGTTAAATTTATTAATACTCTCGAAATTGTTTGTGAAGCTAATTCTATTTATGAAAATTATTCGGTAAATACAGTTGATAAATCTTACAGATTTGAATCTGAAGCTCATCTAAATGGTAAAAAGGCACAGGCAAGTTTTTATGGTGTTAATATAGCAAATAACAATCAAGCGTATGATATCGTTATAGACATAAAGCACAATGCTTCTGATACCTTTAGCAATCAACATTACAATCAAGTATTAAATTATAACTCATCTGGCTCTTTTTATAGCAATGTTGAGATAGCTGAATTGCTTAACTCAGTTGAGGCTCATCAATTGAATAAAAATTTGCTTATAGATGGAAGATCTGCAGCTTATTCTAGACCAATGCTTGATATAAATTCTGATGATGTTATATGCTCTCATGGTTCCACAACTGGTAATATAGATGAGGAAGCATTGAGTTATTTTGCATCTAGAGGAATTAAACTTCAATACGCTAAACAATTGATTATTATAGGATTATTAAAATCTGTTTTTTCAAGTTGCAGGCTAGATGATTTTGAAGTTGAAAATTTGCACAGACAGATTGCTCATAATGTTGAATTTTATGAATAAAATACGCAAAGATTTTCCATTTTTTAATCAAAAAGATTGCATAACTTTTTTTGATTCTGCTGCAAGCAGCCAAAAACCAAAATGTGTTATTGATAAAATTATAGAATTTTATTCATATAATTTTGCAAATATTCATAGAGGAATTTATGACCTTAGTGCAAAGGCCACAGAAGATTTTGAAAAAGTAAGATTAAGCGTTGCAAAATTCATCAAGGCCAGCTCAGATAAAGAAATAGTATTTACAAAAAGTGCGACTGAAGGAATTAATCTTGTTGCACATTCATTTGGAAAAAAATTTATTACTGAAGGAGATGAAATATTAATTTCTACCATGGAACATCATTCCAATATTGTTCCTTGGCAACAGCTGTGCGAAGAAAGAAATGCCACATTAAAAATTATACCTATTTCTAAGGATGGTAAGCTTAAATTTGATGAATTTGAAAAACTTCTCTCTTCAAAAGTTAAGTTGGTTGCAATCACTCATATGTCAAATGTCTTTGGATCAGTTATTGATATTAAAAAGGTAGTTAAACTTGCTAAAAAATATGGAGCAAAGGTTTTGGTAGATGCTTGTCAGTCAATAGCACATATGAAAATAGATGTGATAGACTTAGACTGTGATTTTTTAGTTTTTTCTTCTCATAAATTATATGGACCAACCGGTGTTGGAGTTTTATACGGAAAATATGATTTATTGGATTATATGGATGTTTATCAAACAGGCGGCTCAATGATAGAAGATGTATCATTTGAAAAAACCACGTTTTTAAAACCTCCACATAAATTTGAAGCAGGCACTCCAGCAATTGCAGAAGTGATAGCTTTTGGCGAAACTATTAACTATCTTAGCTCTATTAACCTGGAAAAGCACTGGAAAGAAGAAAAAGAACTTGCAAAATATATAAGAAGTGAGATTAAGAAATTAAAAAATTTTGAAATTTTTGGAAATGACGAAGAGACAAGTATTATTTCAATAACTCATAAAAAAGCTCATCATTCAGATATTGGTGAAATTCTTAATAAAAGCAAAATTGCTATTAGAACAGGTCATCATTGTGCAAAACCACTGATGGATTTTCTTGGAGTCTCGGGTGTAGCAAGAATATCACTGGGCATATATAACAACTTAGAAGATGCAGATGCGCTGATTGAAGCCTTAAAAAAAGTTAATAAATTTTTTGCATAATACTCATGGAACTAAAAGATTTTATAAAACAAGGAAGTGACAGTATATTTAGAGATTTTACTGAGGAAGAGTTAAACAACATTAGAAAAATCAATGGAATAAAGGATAAGGTAATAGCAATACTTAAACTTATATATGATCCCGAAATATCGGTAAATATTTGGGATTTAGGCTTGATTTATAACATTGATATTTCAAAAGAAAATTCTATAAATATAAACATGACATTAACATCTCCAACTTGTCCAGTTGCAGATGCAATTCCACAAGAAGTAAAGAAAAAAATTGAGCAAATAATTACAGATGCAAGCAATGTTAATGTGAAACTTGTTTGGGAGCCAAAATGGGATAAATCAATGATGAGTGAAGAGGCAAAATTTATTTTAGATATGATGTAATTGATATTATGCTCATATTCTTTTATAAGTTATTAAAATAATTTAAGTGCTAGTTTTGATTTTATGAATTTAAGCTTATCAGAAATTAGAAAAAAAGCAGAATTACTTAGAAATGAAATAAAGAGGCATGATAAGTTATATTACATAAAAAGTTTACCAATAATTACAGATCAACAATATGATGAATTAAGACACGAGCTTGAAAATCTTGAATCATTATATCCAGAATTACGTCATAAAAAAAGTGTTACCCAAACAGTTGGGACTAAGGTTGCTAAAGGCTTTGCAAAAATTAAGCATACCTACCCCATGCTTTCACTTAGTAATGCATTTTCAAAAGAAGATATTTTAGATTTTTTAACTAGAATTAAAAAATTAATTAATTTGGGTTTAGATAAAAAATTAAAATTGCATTGTGAGCCAAAGATTGATGGAGTATCTTTTTCGGCACATTTTAAAGATGGAAAATTGAATTTTGCGGTAACCAGAGGAGATGGGGTAATAGGTGAGGATATTACTAATAATGCCAAAGTGATTGAGAATTTCCCTATACAAATTGATTATAATGAAGAATTTGAAGTTAGAGGTGAAGTATATATGAGCAAATCAGATTTTATAATACTAAATGAAGAAAATAATAAAAATAATAAAGCAATTTTTGCTAATCCTAGGAATGCTGCCTCTGGTTCCTTGCGTCAATTAGATTCTCAAATAACTAAGAGTAGAGGGTTAAGTTATTTTGTTTGGGGAGGGAAGATTTCAAGTGTAAATAACCAAAAGGAGATGATGAAAAAATTTAGTTCACTTGGTTTTACAGTAAATGATAATATTGTTGTATTAGATGATTTAGAAGATATCATCAATTATTACGATGAAATGTACATAAAGAGAGCTACACTTGATTATGATATTGATGGATTAGTTTATAAAGTAAATAGCTTTGAACTTCAGGAAAAAATGGGCAATATTAGTAGGGCGCCGAGATGGGCAATAGCACATAAATTTCCTGCTGAGTATGCAGAAACTTATGTTGAAGATATATTTGTTCAAGTTGGTAGAACGGGTGCCATTACTCCAGTTGCAAAGCTAAAGCCTGTGAATGTAGGTGGTGTATTTGTAACTAGAGCTTCTCTTCACAATGAGGAGGAAATTTTAAGAAAAGATATAAGAATTGGGGATGTAGTTAAAATTAAACGAGCAGGTGATGTAATTCCTCAGGTTGTTGAAGTAAAGTTTGAAAAAAGAAATTCAGAAGTTAAATCATTTATTTTTCCAGAAAAATGTCCAGTATGTCAAAGTGCTATTGAGAAATTTGGTGATGATGTGGTCAAGAGATGCACTGGTGGGATGAGATGTGAAGCTCAAATAATAGAAAAATTATGCCATTTTATTTCTAAACATGCCTTTGATATTGTAGGGCTATCAAAACAATCTATATTGCAATTTTATAATAAAGGTTTGGTTAAATTGCCCGCAGATATTTTTAGATTGGTGAGCATAAATCAAAACCAAGAACAATCTATAAAAAAATGGGAAGGCTGGGGAGAACAGTCAGTAGATAATTTATTTTCATCGATTGAAAAATCAAAAAAAATAAACATTGATAGATTTATTTACTCGCTTGGAATTAGACATGTTGGTGTCGTAACCGCAGAGATTCTTGCTAATTATTTTAGAGATATTGATAATATAATGAGATTGATAATAAAGGAAGATGCTGTAGAAATTTTAAAAGCAGTAAATGGTATAGGAGAAGTGATAGCAACAAGTTTTATAGAATATTTTAAAGATCCATATAATATACAAATTGTTAAAGATATTTTGAATTTTATAGATGTTAAGCAAGTGATAATTGTGCAAAACGAACTTAACAGCCAGCTTGATGGCAAAAATATGATTTTTACTGGTGTGTTAGAAAAATATTCCAGAGATGAGGCTCAAAATATAGCAAAAAAATTGGGAGCAAAAATTTTATCCTCAATTTCTAAAAAAACTGATTACGTTGTTTATGGTAAAAATCCTGGTTCAAAACTAAATAAAGCCATGAAAATGAATATTAATACAATATCTGAAAAGGAATTTTTAGATATAGTTGAGGGGAATAATCAATGATTAAAAAGAGGTTAAGCAATAATCTAAGTGTTGAGCATAACTTAAAAATAACATCTGATATTATACGAGAGAGGATATCCGAAATTTTGGTGCAAAATAGTGATATTGAGCAAAATATTCTTATTGATGCGATGAATTACATGTTACTTGGTGATGGGAAAATGATTAGGCCCTTTTTAGTTTTTGCAACAAATTTAATATATTCTGAAAGTATACCTAAACATGTTATTGATTTGGCTGTAGCTGTAGAAATGATTCATACTTATACTCTAATTCATGATGATTTACCTGCAATGGATGATGATAATTATAGAAGGGGACGGTTATCTTGCCATAAAAAATTTAAAGAATCTACAGCAATATTAACTGGAGATGCGCTACTCACGCTTGCCTTTGAGATTCTCTCATCTGATAAAAATACTTCCTTGGGTTCTGAGATTCAACTCAATATAGTGAGCGGAATGGCTAAGCTTATTGGTTTTAAAGGCACATTGCTAGGGCAGGTTTTAGATTTAGATTGTAAGGTGCAAAAATATAGTACTGAGCAATTAAAGAGGGCAAGGATTTTAAAGACTTCAAATTTATTAATTGCTGCATGTAAATTTTCGGCAATGATTAATAATGCAGATGTAAAAGATACCGATACATTGGCTTTATTTGCCCAAAAATTAGGCTTGGCATATCAGATAAAAGACGATATTGATGATAATGAATATAAGGAAGGACAAGATTTATTAAAGGGTTTGATAAATGAATCATTGAAACATTTAGATATTTTTGATAATAAATCATTATTGCTTAGAGATTTTACAAGCTATTTATTTAAGTCATGTTTGAAGTAACGAATATATGGTAGATAATAAACAAAAGAAAGCAAATCCAGAAAATGGGGTCGATAGTAAAGATAAATCTTCTAGAAGGGATTTTTTTGTTATGAGTGCAACTGCAGTTGCAGGAGTGGGAGCTATTGCCGCAGCAATACCTATCATTACTTCTTTAAAACCTGACAAAGGTGTACTTGCAGCTGGAAGTACAGAGGTTAATATATCAAATATTAAAAAAGGAGAAACTCACACAGTGATGTGGAGAGGCAAGCCTATTTTTGTAACTAATAGAACTGAAGAAGAAATAAAAGAAGCTGAGGATGTTAATTTATCAGAGCTAAGAGATCCAGAGAGTGATAAAGATAGGGTTAAAGCAGGTAAGGCAGAGTGGCTCATTACAATTGGAATATGTACTCATTTAGGGTGTGTTCCTATTGGAAATAAAGGAGAGTTTGGTGGATGGTTTTGTCCTTGCCATGGTTCGCATTATGACAGTTCGGGGAGAATTAGAAAAGGACCTGCTCCTAAAAATTTAGCAATACCACCGTATGAATTTATTAGTGATACTAAAATAAGAATAGGGTGAAATTTTTAGCAAAATATCATATTAAATACTACTTTTAACATACATCTCAATAATTATTTTGATCTAGGTTTAAGCATCATAAATGCAATGAACCTTGTCTCATAAATAAAATCCAAAAAAAAACTAAAAAAATATAAAAAGAGGAGTGAAATCAAATTAGTTTACTCAATATAGTAAAGGTTATTTTTGTGGTGATAAAGATGTACAAGTCTATTAAAAAATCAAAAATTTTCAAAATAAATGAAACTTTAACGTAATTGTAACATTTGGTAAGTATAATACAGTTAAATTAACTAATCAAATATCAAATTATGAATCATTATTATACAGCTTCATGTTTTACAGCAACTATGATAACTCACCATACTGGAAGGTTATTAAAAAAATTAACACCAGCAAAAGCAACATATATTTCATCTCTTGTTAATGAGATGGGATACATGATTAGGGGGGAGGATCAGTATGTTGCACCAGTAGAATTTGTAGAGAAATATGGATATCAAGTTGCACAAATCATTCATTCAAGAATGATTGATTATGATTTTAAAGATAATGATGTTATCGACATCAGTGATACTTCTGCTTTATCATTTAAAATGGCGGAAAATTTGCTAAATTTAGACAAATATATTCCTGTTATGCACAGTGCAGCTTTTGGAGTTGATATATGGCAATATTTACAAATTCATTATTATATGAAGATCCTGGATAATTATAGTCGAAACCTAGTTCATTTTTTGGAGACTGGGGAGGATCGGCTTGCTGAAATTGCAAAGGAAGAACTAGAGGATAAAGTATATGAATCTTTTGACGAACTTACGTATGACCAACAATTGAACAATATGAAGAGTGTGATCAATATATATATGATGAACATGATTATGATGCGAAGGTTGAATCATTAGGTAAATATGTGCTGGAATGTAAAAATTTATCGATAGATTTAATTTGTGAACTTATGGTAAGGGGAGATGTAAAAAATTGTGAATCTGCATATAAATTTAATGAAAGGGGACCGGAGTATAGAGCTTTATATGAATTAGGTGTAGATGAAGATAATGTAGAAAATGCATTAAAATTTGATAGCTCCATTAAGGTGAAAACTCTAAAAACACTTATGGATACTCGAGGAGAAGCATCGATTACAGCAATTTATAATTATTTTTTTGATAATAATGAAGATATTGCACGTAAAATTGATGTAAATGATATCAAGTATGCAAATATACTACAATTAATTAATTTTTCCATGATATTAGGGTAGTTTGATGAGAAGGTGCCTGACTATGATGGTTATAAACAATGTTTTGAGAAGTGCCCTGACGATCAACTATACTGTAATTTTTTTGATGGCTATGCTGTAGATATAAAAGAATGGTTAAAAGATTGTTATAATAATGATGATTGCTTAATTAGCGGATCGGCGCAAGAAACTTTAACATGCATAAATACTGTGGCACCTATTACGGACACTCCTTTTGTGTCTTACTATGAGTCTGATTAAACATGTTGGGTTGAATAAAGTATTTATTAAAGCTTGGAAGGGAGCACTAATGTATGGACTTAAGCAGCTATTTTATAAAAGCTGCTTTGTATCATTCTAAGCTTGGCTCCATTTTATTTTTGTAGCGCCAATTTCCGTAGTATAAAATAATCAGCAGATATTTTACCAGGACCAAATATTAAAATGTTTATTATCAAGATACCCCATATAACATGCTCATCGAGATGCATATATGTTGTACTCATTATAATAACCATTGATAATATCACTAAAGCAGATGCTCTGCTCACCAATCCAAGCAATAATAACAGTGGAAAAAATAATTCACTAAATGTGCCTAGAACTGCTGCAATTTTATAATGCATAAATGGAATATTGTATTCGCATTGAAATAAGTATTCTGTTACATGCCAGTTCCCTCTGATTGCATTTTCTAATTTAAGCCACCCAGATTTTAAAAAGATCATAAATATATACAATCTGCATAATAATAGGTAAAGACAACTTAAATAATGCAGATGTTCTTTACAAATTTTATAACAATGTTTAATAAGTTTTTTTACACACATATTTATCTCCATTAATAAGTTAATAGCTTTAAGCGTAAAATTTTTGATAAAATTTTTTGCACCTTTACATCATCTTCTAAATCGCACTTATCTTGCATACTTGAGAGTTTTTTATATTTTTTGAAATTGAATAAAAAGTCATATTCAAAGTTGTCTAATTTTATATATTTCACTATATGATTTTGTTTGAAAATAAGTAATTTATTATCTCTTTTTGGCAACTTTGTTGGCGTAATTTTTTGCTTTTTTGAGTTACAAAATTTATATATAAAATCGATAGGATGCTTTGATTTAAAAAGTTTAATGTAATTTTTAATTTTAAAGTAGTCAAAATAGCTTATATTATCTTCCCGTATTTCTATTTGATAGGTCGCATTGGAATTATAAACATTATCCATGCAATAATCTAATTTTGCAACGTTGGATAGATAATTCAGGTGATTTAGCTCTTTTATTGATTGAATATATGAAGCAAAATTGCTACCATAGTTTGCTAAATTACTTTTTTTAGGCAAGTTATTTTTTATATACAGCTTACATAAATACTCAAAATAATTTTCTCCAATAAGCTTTTTTACAGTTGGGTAAATAATGGCCAGCGCATTAGTGAGATTTGCATAAAAATTATTTCTATATATATCGATATACTCTTCAATTTTTGTGTGATTTTCAGAAATTATATTTAACAATTTTGAATCATCATTAAGTATTAAGCTATTTTTAAATGCTTTCTGTAGATTATGCATACCTATTAACCATATGTTTTGCTTTTGTTAACTCACTGATAAGCTCTTTTTCCTTTGGTAATTCTTGATCCCATTCAACAATAGTAAAAAAAGACGCATTGGCTTTATTAATATAGTATCTATATAGACCGCATACTTCCTGTTTTACAAAGTCATCATGTGTATCAATAATGATTTTTTATCATCTATTGTCTAGAAGCTATGGCCAGCTAAATGAACTTCCTTTATAAATTTTAAATCTAGCTTATCTATATATTCCATAGGATTAAAATTATGATTAACTGAGTTAATATATAAGTTATTTATGTCTAACAAAATTTTACACCCTGTTAATTGACAAAGCTCATTTAGAAAATCATATTCCTCCATATCTCCAATAATTTTCAAATAATACGATGGATTTTCAATACATATATTTTGTCCCAGATAGTTTTGAGTATCTTCAATGTTTCGCTTTAAATAATTTAATCTTTTTTTTGTATAGTCTAATGGTAATAAATCGTGAAAAAAGATTCCATCAACCTTCATCCACGACATGTGTTCTGAATAAATAAATGGCTTATATTTTGTCATCAAATTACGAATTTTCTTTAAATGAGATTTACTCACTTTTTCTTCAGAACCTGAGTATAAGCCAATGCTATGGAAAGAAATATCATAAATTTCAGATATTTGTTCTAAGTAATAATGCTCTATCCCGTTTCCAAAAAAATTTTCTGGATGAATCTCTAGAACATCAACATTTTTAATTTTTTTTGTAAAGTATTTAAAATGTTGATGCCTAAGTCCTACCCCAAAGGATAATTTATTTTCCTGGGACAGTGGAGCCACCGACTAATTTATTACATAAACCGTTTGGTACTAATAGCCATTCATTTTTATCTCCATCTTTTTTGGCTCTAGCAGCACAGGAATGTGTGCCATTAGATGAACCGCAATCATTTTTTCCAGCCTTTGCCACTCCATAACATTTTTCTAAATCCTTCATCTTATTAGTGATTGCATCATTTGGTAACATAAAAGTTGTTGCAACGGCAATGGCTATACATGACCCTAAATTTACCTTTTTCATAGATCATCTCATAAATTATTACTATAATTAAAAGGTAACTTACCCAATTTCTAGTTGCAACTTTTTTGTTATCCTTTTTTACAAATAAGAAAAATTCCTAAAATCATCATGGGGATGCATAAAATCTGTCCTAATGAAAATATATTAAAAATATACCCAATGTGAAAATCAGGTTCTCTGAAAATTTCAATAATAATTCTAAAAATGGAATAGAAGATTAAAAAAATCCCACTCAATAATCCATTAATATTTTTTTGTTTGGAAATTGCATTTTTTTTGTTAGTAAAATATTGCCTAAAATTTAAAGCAAACAACATTATTAAAAATAATACTATCCCTTCAAAGATAGCTTCGTATAGTTGACTAGGGTGCCTTGGGAAATGATCTGAATATGGGAAAATAATCCCCCAGCTAACCTCTGTTTTTTTTCCATAAAGTTCTGCATTAATGAAATTTGCAATACGCCCAAAGAATAGCCCTATTGGAGCCACACAGGCAATTAAATCTGTGATTGATAAAAACACTTTGCCGGTTCTCAAGCAAAATATCCAAATAGATATAATAACTCCAATTAATCCTCCATGAAATGACATTCCACCATGCCATATTTTAAATATTTCCCAAAAATCATCTACTATGATATCGGGAATATAGAATAATATATATCCCAATCTACCACCCAAAACTATGCCAATAATGATATATGAAAGTAAGTTTTCTAAATCTTTAGAATCAAGATTTGCAATTTTAAATTTTTTTTCTATTTTTTGTAAAATATAAGCTCCAAGAAAAATTCCTATTACATAGGATATTCCATACCAACGAATAGATATAATCCCTAAATTGATAGCAATGGGGTCAATATTGGGAAAAAGAATTGCAAACATTATTTTTTACGTGATAATTTATATTATACAAGTTAAATCAATATTTGAAAAAATGAAAAAAGACAATAAAATATTAGATGATCTTGCAAAACTTGCAGGTTCAACATTAACCGGAGCTGTTAATGCAAAAAATGAAATATCGGAGTATATAACTCAGCAAATTGAAAAACTTATTAAGAAGATGAATTTTGTCACTAGAGAGGAGTTTGATGTAGTTAAAAAATTAGCTCAGGATAATAGATTGATGCTAGAGAAGATGAAAGTGAAAAAAACTCCAGCGAAAAAAAGTGTTAAATCTGTAAAAAAATGAATGTTTTAAAAAAAAACAAATGCTATCCTAGGTTTATAATTTTTTAAATTAGTGAAATGACTAAAGTTGATCAAATATACAAACGTCTAGAACAAGAAAATGAGAAATTGGATAAGTCAATTGAAATTGTCAAAATTTCTTTAGGAGAGGATTATTATGTATATGTTAATGAGTATATTGAAGAATTAACAAAATTGACTTTTGGAGTTGAAGCGGATGAAAGGGCCCAAGGCTCAATATATGAATATGTTCAAGCGAGGATGAGAGAAGACGACGCACCTGAACATGAAAATTTAGATTTATTAATTGATTATGTCGTTGAACATAAAAAAATTAAAAATGGAGAACTTGGGGATGAGAGAGCAAGCAGCAGCCTAAATGACTACCTGCAAAAGAGATTTGAGGAAAGAGATCCAAAATATAAAGAGAAAATTATAGTCGCAGAAATCAGTGAAGACTATGGAATACTTAGTCAATATGTGGATAACGATATTGAAGCTATTGCCAAAGAATTTGGAATTAGTAGAAAAACGCTGGATTATGATAAGAAGATTAAAAGTCTTCAGGATAGAAAATTTATTGAAGAATATTATGAACAAGATCCACTAAAATTAAGCAATGTTGATTTATCAGGATCTGTATTTTCCAATGTGAGGTTCTATAAGTCACTTAATGGAGCAATATTTAGAGATTGCGTACTTAATGAAAATGTTATTTTTTCTGCATGTGATTTGTCTAATATTGACTTTAGAGGCTCAAAATTAAACTGTGAATTTCGTGATTACTTATTAGCAGATGGTAAGTTGCCAGATGGAGATGGAGAAAGATTGCTTGAATCCGTTAAGCTAGATTATTCAGATGCACAGAGCATGCAAATGCTCAAATTATTTAGAATAGAATCTCAGGACAAAAATCCTTTGCCAGCTAATCAAAGAACGTTTGAAGATTATGAGCCTGAAATAAGGTTTAAAAGAGAAAATGACGCAAGAAGACGTTATGAGTCTGAATGCGAAGATGAAATTGCCAGCTTTAAAAAGGAGAAATGGGGTGAGCTAGGCTATATAGCCTGGGCTAGAAGCTTTGTGGGAACAACCGAAGCTCAGGAAAAATTTAATTCTGAGATTCAAGAAGGTGTGCAAAAAATTAGGAAAAAATATGATCAAAGGATCGAAAGTGCATTATTTGTCATAGCAAATGAGTATATAATCGAGCTACAAACAGCAAATTATGATCCGACATATTTGCCAAAAAATACCGAACAAGCTAACGCAGTAAAAATTAGACTAAATGCAACACAACAGGACTTAGAAGATTATATAGAATCAAATCTTCAGGGTAAGAAGAAAGTATCATTTAATGAATTTTTATCTTCTAAGCCTGAAAATCAGGAAATTTTAAAACAAGCTGAAGTAGATCATCCAACTAAGCTCATAATTCCAGTAGGAGATTTTTTTTATGAGGGCAAAAAATACCAAACCTTAACTGATTTGGATTTATCAAAATTAGATTTAAGTGGAGTTAATTTTGCTCATGTAACGTTTGAAAATTGCCAATTTGATGAAGCTAATCTAACAGGGGCCAGTTTTGAGACGGCAGTGTTTAAAAAGGTGACCTCTTTTGTTAAAGCTGAATTAACTGATGCAAATTTAATAGGAGTATCTGGTGATGATGTTAACTTTACAGAGGCTTTGATGCCTAGAGTTAGAATGATGTATAGTGATTTTGATAATTCAAATTTTGAAGGAGCTTTGCTGTATTCGGCAGATTTAACAGGCTCAAATATTAAAAACTCAAGTTTGAAAGCAGCTATAGCCGATAGAGCGGATTTAGAAAGAGTAAATTTGAGATACGTAGATGCGCAATATGTAAAGATGAGAAAAGCTCATCTCACAAAAGCAGTTTTAGAAGGTGATTTTTCTCATGCAGATTTCACTGGTGCTGAGATGGAAAAGGTTACAGCTAATAAAGCAAAATTCACGGAAGCAGTCTTAGAAGATGCCAATTTAAAATATGCCAGTCTAAGGGGAGCTTTTCTAGAAAAGATTAAAGCTAAAGGGGTGGATATATCTCATGCTGATCTTGAATCAGCTAAATTGGAGTTAGCAGAACTTTCTGGCGCAATAATGGATGGTGTAAATGCAAAATTTGCCATTTTCGAAAAAGCAATTATGAGTGATGTTCATGCTCATCAGGCTGATTTTTCGTACGCAGTTATGGAGAATATCAAAGGAGAGAGATTGGATGTATCGGGAGCTATCTTAGCAGAAACAAACCTAAGAAATGCAAATCTGAGCAAAGCAGTATTAGAAAATGTTGCAGCCTATAAGGCAGATTTCCAAAATGCAACATTAACCGATGTAAATGCAAAATTTGCAGAGATGATTGCGTGTGACTTTAGTGATGCGATAGCAAAAAATATGGATGTATCAGGAGCAAAATTACCGATGTGCCATATGGAAAGAGCTGATTGCACTGGAATGAAATTTGATGATGACACAATACTTCTAGATGTGAATTTTAGAGATGCAATTGGTGCAGAAGCGTTAATGAAACTTCAAGAAAATCAACATCTAATTAAGACCCAGTTATTTGGCAGAAGTGATTATGGATATTGCAAAGGTAATGATGATGGTACTAATGATAGGTTTAAGTGCCAAAGAATTGGAGCTGCTCTACTTTCATCAGTGATTGGTGGTGGGGCTGGATATACTTTGTCTGGTCCATTTACAGGGATGGCAGGTTCCGTAGTGGCTGGGTTAGTAAGTGACCGTGCATTATATGCTATAAAAGACGGTTATTTTAATGAGCAAGGATATATTAGTAATAAATTAGGAGATAAACTTGCGGAATTGGGAGCGATTGCAATTGCAACAGGAGCTGGAAGTTTAGAAGCTGGAGTAAATACTATTCCTGTTGCAGCAACGCTGTGTGCAGCTACAGGTTTAATATCTCCCTCTAGTATAGGGCTCACAGTGGGTGGGGCATTAAGTACGTATGCTGGAATTAATATACTGAAAGACGGATTCGAAGAGCAAAGCTTTACAAAAAAAATCATAGGAGGGGCACTAACAGGTATGGGAGCTATTGCAACCTCTGTTGGATTATCCTCTTTAGGAAGTGGTTTGAATGTATTTGCAGGAACTGTTTTGTGTGGAGCAGCTGCTGGTGGAATACATGGCGGAGTTTTTGCTTATAAGCAGCTTAGAGATTACGATGAAGATAAAAAAACTGGGATGAGACCGGAGGAAATTTATATCGTAAGTGTTCAAAAGGGAGAGGAAAGCTTCAAAAAATTATGGCCTACTAAAAATAAATTGATTTGCGGTCTAGTTTTTGCTGCACTTGCAGTTGGTGCGGTATTTATGTTAAATCCTATTTCAATCACTTTTGGCTGGTCCTTTGCTGCAAATGCAATTTTATTGGCAAATGTTAGTTTTACCGCAGGAACATTTGGTTTTACTTGTGGCTACTTATATGATGAAAAATTATCTCTTTGGAATAATATTAGTTTTGATGGAATTAAAGGTTATTTTCAACAACCAAATCATGGTAAGCAATCTCCTGAAAATGAAGTTTCAAAAAATGTGGAAAGCCCAGGTTTATTTCAAGGGTATATAATTGATCCACCTGAACGATTCACTCCATTGAAATATAGAGTTACTAATATCTATTTCGGAGAAAAAGATGCAGATGTAAGTACTGAGTTTGACCTTGTGACAAAACAAGAAGTAATAAAAGATCCTATCGATCAGTTTGTTGAAAAACAAACAGAAGCATGCATGGAGCAAAGGACTAGTGGGGTTGCAAGGAGAATAATAAGTGAAAAAGTATCGTCCCCAGATCACGTAATACAGAAAAGCGACGGTGCGAGTAAGAGTAGGGGAGGTTAATGAACTTTAAGCACAAATACGGAGAGTCCGTATTTTTGAATTTTAGACAAATGAATATCAATAAACCTGGCTTTCACAGAAATTTGATTTTGTTTCATATAATCTTCGATCATTAAATTTCTTCTTTTTTTAAGGTATGGTGTAATGCATCAGTTAGAACAAGTGAAATTGATGGATAAGAGAGATTTTGCAGAGGATTTTAAATTAAAGGATAGTGGAGTTAACTAAGGAGAATAAGGAGATTTTAAATGAGATGTAGAGAAGCCAAAGAAAGATGAGAGAGTTTGTTGAGGAAAAAGTGGTAGATGAACAAAGATGGAACATGCGATTTATGTGCGTCCTCGCAGTGATATTCATTCTTATGTTGCAATTATTTCATATGTTATATTTTCATTTAGGAGTGAAGTTTCGTACAGTATAGAAGAACTTGCTGATAAAGGGAGGAAGGCTAACGGAGTAACGGTAGGTTATATTTGGAGCAAAAGAAGTTTATTGAAGAAAATAAGGGTGTTCTTAAAAAGAGTGGTAAGAAGTGATGAGCTTTATGGTTGTTGAGATGCTAAGATTAGTTATGTAAAAATTCAAATACTTATAAACCTCATTAATCTATAGATTTCCTTACTTCTTTTAAGTATATATAGAGAACTATAATGACCTTACTTGTATCGACCTGCAATCATAAACTCATATAATGATGTCATGGGGCCTTATCTCTGCTTATAACAAGCAATTTAATGCATAATTAGAGACAATCAGCTAACAATACTAAGACTTTTTAGATAGATTTTTCATCAGAATATTTAAGGATGTAAATAAGATGCAAACAAAATTCAAGAAATTGACTTTTGATTATTTTTAATGCTTAAATATAGATAATAACGTTTTAAATCTTATAGAGTTATATATATAGATAGTTATTTAGAAAATGCAATGGATTATGTTCTAGAAACATTTGAAAGTACTAATCAGTGGATGAAAGAAAACGATCCTTTTAAATTTCCTATGGCTCAAGCTGAAGCTTTTTGCAACGACTATGGGTGTGGAAGCATAACGGTTACTATTGGAAGTGGAGGTATAGGTGGGTCTACATCATCGTCAAGCATGGGGGGAGATGGAGGTTCAAGTAATAGCTTTTCATCATTCGGCAATGATGGTATTGGACAAGGTGATAGTTTTGGATCAGGCGATAAATTTGGTGCGAGTACATCAGGAGCGTCAGAACCAAAGTGGGAACCTTATCCGTCAATTGATCTATCAAAGCCGCAGGTGCTTACAGAGGTTAAGATTGATATGTTTGAAAAATGGGTAATATGAAGGGGATGCCTACAATGCCAATACCTACGCCAGAGCAAGAAAATAAAAATTCTAATGGTGAAAATACTGAAGATAATACACAAGCTGGAGGAAGCTCAGAAGAAAGTAAACAAGAATCAGAAGCGGCTGAGAAGGCAAAACAAGAGGAAGCTAAGCTAAAAAAAGCAGAAGATGAGTTAAGGGAATCAATCCCAACTTACTCTGTAAATCCAATAAATAGCCACTTATCTACTTCTCAACCATTTAATCCATCGCATGGACAGATTATTACAAATCCTGATACTGATATGTAGAAACATTGTAAAAATGAACCATATTGGGTAAATGAACAAGTGTGTAGTAACCCAGTGTATGGAAATTTAAAAGCAGAGCGTGTTTGTAGGATAGTGCCAGTCGAAAAATTTAACTATGTTTGTTATGGGAAAAATGATTAAGAGGATTAGTAACTATTTAAGCTATATATGCGTTATAAGTGTGGTTTTATATAGCTTAAATAATAGTTATGCAGTGAAGATAAAGTATACAAAGCTAAGACTAAGAGCTTATTAGACAAGTGTTATATTTATACGGATGAAAAGAATTATAAAAAGGCATTTGAATATTGTAAAAAAGCTGCTGATATGGGAGATGCCAATGCTCTTAATTCTTTAAATAAATTAGATCAAATAGTAAAAGATAAAGCTAAAATACCACATGAATTCCAAACAGATGAGTGGTGAAAGAAGAGAGGATTATAGTTGATTATTTAAAGTTACTTTAATTACCTTAACTCATGTAATTTTTAGTTAATTCTGTATCATATCCTATGGCGTGGAATACCTTGCTAAAATAATATTCTATATCTTCTTTTGATGCTCCTGCTTTAAACAACTCATGCACAAACGTCGTTGATTTATTTATTTGCCCTATATTTTTCTCTTCTATTAATTCATTTAAACTTTTTGCCGCTTTTTTATATGTTGTAACTGCTTGCCTCAATAAATTTGCGTTAAAACTTGATTTAAGCAAAGTTATGGCAAGTTTATATTGCTTTTCATCGTTTATGTGTTGCAACTTCATTTTTTGCTCTATCGTTTAATTCTCCATCCTCTAATCTCTCTTCTACTAGAGCCTTACAGTCTATATTATTCTTTTTAATATACTCCTCATAAGAGGCTAGATTTTACTGCGCAAGTAAATTTAATATGCTAATTAATGTCATCACTACTATCCCAAACGTATTGTAAAAATAAATTTCATGATGAAAATTAAGTTGTAAATCTGATATTGTTTTGAGTCATAATTAATCCCTTCTTGCTTTTCTAATTCACGAAAAACTGTATTGATTGATTACTTTTTTAACTTATGCTAACTTAGCTAAAATTTTATATACGCTATTTATGAACGTAGTCGATTATGACTATAAAAACCTAAAACTATTTGTGCTTGCATCTTTATTCTGGGCTCTTGTTGGAATGGGGATGGGAGTGTTTATAGCATTTCAAATGGTATTTCCTGAACTTAATTTTGGCATGGAATGGACTACTTTTGGCAGATTAAGACCTGTACATACTAGTGGTGTTGTTTTTGCTTTTGGTGGAAATGTGCTATTTGCTACGTCTTTTTACATTGTTCAAAGAACATGTCATACCAAAGTATACTCCTCCAAAATTGTTAGCTTTATTTTTTATTCCTTTCAGCTATTTATTTTATTAGCTGCATCAGGATATGTAATGGGCATTACTCAAGGAAAAGAGTATGCAGAGCCTGAGTGGTATGCAGATATTTTACTCGCTGTAACATGGCTATCCTATTTATTTGTATATGTGATGACATTAAAAAACAGGAAGGAGCCACATATCTATGTTGCCAATTGGTTCTTCCTCGCTTTTATAATTGTGGTTGCTGTGCTACATATTGGTAACAATATCAGTATTCCATTATCATTGACTGATTCAGGGAGCGTATCGTATTTTTCTGGTGTTCAATCTGCAATGATTCAATGGTGGTATGGACATAATGCGGTAGGATTTTGGTTAACTGCAGGATTTATAGGTATAATGTATTATTTTGTACCTAAAAGAGCTAATAGGCCAATATATTCATACAGACTCTCTATTTTGCACTTTTGGGCTCTGATTTTTCTTTATATTTGGGCTGGACCACACCATTTAATTTACACCTCTTTACCAGATTGGGTTCAAACTCTTGGAATGACAATGTCTATAATATTATGGGTGCCATCATGGGGTGGAATGGTCAATGGCATGATGACTTTGTCTGGAGCCTGGCATAAGCTGAGGGATGATCCTGTTTTAAGATTTTTAATTATTGCTGTGGCCTTTTACGGTATGAGTACATTTGAAGGTCCTGTGATGGCAATTAAATCAGTGAATGCTTTGAGTCATTATACTGAGTGGACAATTAGTCATGTTCATTCTGGTGCTCTTGGATGGGTTGCGTTAATTAGCTTTGGGGCGTTATATCATATGATACCTGATCTATGGGGCAAAAAAGATATGTATTCTGTAAAATTAATTAGTATTCATCTATGGCTCGCTTCTATAGGTATAGTGTTGTACATCACTTCAATGTGGACTGCAGGTATTACTCAAGGATTAATGTGGAGAAGCTATGATGACATGGGATTTTTAAAATATTCCTTTGTTGAAATTGTCAAAATTTTAAGCCCCTATTATTTAATAAGAGCAATAGGTGGTTTTTTGTTTTGGTGTGGGGCTATAGTTATGACCTATAATGCAATTATGACCATTAGGAATAATAGGATTACAAAACCTAAATTACGACAACCAAATACCAAAAAAATTTAGCTTAATTTATGAGTGCCTTCCATAGTAAAATAGAGAAAAATATTTTTATATTATTAGTATTAACAATAATTGTTACGTCAATTGGGGCTACTATTCAAATTTTTCCTTTGTTCAAAAAAGAAATAGCTATGGAAAGAACAGAACAGCTTAGGCTATATACACCATTAGAATTACAAGGATTTTTTATATATAAAAGAGAAGGGTGCTATGGTTGTCATAGTCAACAAATCAGGAAATTAACTGATGAGGTTGAAAGATATGGGCATTATTCTTTAGCTGTTGAGAGCATGTATGATTATCCTTTTGCTTGGGGTTCAAAAAGAACCGGTCCAGATTTAGCAAGAGTTGGGGAAAAATATTCAGACGATTGGCATGTAGAGCATTTACATAATCCACAATCATTAGTGCCAGAATCAATTATGCCAGCTTATCCATTTTTACTTGAAAGAAATCTGAAAATAGATGATATACAAAATAAGATGTCTGCTTTAAAGTTATCAGGAATGCCATATACAAAAGATTATATAGAGAATTATAAGAATGATTTATCTGTACAACTTGGTATTAATCAGGAAATGATTGCTATAGAGGAATTTAGAAAAAGGTATGGAGAAAAGGTAGCAACTAGAAAATTTAATAGAAAAGTTGAGCATATTACGGAGATGGATGCATTAGTTGCATATTTGCAAGGTCTTGGAAATAAAATTTATTTAAGCAGTAATCAAGGAAGAAATTGGTAGGTACTTTATGAATGAAATATTTTATATTAAGGTAATTACTCTATCTTTTTTAGGATTAAGTGTCGTGGGACTTATGTGCTGGATATTTAGACCAAAGTCTAAAAAATTATACGAATCATTAAGCAAAATTCCTTTAAATGAGGAAGAAAAAAATGAATAAAATGAAAAAGAATAAAGCTTCAAAAACTACGGGGCATGAATGGGATGGAATAAAGGAGTACGACAATCCTGATCCATTTTGGTTAAGGTTATTTTTTTACATAGCATTATTTTTTGCATTAATATACTGGCTTTTTTATCCAAGCTGGCCAGTCCCAAATGGTAAGGGTGTGTTGGATTGGTCCTCTAAAAAAGAGTTAAATAAGGACATAAAAAAAATTGAAAAAATAAGGAGCAAATATCAAGAACAATTTGATAAAAGTAGCTTTGAAGAAATACTAAAAGATAAAAATTTAATGAAATTCGCAAACGCAGGTGGAAAATCCGCATTTCAAAATAATTGTGCAGTTTGCCATGGTGCTGGAGGAGGAGGAAATATAGGGTATCCAAATTTAACATCAGGAGCGTGGTTATGGGGAGGAAAAACTGATGATATATATACTACGCTAAATTATGGTATAAGATCAGGTCATGAAGAAACTAGAGATTCTGCGATGGCTGCTTTTGGAAAAGATAAAATATTAACATCTAAGCAAGTTGATATTTTAACTAAATATATATTAAATTTAAACAATAAAGACCTTTTTAATAAGGAGGCTGATGCTCTGTATCAAGAACATTGTTCTTCATGTCATAGCAAAGATGCTAAAGGAGATAGAGAATTTGGTGCTCCAAATCTTAAGGATGCCATTTGGTTGTACGGAAATGATTACGACACTATTTATGATGTGATATATAATGGCAGAGCTGGTGTGATGCCTTATTGGAAAGATAAGTTGTCTGACTCAACAATTAGGCAATTAGCTATATATATTCATCAACTAGGCGGTGGAGAATAATATTTAAATTACACTGCTATGATAAACTATCGGTTCCTAAAACAGTATTTAACTAAAATTTCTATAATTACTTTTATCTTATCATTTATTTGTTTTATATGGGGGCTTTATGTCATATTTTATGACTCTCCTGATGATTATTTGCAAATAAATTTAGTCAAAATATTATATTTGCACGTCCCATCTGCATGGCTTGCAATATTTTTTTATTTTTCACTTGGGATATTTTCATTACTATTTCTTATTTCAAAAAATCCTATATACGATATTTTTGCAAAATCATTTGCATATGTAAGCATTTATTTATCAATCTGTACGCTTATAACAGGATCTATTTGGGGAAAACCAGCATGGGGAACATGGTGGATTTGGGATGCAAGATTAACCTCCATGCTAATATTATTATGTTTTGAAATTTTATATTTTTTGATTAGAAATTCATTTCAAAGTGAATTAAGGAGTGCGAAAATTGCAGCTGCATTTGCTATTTTAGGTTTATTGGACCTTCCTATAATTAAATTTTCAGTGGATTTATGGGCAACCTTGCATCAAAAAAGTAGTGTCCTTACCTTTGATGGCCCTAAAATCCATGAATCAATGCTATATCCATTATTCATTATGTTTTTTTCATTATTTCTTCTTGCAATTTTCATTACATTGATTAGCATTCAACTAGAGATAGTTGGAAGAAAAATAAATAATGATATTCTTAAAGAGTAGTATCAAGATTTTATTGCTTATATCATTTTTTACCCCATCTTTTGCTTTTGGTTATGCTTGGGAAAGAGGTAAAGATAAAAAATATAATGATTATAGTTTAATATTTGATCCTGGTTACAAGAGTTCTTTTGATTATAATTTTGATAACAATAGAACCTTACTTTTCAATGATGATACAAAAAAACTTATTTTAACAAAATATAAGGAACAAGGTTTATCGGATAGATTTACATTAATAAGTAAATTAGATATTCAAAGAATTTGTAGCAATTTAGACATAAGGAAAATAGAAAAAAGTGATATAAATCCACCAGATGCAGAGATTATTCCATTTAATTATTATAAAGGAAAAATGAATTTCATAGGAGTGGATTATGAAATTGGGCTTAGAACTTTGTTATACAAAAAAAGAGATCATCGTATATCGATTGATTCTATTTTAGGATTCCCAGCAGCTATTCATGGAGAAGGCGGTACTGATATTTCTAGCCCTTCTCTTAAAATGGGGCTGTCATATGCAAATAAATTTGATTTTAAAAAACTGAAAGAAAATTATTACGAAATAATGTTTGCGGGTAAAATGAATCCACACATTAAACATAAAGAATTTTTTATGACTTTAATTTTAGGGTTAAAATTAACAGATGAAATTTCTTTATTATTTTCATTAAAGCACAATCATCTATATAAAAATTCGTTTGAAAGATATGCCTTCACATCAATTTATAAAAAGATATCTACTAAGGGTTTAAGCGAGGAATCAATAGAAAAATTAAAATCACATATTGAGCATCATTCTCTTTTAGATAAGAAAAAAATAGAAAATAAAATTAATACAAAAATAAGTTATATGCTTGATAAAAAATATAGTTTAGCTTTTGATTATTCATATAGGTTTGCTAAAAATATAAGACCTCATACAATAAAATTTTCTATCATTAAGAATTTGTAAATTCATTACCTTGTGTTTTGATAATAGCTACAATATATTATAAGCAATATTAACGGTATTTATAGAGGTATAATTAATGTCATTTTTAATTGGTAAAAAAGCTCCTGATTTCAAAGCAACTGCAATAATGGGAGATAATTCGGCAAACGAGAACTTTGTTTTAAGTGAGTTTTTGTCTGGCAAAAAAGGTATTGTGTTTTTTTATCCTTTGAATTTCACATTTGTATGTCCATCTGAAATTATAGCATTTGATAAAACACTTGAAGAATTCAAAAAAAGGAACACCGAAGTAGTAGGTGTTAGTATTGATTCACACTTTTCTCACATAGCGTACAAGAATACAAGCATTGATAATGGAGGAATTGGCAAAATAAAATATCCTCTAGTTTCAGATATAACGAAGGATATTTCTCGTAGTTATGATGTATTATTAAACCAAGCAGTGGCACTAAGAGGAACGTTTTTAATTGATGAAGGTTTTGTTATAAGGCATCAAGTAGTTAATGACTTACCACTTGGGAGAAATGTGGATGAAGCTTTGCGTATGGTGGAAGCGCTTGAATTTCATCAAAAACATGGAGAAGTTTGTCCAGCGAATTGGAAGCCAGGCAAGGCGACTATTAAGCCAGATGCGGAAGGCATAAAAAATTATCTTAGCAAAAATTCAGGTGAAATTTAATAGCCAATGCAAAAATTATATAACACAGAAATTTTAATAATAGGTTCAGGTCCTGCTGGCTATAGTGCTGCTATTTATGCTGCAAGGTCAGCTCTTGAGCCGATTTTAGTCTCTGGTCAACAGCCAGGAGGGCAACTTACAATCACTACTGATGTTGAAAATTACCCTGGATTTGCAGAAACTATCCAAGGTCCATGGCTTATGGAAGAAATGAAACAACAATCTGAAAAAGCTGGAACGCAAATTGTGAATGATATAATTGTTAATGTCGATCTCAAATCATATCCTTTTATAGCTTTAGGAGACAGTGGTAACAAATATTTGGCAAATTCAATTGTTATTGCAACCGGAGCTCAGGCTAAATGGCTTGGTCTAGAATCAGAAAAAAAATTCATGGGCTTTGGTGTGTCGGGGTGTGCAACATGCGATGGATTCTTTTATAAAAACAAAGAAGTTCTTGTGATAGGTGGCGGTAATACTGCAGTTGAGGAGGCGTTATATCTCACTAATCATGCATCAAAAGTCATTTTAGTGCACCGTAGGGATAAGCTTAGAGCAGAAAAAATTTTACAGGATAGGCTCTTCAAGCATCCAAAAATTCAAGTTATTTGGGATAGTGCTTTAGAAGAAGTTTTGGGATCAGAAAAGCCATTATCTGTAGAGGGTGCAAGAATAAAAAATCTTAAGACAGGCAATGTATCTGATTTAAAGGTGGATGGAGTTTTTATTGCTATTGGTCATAAGCCTAATACGGGCTTATTTAAAGATAAATTAGATATGGATGAAGAGGGATATATTATAACGCAGCCAGACAGCACAAAAACAAGCGTTGAAGGAGTTTTTGCTGCAGGTGATGTACAGGACAAAATATTTAGACAAGCTGTAACAGCTGCAGGAACTGGATGCATGGCTTCTCTTGAAGCTTTGAAATTTATAGAATCAAAATAGTGGATAAGTTTGGTAATCAAAAAAAATTAGCAAGCAGTTGGTTTAGAGAGCTAAGAGACGAAATTTGCAATAGATTTGAAAAAATAGAGAAAGACAATGGCTCATCAACAACATTTGCACGAAAAAAATGGGATAGAGATGGAGGTGGTGGTGGCGAAATGTCAATTATGCGAGGCTCAATTTTTGAAAAGGTTGGCGTAAATATATCTACTGTTTATGGAGAATTTTCTGAAAAATTTGCAAAAGAAATGCCAGGTTGTAAAAATGGTAGTAACAAATTTTGGGCAAGTGGAATTTCATTGGTGGCGCATATGAATTCACCGCATATTCCAGCAGCTCATTTTAACACGAGGATGATTGTTACTACCAAACAATGGTTTGGAGGGGGAGGAGATTTAACTCCAACATTTGTAAATGATGAAGATACAAAAATATTTCATGATCATCTTAAAAATGCATGCGATAAATTTGATAAAAATTATTATACAAAGTTTAAGAAAAACTGTGATGAGTACTTTTATTTGCCTCATAGAGGTGAATCTAGAGGTGTTGGTGGAATTTTCTATGATTATTTAAATAGTGGTGATTGGCAAAAAGATTTTGAATTTACCAAGGAAGTTGGTGTACAATTTGAGAAAGCATTTTTAAATATTATTGAGAAAAATATAATGAAGAAGTGGACTAAAAAGGAAAAATCTGCACAATTAGATAAAAGAGGGAGATACGTAGAATTTAATTTGTTATACGATCGAGGGACGAAATTTGGACTAATGACTAACGGAAACACAGAAGCAATCCTCATGTCTTTGCCTCCTACTGCAACTTGGTAATTTAAATTGAGAGTATTATTATGAAACATAAATTTAGTTCATTAGAAGGAAAAATATTAATGGCGTCGCCAAGATTAGAAGATCGTTTTTTTGAGAAATCGCTAATATATATTTTTATGCATGATAAAAATGGAGCTTTTGGAGTAATTTTAAATCATGAGATAGGTTCCGTATCAAATCATGAATTATTAAAATTATTTGATAAAAATATTAATAAAGTCAAAGCTGAGAGGTTACCCATTGTTTTTGGTGGTCCTGTTAATACTGAGAGAATTATTGCATTAAGCATTGACAAACAACGAGAAAAACAATTTAGTTCATTGCAATCGATCGTTTTGCATACGGATATACAAAATTTTGTTAAGAATTTTATCATTAAAAACAATAAATCAAAATTTTTGCTTGCAAGAGGGATTAGCGCATGGGATTCCAGTCAGCTAGAAGATGAGATTGCAGAAAATAGCTGGTTTATCATTCAACCAAACATCGATTTAATTTTCTCTCATGAGATGAAAAATAAATGGTCTTTTGCTATTGAAGAACTCGGTATAAAAAATTCTACATATATTGCTCCGTATTCAGGAAATGCTTAAGGATACGACAATTAACAAAGAAGAAGTCAAAAAATTTTCTGCTTTAGCAAAGGAGTGGTGGGATGAATCAGGTCAATTTAAACCACTGCATGATATTAATCCCGTTAGAATAAAATTCATTAAAGAGCATATAATAAAGCATTTTAAAATAAATGCTTTAAATGAACAGCTTTTAGATAATTTTAAATTATTGGATATAGGTTGTGGTGGAGGGTTATTATCGGTACCAATGGCAAGGCTAGGAGCTTGTGTTATTGGCATTGACCCTTCTGAAGAAAATATTAAAATTGCCAAACAATATGTAAAAGAAAATGAGATAAAAGTTAATTTCAAATGCTCCAGTGTTCAAGGCTTAATCAAAAACAAACATGAGAAATTTGATATAATTCTTAATATGGAAGTTGTGGAGCATGTTAATAATGTTGAGAATTTCCTTTCGGAAAGCTCAAAATTACTTAAAAAAAATGGTATTATGTTCATTTCAACAATTAACAAAACCATTAAATCATTAATTAAAGCAAAATTTGTAGCTGAATACGTTTTAAGATTATTGCCTATAGGGACGCATGAATGGAAAAAATTTATTAAACCTGAAGAACTTATTCATGTAATGAATAAAAATCAATTAGAGTTATTAGATATTACCGGTATGAGTTATGATATGATTAATAAGAATTGGTATTTGTCTGATAATCTCGATGTTAATTATATAGTTTGTTTCAGAAAAATTAAGTAGAACTTAAAAATATAGCATAGAATGGGGTAACACTCATTTCAAAATATTAATTTATGGCTTACTTATTGGTTTATCGGCATGATTTCTTAAATATTCAATCAGATCGATTCGATCATCAAGTTTTTTTATTCCAGCAAAAGCCATCTTTGTGCCAGAGACATATTTTCTTGGGGATTTTAGGTAATTGATTAATTCCTGAAAACTCCAAACATCGTTAGTACTACCTTTATTGCGCATTGCAGTAGAATATACGAATTCATTTTTTGAAGCTACTTTACTATTTATTACATTCCATAAATTGGGTCCAATTTTATTTTTCTCGCCTTTATTGATTGTGTGGCATATAGAGCATTTTTTAAATGTAGATTCGCCTTTTTTGTAGTCCGCTTTATCAAACAATAATTTTAAATCTAAATTCTCCTCATCTATTACATCCTCTTGTTTGGCATTATCGTCGTTATTTTCTAGCACCTCAATTTTATAGCCCTTTTTTTTAACGGAAATCTCAGGGTAATAAATTAAATCCCCGATGTTTACGCAAAAAACAACGGCAAAAACAGCTAATGCAATAGAAAGTGCAATTTTGTCAAATTCGTAATTATTCACTTATTAAATTTTTTTAAACATTCTTTTTTTATCTAAGCTATGAGTTTAAAGCAAGTTTAATTTTAACTCATAACTTAATATTTCTTTTTAATGCCAACCAATCCCTCATACCCAAATCTTTTTCAAAATTTAAAAGATCATCATTACTTTGCATACATATAATGTCATTCGGTATTACTAAATTTTCTAATCCCACGGCTAATGCCGCCACTTGAACTCTACATGCCTTTTCTAAGTGGTTAGTATAAAACATTGCTTCATGTATAGTTTTGCCACAAGTTAAAGTGCCGTGATTTCTTAAGAACATTACATACTGATCTTCCAAATCTGAGACAATATTTTCACCGGCTGTTTCTTGCAATGCTAATGAATTATAGTCATGATATTTTATATTATTATAAAAATGCAATGCAAACTGACTTATTGGCAACAATCCTTGCTTCATCGCAGAAACAGCCACTCCAGGGATAGTGTGAAGATGGAATATGGCATTTATATCAGATCTTTTTCTATAAATAAGTGAATGTATTATATATCCTGTTTTGTTATATCGGTATTCTTTGCCATGCAATACGGTGCCATTAAAATCAACCTCTAAAAAAGACGAGGGAGTAACTTCTGCAAAAAACGTTCCAAATGGATATATGTAAAAGCTGTTTCCATCACTGCTTCGTGCAGAAAGGTGGGTGTAGGTTAAGTCATCCATTTTTAAATGAGCCAAAATCCTATAAGCTAGTGCCAAATTTTCTTTTATGGTTTTATCTTTCATATTTTTAAATCATATTGGTGGGCTTATTACGCTTTGACTGTTACATAACAATTAGGTGTTTCATACAGTTTTATTTGCGTACATTGCACAGATTCATCTTTAAAAATTATCGGACAGACTTTATGTAATAAAAAATAAGCCATATTCTCTGCAGTTGGGTTCACTTTTAAATAGAATATTTTTTGACCAGTGATTTTTGATATTTTATCACCTAAATCTTTATCTATTATGCTTAATATGGCATTATGATCCCAATTAGTATTTAGCCATTTTGTTAATTTTTGCTTAATGATGCTAAAATCGATTACCATTCCTAAGTCATCTAGCTCATCCGATTCGAATGTAGCTTCTAGAGTGTATCTATGTCCATGAAGCATTTTGCAATTTCCGCTATGTCCAATAATTCTATGAGCAGAATCAAAACCTAAAATTTGTGTACATCTCATTACTAAAAAGTCTTGTCATATATAGTTTAAGCTATTATTTATACATAAATAATACATATTATACAATATTATGTTCAAAAATACTGCTAACCCGCCAAAACTTCAGATTTTTTTAGCAAATCCACGTGGATTTTGTGCAGGAGTAGAAAGAGCTGTAGAAATAGTAGAGCGTACGATTTTAAAATATGGAGCTCCTGTGTATGTTAGGCATGAAATAGTGCACAATAAATATGTTGTTGAAGGTCTTAGAGCAAAAGGTGCAATTTTTGTCGAAGAGATTAGTGAGATACCTGAGAATGCTGTGACTATTTTTTCTGCCCATGGGGTAAGTGAAAAAGTTGAAAATAAATCAAAATATAAGAATTTAAAAATAATTGATGCTACATGTCCACTCGTAAAAAAAGTCCATCTTCAAGCCCAAAAATTTGAGAAAGAAGGTGATAAAGTGATTTTGATTGGACATAAAAATCATGCGGAAGTTGAGGGGACCAGCGGCAGGGTTAAGCAGGATGTCTTTATTGTTGAGAATATAAGTGATATAGATAACATACCTTATGAAGTAGGGAGTAAAATTTCCTATATTACTCAAACCACTTTAAGTGTGGACGATACAAAAAATATAATTAATAAGTTAAAAAGTAAATTTCCAAATATTAAGGGGCCAGAGCTTAATAATATATGCTATGCCACACAGAACAGGCAAGATGCAGTAAAAAAACTTGCAATAATTGCAGATACTGTTTTTGTAATTGGTGCAAAAAATAGTTCGAATTCAAATAGATTGAGAGATATTGCTGAAAATTTTGGAGTAAAAGCATATTTATTAAATGGAGATAATGATGAAATTTCCAATTTATTGATCAATACTAAAATTTTAGGAATAACTGCAGGCGCATCTGCTCCTGAAATTTTAATTGAAAATTTAATTAATAAAATAAGAAAAATTAGAGATATAGAAATTACTAATTTAAAAGGGATAGAGGAAAATATTAAATTTAAAATTCCTAGAGGGCTGTAAAAAAGGCATGTTTTTGTATTAATATTTGAAATCAAAACAATGAGGCAGCATTTATTTATAACAGTTAATATTTATAGTGATAAAAAAAAAGAAATTTAATTCATAAAAATAGTAAATATCTATTGACGAACCCGAAAGTTTTGCATATAACTGGCATACTAATTTCTTTGAAAAAGTGAATAAGATATTGTTTTTAACAACAAGCTGAGACAAAAATTACTCTATATGCGCTATTTGTAATAGCAAAATTATAATAAGGGTGTTTGGTGGATGCCTAGGCAACAAAAGGCGATGAAGGACGTGATAGGCTGCGATAAGCTACGAGTAGGTGCCAATAACCGTTTATTCGTGGATTTCCGAATGGGGAAACCCATCAAGTTTACTTGATATTTTAAGATGAATTTATAGTCTTAAAAAGCGAACCTGGAGAACTGAAATATCTAAGTATCCAGAGGAAAAGAAATCAACCGAGATTCCGTTAGTAGTGACGAGCGAACATGGAAGAGGCCAGTCTTTTAATAATAATAACTAGAATATTTTGGAAAAAATAATCATAGAAGGTGATAATCCTGTATAGGTAAAGATTATTAAAAGCTAGAGTAGGGCGGGACACGTGAAATCCTGTCTGAATATGGGGGGACCACCCTCCAAGCCTAAATACTATTTGTTGACCGATAGTGAACTAGTACCGTGAGGGAAAGGCGAAAAGAACCTCGATAAGAGGAGTGAAATAGATCCTAAAACCAAACACTTACAAGCTGTCGGAGCATGATTTTTTCTTCGGAAAAAAGGCATGTGACGGCGTACCTTTTGTATAATGGGTCAGCGAGTTAGTGTATCTAGCAAGGTTAAGCCGTTAGGTGTAGCCGCAGCGAAAGCGAGTCTTAATAGGGCGAATATAGTTAGTTGCATTAGACCCGAAACCGAGTGATCTAGCCATGGGCAGGTTGAAGTTGGGGTAATACCTAATGGAGGACCGAACCCAACAATGTTGCAAAATTGTGGGATGACTTGTGGCTAGGGGTGAAAGGCCAATCAAACTCGGAAATAGCTGGTTCTCCGCGAAATCTATTTAGGTAGAGCGTTGTTCGTTTATCATTAGGGGTAGAGCACTAGATAGGCTAGGGGGGCCAAAAGCCTTACCAAACCTAACTAAACTCCGAATACTAATGAGTATAGAACAGCAGACAGGCTATGGGTGCTAAGGTCCATAGCCGAGAGGGATACAGCCCAGATCATCATCTAAGGTCTCTAAGATATAATTAAGTGTGAAAGGATGTGAAGACGCCAAAACAACTAGGAGGTTGGCTTAGAAGCAGCCATCCCTTAAAGAAAGCGTAATAGCTCACTAGTCTATTAGCGACTTTGCGCCAAAAATGTAACGAGGCTAAATTATACACCGAAGATATGAGCGTATAGTATTTATACTATAGGCGGTAGCGGAGCGTTGTGTAAGTCTGTGAAGGTGAATTGCGAAATTTGCTGGAGATATCACAAGTGAGAATGCTGACATGAGTAGCGTAAAGGAATGTGAAAAACATTCCCGCCGAAAGTCCAAGGGTTCCTGTGTAAAGTTAATCTGCGCAGGGTTAGCCGGCTCCTAAGATGAGGCTGAAAAGCGTAGTCGATGGGAATCACGTAAATATTCGTGAGCCTGCTAAAAGTGACGAAGTTTGGAAGTTGTACTGTGTTATTGGATTCATAGTGCAATCAAGAATTTCCAGGAAATAGCTTTAGCGTATAGACCGTACCCCAAACCGACACTGGTGGACAGGTAGAGCATACTAAGGCGTAGAGTGAATAATGTTGAAGGAACTAGACAAATTACATCCGTAACTTCGGGATAAGGATGACCTAGCATAGGCAACTATGTCTAGGTGGCACAAACCAGGGAGAAGCGACTGTTTATCAAAAACACAGGACTCTGCGAACTCAAAAGAGGAAGTATAGGGTCTGACGCCTGCCCAGTGCTGGAAGGTTAAGGTGAGATGTGCAAGCTTCGAGCTTAAGCCCCAGTAAACGGCGGCCGTAACTATGACGGTCCTAAGGTAGCGAAATTCCTTGTCGGGTAAGTTCCGACCTGCATGAATGGCGTAACGACTTCTCCATTGTCTCCAACATTAGCTCAGCGAAATTGAATTCTCCGTGAAGATGCGGAGTTCCCGCGGTTAGACGGATAGACCCCGTGAACCTTTACTATAACTTTACATTGATATTAGGAATTAAATGTGTAGGATAGGTGGTAGACTTTGAAGTTACGACGCTAGTTGTAATGGAGTCATCCTTGAAATACCACCCTTTTACTTCTTGATATCTAACCAAGATCTGTGAATCCAGATCTGAGACAGTGTATGGTGGGTAGTTTGACTGGGGCGGTCACCTCCTAAAGAGTAACGGAGGTGTGCGAAGGTAAGCTCAAGCTGGTCGGAAATCAGCCCTAAGAGTGCAATGGCATAAGCTTGCCTGACTGCGAGACTGACAAGTCGAGCAGAGACGAAAGTCGGTCATAGTGATCTGGTGGTTCTGAGTGGAAGGACCATCACTCAACGGATAAAAGGTACTCCGGGGATAACAGGCTAATAAACTCCAAGAGTCCATATCGACGAGTTTGTTTGGCACCTCGATGTCGGCTCATCACATCCTGGGGCTGTAGAAGGTCCCAAGGGTTTGGCTGTTCGCCAATTAAAGTGGTACGCGAGCTGGGTTCAGAACGTCGTGAGACAGTTCGGTCCCTATCTGCCGTGGGTGTAAGGAAAATTGAGAGGATCTGACTTTAGTACGGGAGGACCAAGTTGGATATACCTCTGGTGTATCAGTTGTTCCGCCAGGAGCAATGCTGAGTAGCTAAGTATAGAAGGGATAACCGCTGAAAGCATCTAAGCGGGAAACCCACCTCGAAACTAATTTTCCCAATAGTGCCGTGATAGACTATCACGTTGATAGGCTGGAAGTGTAAGTAAAGCAATTTATTAAGCTGATCAGTACTAATAGCACAATCGAATTTTGCTAATTACATAGTGCGTATATAGTGTAATTTTTGTTTAATACCCCAAGGAATAAAATACAATATCTTATTTTTAATAGCCTAGTTTATTGGTGTGGCAACCATAGAGAAGACGAAACACTTGATACCATTCCGAACTCATAAGTGAAAAGCTTCTTCGCCAATGGTACTTTGTCTTAAGGCACGGGAGAGTAGGTCGTTGCCATTCCAGTAAACTAGGCTTTTTTTCTCATTAATTTAGTAGGAATAATATGTCAAATGTATTAGGAGTAGATGTAGGTAAAGCAAAAATTATGGTGGCTTTATTAATTGTTAATAAATGTATTGGCAAAGAAATTTTGCAATAATGGTAAAGGCTTTAAATCACTAAACAAATGGCTTAAACAGAACATTGTTTCTATTTTAAAAGTTTTTCCAATAAATTAAAATCTGATGGTAATCATAGTATGGTTATTATAGCTGCCATTATGCATAAACTTCTTCACCTCTGTTTTACTAAATTGCCTATGGTAGTTAAAATATGAAATTTAATGAAAAATTAAGCATAAAAAAAATCTTAATATTATGCATTGTGCTTGTTGCAATTCTTTTATGTATAATCTATTACACAATATTTATTATGCCTAATGTGAAGGATAGGATTGACCTTAATGCAAGAAATCCATATTATTATATATATTCTTCAGGGAAGTTAATAGATGGCATTATAACATCTAGAGAAAAAGGTATATTACTGAATAATATTATTGATGTTATTAAGAAGCAAAATTTATAAGAAATAGAAATACTAGATTTCGGTTCAGGTGATGGTAGGTTTTTTCCAATTATTCAAAAATTATCTATCCTTTATCCAAAAGTAAAAATAAAATACTTAGCTTATGATATAATTGAAGTAGGTTTAAAAAAGTTTCAAGTTAATTTAATAGAGGATGGATTTAAACTGATGGAAAGTAAACCCTTTATTAATACTGAAAAAGTCAATAAATTTAAGCCATATAGGGTTTCTGAGTTAAAGAGGGATAACTTATATGTCACTATACTGCTCTCTAATGCACATAGTATTGATCAAGAAGTAACAAGTGTTTTAGGTGAAAATATTAATATCATATTTTCTATGTATGGTTCATTTATGCATATACCTTACTATAATAAAAGAGTAGATATGCTAAAAACATTATCAAGATCTCTTAATGAAAAAGGTTTAATTATTTTAGATGTACCTGCATTCCGAAATTTTAAATTAATGTTAAAAAAGTGTGATAAGTTGAGAGCAGAAAAGAGATATATAGAATTAGGTGATGCAATAGAGGAAGGTGATATAATTTATAAGGGAATATATTATCACCTTACAACTTTTAATGAATTAAAAAGATTAGCAGAGGATTCTAATCTTATTATAAAAGAAAAAGGTATAACAGGAATAAGGTCACCTCATAGAATGCAGAAAAAAGTAAGCGAATTTAATAGGATTTATACATCATTAATGTCGTCAGTACTATCTTTAGGTATAGTGCCAGAAAGGCAAATAGAATCAAGTACTGCATATATATATATGCAGTATTAGAACTAAATAAATCAAAGAAGTGATGGCGCAAATTCTTTTAATAATATTAGTTTTTTTATTTACTACCAGCAATTATAGTTTAGCTAGTAAGTTAATTGATAAACCTAAAAATATATATCGCACTCAATGTGAAAAATCGTCAAACGAAATCAATTTATTACCTGGCTTTGAAGATAAATCATTTATAATAGAGATATCTGATTTTGGTGGCGGTTACATTGCTATGAAAATTAGATTGTATAATAAGAGTAACTGTAAATCATCATGGTTTAACAAAGCAGAATACTTTGAAATAAAAAATTATATAATTCTAACTAAAAATATAAGAGGTTTAATAAATCATAAAAAAAGTATAGATTTAGTAAATTCTACACTTTGGATGCCTGGTGATAAAATTATGGAATTAATCACTACTAATGAGACAGTAGCGGCAAAGCTAATTCTGCCAAAAAGATGTGGTAAGCTTAAAGCGAACGGGGAAGTTGTAATAATAAGTAAAGATTGCATGACTGAAATTGATTTTGATAAATTTAAAAAGCATAAAGATTTCTTTCCCGGTACTTTTTTAGTACTTCAATATGATAACGATCAAGACAGGCTATTACTTTTAGAAAATAAAGAAGATAATTGTAAAGATGAGAGGAAATGTATTGTGCTATATAAAAAAGAGTCTTAGGGATTTATACCTTTACCTTGACTCTTTTGTTGCTGGTTATGAAAGAAATTAATGGTACTAATACTTGAGGAATTATTTCTACAAAGCGATTATATGAAGGTGCTGTGGGGAAATATTTTTTCAATAAATGCTGATAAACTCAGTATAATAGGTCCTAAATTTTCTGATCATTTTGAAGAGATTATCAAAAAGAGGCAGAGTAAAATGACAGAGAAATGGCATTTAGGTGAAATGATAATAAGAATAAACAGAGAATATTTTATACTGTGGAGAGATGTTGATTCAGAAGGATATAAAGTAGATGTGTTTTTACAAAAGCGTCGTAATAAAAAATCAGCAATACGCTTTTTATCTAGGTTATTAAGATCTATCTCACACCTAGAGTAATTGTAACAGATAAGCTAAAAATAGAACCATAAGGGGCTAAATAATCGTGCAGAAAACTCACATCAACCTACACGTAGAAAGGGAAAATGTCTGATTAAGTTCAAATCTCCGCAGGGTGTGCAGAGAACACTATCATTAATGGGGGAAATTAGAAATATATTTGCTATAGATGTTGGTAGATACACTAATAATGCACGCACTCAAAAAGATAATTTCAAAAAAGCTAAATCTATTTGGGATGAAGCTATGCATGTGGTAGCTGCTGCCTAAAATCTAAGCTTAGATGATAACCTATATCCTGAACTTGATGGTGCCTTTCTCTTCTTCCTTAATTGCTGATGAAATTACTTTTTGTTTTGAATATTGAGCTGTATTTTTTTTTCTCTGAAATTTTATTATTTTAATATCAAAATTTATCTTTCAATTTCTGTCCAACTTTTTAGATCTGCCTTATACTTCCCATTATGAGATTTTTAGCATAATTATTAATAAAAATTTCAATAATTGCTTATATGTGGAAAAAACGAGGAAGACCTAAAAATTCAATATATCTAATTAATAAAGGGACACCTGAATTGCAGGCCAAACGCAGAATGAACTTAACGAGTGAATCTTTAGATATTTGTTTAAAAAAAAATATTATTGATAATGACCAACATAGAAGCAGTATTAAATTAAGGTGGTTTTATACAGTTATTTTTGGAGCTCCTATAATTCAATCTAAATTAATAAAATTAGATTTTTTTAAAAGTAAAAATTATGATGAAGTTTTTTTGCAAAAGCTAGAGAAAAAATATTATGAAGTGCTACAACAATTAAAAGAAATTTATGCTCATAGAATTGTTATGAGCATATGTATACATAATGAATTTCCAAAATTTCTTATTTTAGGTAAATATTGTGATAATCAAAAAGAAAAATTTATCCAGGGAATGATTTTATTAGATGAAGAATTGAATAAAATTATGCAATAAGTGCCGGCATATTAGCGTATATTTAGGCTTCTTACGTAGATGATATAATTAATAAACCCTTTTTACCGGAGGGAAAAACTCAACTTCATCAGTTAGTGTTTTTTTGGATACTTCTCTATAATCAATTTTAATTTTACCTGTCTTTTCATTTAATTGAATCAAAGTATGTTTCATCCATTTTTTATCATCTCTTTCTTGATAATCTTCCCTAGCATGTGCACCTCTTGATTCTTGTCTATTATATGCTGCTGAAATAGTTGTAAGTGCTTGAGATCTAAGATTATCCAATTCTAATGCTTCAACTAAATCACTATTCCAAATCATACTTCTATCGGAAATACCAATATCTTTGAACGAATTATAAATCTCTAGCATATGACCTACACCTTCTTTCAAAGAATCTTCTGTACGGAATACAGCAGAATGCTTGTGCATAGTTTTTTGCATATTCAATCTGATTTTTGATGTAGGAAGCTTGCCCTTTGAATATCTGATTTCATTGAATCTATCTAAAATTTTTTCAATACATTCATTTGGAATATCAGGTTTTGCACATCCAGGCTTTACTAATTCCGAAGCTTTAATTGCTGCCGCCCTACCAAATACAACTAAATCTAATAGTGAATTCGAACCCAGTCTATTTGCACCATGAACCGATACGCAAGCAGCTTCACCAATAGACATCAAACCAGGAACAATTTTCATATTCTTGCCACTTTTAGCCAGAACTTCTCCATGAAAATTAGTTGGTATTCCACCCATATTATAATGCACCGTAGGTGTGACTGGGATTGGCTCTTTAGTTACATCTACTCCTGCGAAAACTTTTGCTGTTTCAGAAATACCAGGTAGTCTTTTGTGAATTATATCAGCATCTAAATGCGATAAAACCAGATGTATATATTCCCCATCTTCACCACAACCCCTACCTTCACGCATTTCTATCGTCATAGCCCTACTTACAACATCCCTTGAGGCTAAATCTTTTACTGAAGGAGCATATCGCTCCATAAATCTTTCTCCATCTTTGTTAACTAAATAACCGCCTTCACCTCTAACACCCTCAGTTATTAAACAGCCAGCGCCATATACACCCGTGGGGTGGAATTGTATAAACTCCATATCCTGTAATGATAAACCAGCACGCAAAATCATGCCGCCACCATCCCCAGTACAAGTATGTGCTGATGTTGCAGAAAAATATGCTCTACCGTAACCACCAGTAGCTAATACAATTAAATTTGCGCTAAATTTATGAATTGTGCCGTCTTCAAGAGAATATGCAAGAACTCCTATAAATTCTCCAGCATCATTTTTTATTAAATCAATAGTAAAATATTCAACAAAAAACTCTGCATCTGCTTTCAAACATTGTTGATATAAAGTATGAAGGATAGCATGGCCAGTTCTATCAGCTGCAGCACATGTTCTTTGAGCAGGCTCTCCTTTGCCATATTCAGTTGTCATGCCTCCAAAAGGCCTTTGATAAATTTTACCCTCTTTTGTTCTGGAAAAAGGAACGCCGTAATGTTCAAGTTCAATAATAGACTCTGCAGCATTTTTACACATATATTCAATGGCATCCTGATCACCCAACCAATCAGAGCCTTTAACAGTGTCGTACATGTGCCAGCGCCAATCATCTTTCCCCATATTACCTAATGAAGCGCTAATGCCTCCCTGAGCTGCAACTGTGTGACTTCTTGTGGGAAACACTTTTGTAATGCAGGCTGTTTTTAGATTTTTCTCTGCCATGCCAAGAGTTGCTCTTAAACCGGCACCTCCAGCTCCCACAACTATAACATCATACTTATGTTCAATTATATCATACGATTTTGTCTTCATTTTAGCTCATACCTGAAAAATATCTAAATAATAAATGATAAAAAATAAAATTAATAATACTTACAAAGTAAGTTAAAATACAAATAGCGATTAAAATTTTATTCAAAAATTTATACAAAGTTTCGCACTGTATATAGTCTTTTATTATATCATTCATACCCAGATATCCGTGATATAAAAAGAATAAAATAAATATTGCAATCAATGTGAAATTCATCGGATGAGAAATGAAAAGTATCACATTTTCAGAGGAGGAAGACTTAATTAAATTTACTATGCAAAATATCAGCCAAATAAAAAGTGGTATCAATATTATTGCTGTAAATCTTTGCCTAATAAAATGCAACGTACTAAATTTAGAACTTCCGTGTCCCTTTACCTTGCTAGCTAAATTTTTTAAACTCATAACTTAGTTAATTATAAAATGATTATATACCAAAAAACTCCAGTAAAAATAATAGATAAAGTGATAGCTAACCATCCTGTTAAATTTACCATTTTTATTTCCATCAATTTACCTGCATCCCAAAATAAATACCTAATTCCAGTGCACATGTGATAAAAAATACAATAACTGAATAATATTACAACCGACATAAAAAATTTATTTTTTGTGATGTAGGTTAAAATATTTCCAAAATCTTCTAGTGTGCTGCTTTTAAAAGTGTAAATATTTGTAGTCCAAAGAATTATAAGAAAGCCAAAAAACATAACAAAGCCTGTAATTCTATGCATAATTGATAGAACTGATGATATTTGTGGCTTATAAATAGTCAAATGAGGGGATAGTGGATGAGGTTTTTTCATCAAAAATAATTTAATCTTTACTTAATGTACATGATAAGATTATTTTTTGTTAATTCAAGCACTTTCACCTTTTAAAATAAATTGGTAAAGTGAGTTGAAAATTAGAGCTGAGTAGTGTGATGTTGTTGAAATTTATACCTTATGGACTAATTATTTATAATAAAAAAGAGAGCGAAATTACTGATTGTAGTGTTTTAAGGCTATTAGGAAGTGCTAGATCAAAAAATATTGATTTATCAATTTTCACTCCAGAGCAATTTGAATTAGTGGTAACACGAAGTGATAGAAATAGCATTTTAGTTGATGATCAGACTACGCTATTGCCAGATTTTATTCTGCCAAGAATTGGTTCTTCGATGAGTTTTTCGCTGTATCAGTAATCAAACAATTAGAGCATTATGGTGTTTATTCTTGTAATTCAGCAAATGTAATACAAAATGTAAAAGATAAGTTGTAAGTGCATCAAATTTTAGCCTATAGCAAGCTACCAACACCAAAAACAATGCTTGCCAAATTCTCTGTTGATATATCCGTAGTTAAAAGAGAAATTGGAATCCCTTTAATTATTAAAAATGTTACAAGCACTCAAGGTAGAGGGGTTCATTTATGTGAATCAGAAAAAAATTCGATATTATGGAGCTTACATATACCAATAATGACAATGCAAATATTATAATTCAGCAATTTATAGAAACTAGTTACAGAAAGGATCTAAGAGTGTTTATTATTGGTGGCAAAGTGGTTGGATGTACAGCCTTCGAATTAACTCTTGAAGCTGAATGGATGGCAACTGAGGCATCAAGACTATTAAATCTTGATGTTGTTGGGCAACGAATTGCTGATGATATTTTAGATTATGTTTTAGTTAAAAATCGATATGAAATAAAAAATAAAAGGGTATAATTATTATGTGTAGACTTATTGGTTATAGAGGTAAAACAAGTATTTTGATAAGTGAATTAATAGAGAAGCCAGAAAACTCATTGATCAAGCAAAGTCTTGAGACTAAGTTAGGCAAAAAGGGTATAAATGCCGATGGTTTTGGAATATCTTGGTATAACCAAGATATAGATGATACACCGGGCATTTTTAAATCAACCCAGCCTGCATGGAACGACAATAATCTAAAACATATATGCAATAAGATTTTATCAAATTGTTTTTTAGGTCACGTTAGAGCTTCTACAGTTGGAGATGTAACCATAAACAATTGCCATCCCTTTTCATATCAAAAATATTCTTTTGTGCACAATGGAACTATTCGCCATTTTGAAAAAATTCGACGCTCATTACTTAATGTACTTAAGGAAGAATTATTTTATCAAATTAAAGCGCAAACAGATTCTGAACATTTATTTTTCTTAATTATGCATTTTCTATTTGATGATATAGAGCAAAATTTGGAGCAAGCAGTTTTAAAGGCATTTGAATGGGTTGTTGATAATCAATATCAAGAAGATGAAGCTCATTTATCAAAACTTAATATTATCATCACAGATGGTAATAAAATTATAGCAACAAGATTCGCTTCAAAAAACAATAAGGCTATTCCACTTTATTATAATATTGAGCGTGATGACTCAATCATTATAGCATCTGAGGCACTCTCAAACATTGAATCTGAAATGTGCCAATTATTACCACAAAACTCATATTTAGTAATCAATGAAATGCCTTTGAAAATTAAAATTAAAACTTTTTAATGAAATTGATCTTTATTTTTTCTCTCGATTAATTATACATCTACTAATTTCAGCAATTAAAATTAAGATTATACTCATTACAATAAAGCTATCAGCAAGATTAAAAGCAGGATAATGCCAGCCTAAGATATGAAAATCAATAAAATCAAATACCTGACCAAATATGATTCTATCAATTAAATTTCCTATTGCACCACCTACAATCATCCCCTGAATGATAGGATTTATATTGGTCATTAAATATAACATCAAAATTAATATAGCGGATGAGACACAAATAAATAATATTGGAGATAAATTATATTCACTAAAAATGCCAAAGCTGATTCCTTTATTCCAGATTTCAACAAAATTAAAAAAAGAATTTATTTTGTACACGTGAATTTTATTAGAATTCAAAAATTCTAAAATTATTTGTTTACTTGCTTGATCAAGCAATAAAATTACAAGCGAAACTATAACTATAATAAAAATCTTTTTTAGCTTCAAAAACATTTTTTTAATGTATTAATTATGATTTGTTGAGAATACTTTTTGTTTAAATTTTCCAAATTGGCAATAATATAGTGTACTTTTTCTAAATTTATAAATAATTCATCATTTTTTTGTGGTACTTCAAATTTTCTGAAATTATTTCTTATTAATTTGGATGCTATTGCGGTGGTGAAACATTTAAATACTCTCAAATCTATATTACTCTCTAAGTTTAGTACAGATATGACCCCTATAGCTTCGTCACAAACTTTATCTTCATAAAGTTTAATTAGAGTATTTAGGTGATTTTGTTCAATAAGTATTGTAGCCAGGTTAATATCTCCATGACATAATTTATATATAGTATCAAAACCAACCTTAATTTTTGAACAACATAATTTGCTTAAAATATTTGTAAAGTCCTCTAAATTAGTTTTATTTAATCTCATTTTTATACATCTGGAACTTAAAGTGTCTGAGATTGACCTAATATAAGAGGTATTTAATATAAATATCGCATTACCAATAGGTTCCTCTAATATTTTTAAAAAAGCGTTACTTGCATTTTTATTCATTCTATCAATATCGTCTACTACCACAACTTTGTATTTTGAGTTCATGGTAGTGTGTTTTATCCAATTTTTAATATCTCTGACATCATCAACTGAGATTATAGAGGAATCATTGGAAATTACGTGCAAATCAGGAGACTGCAGGTGGTAATTTTTAGAAGTTTCCTTATTGTCATGGCTATAGTTTAAAATTTGTTTCGCTATTTCATTAGATAAATAGGTTTTTCTTGTCCCATGATTTCCATGTATAATACACGCATGAAATAGCCTGTTTTTACCCATACTCTCATTTACTATACGTGAAATATTATCATAAGAATAGCCGTAATTTTGCATATAGAGGTAAATTTAAAGGATTTAATTTTTAAGTTTTATATTAGGAATAATCATTTCATATTTGATTGATTCTTTGTTATCGGTTTCTAGTGTTATATTAAATTTCAATAAATGCACTAAATAATTCACAATCAAAATATCCGCATCATATTCTCTTAAATGATTTAAGTATAATCTATTATCAATGCAATTTATGAATTTTTCTATATTATGTTTTTTAATTTTTTTACCATTAAATTTAATAGATATCTCAATTCCTGTTAAAATTGTTTGAATACTTATTGTGACCGAATTTAAATCGTCGATTAAATTTCTAGAGCTGTGTAACAATAAATAAAATATCGTTTCTAAACATACCTTATCTGCAAAAATCAATGCATTATTAGTCATAAAATTTTTCTTAACTAACAATTTATTATGTATATCAATATTAAAAATTGAATCTATAGCATTGTTAATAATGCTCTCTATGTCTATATACGCTTCACTAAGATCAATTGTATATGGTGATATGCTATTATTGGAAAAAACTAGCTCAAAGTGTTCTAGAGCCTTCTCAATAATTTGCATCCTATCATTTTTATTAGATTTCTCTGTGACGTCCTTTAGAGATTGAAGCGCTAATTTTATTTGATGGAGAGGAGTATTAAAATTATGCAATAGGTGCCTGTTATTTTCGGCGTTATTATCAATTAATGTATTTAAGAATTTCTCCATAAATGTATATTTTAAATCAGTAATTTTATATTTGATTCTTGACTTAAAGTAATATGACTGAAATACTTTAATAGTATTAAAAGCAGATAATTTACAAATATTATCATTATCAACTAAATTTTTTGGATCATCTGAAGTAATAATTTTTTTCATTAAAATAACATTTCTGTGAAACGGATATAAAACATACTTAATAATAAAAAATAAAATAACCAAAAATATTAGGGATTCCGCTATTATTACATTTTTATAAAATTTTATAAATTCATAAAATGTTTGCGATTTTGAAAGAGATTTTGGCGTTATAAGAATTTTAAAACTATTATCTTTGAGAGTTGCTAGGCTATAATAATTTTTAAAATTAAATCCTCCAATACTGCTATAGTGTTTATACTTATATTTTTTCAAAATGACTAAGCCTTCTTTAAGAAAAGCTGTATTATTTAAATTTTGGTTGTGTGCATATTTATTAGGATTTGCATAGATTACTTGATTATATTTATTAATAATTAAAATATTTAGATTTTTAAAATAATCATATTTTGCAGTAACCTTTTTAAGCAATTTATCAAAATCAAATAACCTTAAGTAAACTTGTTGATTTTTTTTATTGCCATAGCATGCTACTATAGCGTAATTATTGTCTTTTTTAGCATTAATATAAATTTGACCAAAATTTAGCGTCCCTGCATATTCTAAACATTTTAAAATTGTTGGATTAAAGCTTAAATCTTTAATAGTTAATTTTTCATCATTATTTCCATAGAAGGAAATGGTCTGATACTTACTATTATAATTGTAAATTTTTCCTAATAAATATGATTCCTTTGCCCTATGATCAAATAATTTATATTTTAAATTTTTATTAGTGAGATTGAGCTGATCAATATATTCAATGCGCTTAAAATTATCATTGCTATAATATCTTGCAAATGACAGCTTGGATCTAATATATTGCGATACTTCTTGAAACTGATATCTAGCTATTTGTTCTATATAGTTATTATATTGAAAAGCTACAATAATTAAAAAAGCAAAAAGGTATCCAAAAGCTATATAGTAGATAGAAGAAAAGATTGAATTTTTAATACATTTAGTCATCAAAAATAGTTAAAATTATATATGGTCGGGGCAGAGAGATTTGAACTCCCGACCCCCTGGTCCCAAACCAGGTGCGCTACCAGACTGCGCTATGCCCCGAATTTATAAAAAAAAACATTTAAAAAGATACAGCTTTAATTTCCAATTTTTGTGCAGCTTTTTTTAACTCGTTATATTTACTAGATAAAGTTATTATTAAATTTTCCTCTATATTATCCCTTAGTCTTAGGTCTTGAGCAAACTTCATTATCCCCTTAGCTTTAACAACTACATTATCTAGGTTTTCATGTAGATCACCTGCTAATTTAACGGCAGATTCTTCTGCCATTTTTAATTTAGCCGCAGCCGTTGCATGAATATACTTACTTGCTTTTTCAATTAAATCCACTTTTTCTTGCAAGTTTGCAATAGTTTTTTTTCTTACTTGCTCTTTCATTGATTCAATTCTTAATTTTGATGTTACAATTAAATCGCTAGCTAAGCCAATTTTGGCCATAAAAGCTATGACCCACTTATGAATATCTAAATGATACCATTTATGACCATTTCTATAATCATTTGCAAAAGCATGATGGAAATTATGCCAATTTTCACCTAATAACAAAAAGAATAGCCACCATATATCTCTTGCGGTACCATAATAATATTCTTTTGATCCAATATTCATATGCACTATTGAATTTACGCAAAACGTCGCTTGCTGTTGTATGGCTCTGCCAACTCCCATAAAAATAAATGCACCTAGCGCATATCTTAAATTTCCACCAATAAAATAACCAATCATGACGGGTAACACTGCATTCATAAATATTGCTATTTTCCAATAATGCCTAAATTGCCATAAAACCACTCTATTTCTACCTAATTTTGCCAGAGCTAGTTTATCAATTTTCTTAAGCTTTAAATCTGAAAAAATCATCCAACCCATATGAGACCACATAAACCCTACAAATTTATTTTTATATTTTAGAGCTGTATGAGGATCTTTATCTTGATCGGTATATTTATGATGCACCATATGATCTGAAGCCCAGGCTAATATAGGACCTTGTAAGGTGCCAGCGGTTAAGCATGCTAAAACAACTTCTACCCACTTTTTAGTTTTGAATGCATTATGTGACCATAATCTATGCAATCCTACACCAACTGATATATTGATAATGTAATAAGTTGCGATTATTGATATAATTTCAAATTTACCTATTCCATATCTATAACCATATAGTGTGGCAATAACTCCCAAGATGAGTGGATATATAATAATCACAAACAATGCTGGGTAATTGATGACTGAATTTAATTTTTTATTCATATAAACAGCTTATTAATGAGAATAATCAAAATGACATTGTAATATAATTTAAGTTTTAGCACAAGATTAATTGCTAATTATTTACCTTATATAACAGTGAGGGTATGTCATTTGTTACTAAAATTCCACTATATCGCTTTGAGTTGCTAAAATTGATGTTAATTCTCTAGCTTTTTCGGGTTTCATTTCTGAAAGTATTGCCGCAAGTCGTGATTCTTTCATATTTAAAGTCATTTCTACCAGCACTCCAATTTGCAAATCATTAAAAATTTTAGCGGCTTCTTTAGGCTTCATACTTTCATATACCTTAACTAACTTTTGAATTTTTTTGCCATCATTTTGATGGGTATTACTAAATTGTGGCTTTAGTTTATTTTGAAGATTTTCTAATACGTCCAATCTATTATCAATATATTGCTTAATCGATTCTAAAGCCATTTTTTCTACAGGTAATTCATCCTTATTGCTTTCTATTTCCGTTCTTCTTTTCCTTAGTTGTTGCAATAATTGTTTTTCAGAATTTAATTGAAAATCATTTTGAATATTTGAAGATACATCTGTCTTTTGTAAATTTTTAATATCTGCATCCTTATTAATATTTAAGTTTTTTGGGTCCTCTTTTTTTAAGTCTGGTTTATCAAGCTGAGCTTTAGATTCTTGAATATTTAAAATGCCTACATATTCTTCCATCACATTCATAAGCTTTGAAAAAAACAGGCAGACCAACAATATAAGTAAATATGGTAATAATCTAAGCATTGTATATTATAATTTTTCTAAATTCTTTTTTTTGGTGTTAACACTTTTACTTTTAGGGCTCTTAGATACAGAGCTTTTTTTAACAGATGTTTTTTTACTTAACGCAGATGCTTTCTTGATCTTTAATTCCAGTTCATCAGCTAAACTATTAGCTCTCTCAATCAAAAAGCTCAGATCTCCTGACAATTCTTCAGATTGCTTGATATAATCAGACATTTCAATAATAGACCTATTTGTTAATTTTTTAAACTCAGCAATGTTATTATTAGCGCCGTTGATAGATGCATCTAGACTTTTTATCAAATTCTTAATATCTCCCCTACTATTTTGTAAATCTTGAATTTTTTTATTTAACTTCCAACAATAAGCAATAGCTAAGCAAAGTAATATTAGTACAACACTATTTAAAATCAATTCCATATTATTTAGTCTAAAAATTTAGAAGCATCGATTTGATCAAGTACTTCAATTGCTATTCTATTATTAATTTGACCCAATTTACAATCAGAAACCTTAAAATCATTCACAACTAAATCCCAATTTTCATTATTCATTCTATTTAAAATTATTGTACTGCCAACCTTAACATTTGATAAATCCCTTAAACTATGTATTTTTTCTGTGTGTTGAACTCTAATATTTAATTTTGAATTATTAACTATATTTTCAAAATATTGAAACCATTTCTCTCTTTCTTTTAAATCTTTGCTTTTTAAAGAAATTTTACTCAATTCTGTCTTATAAGGACTTAATGTTGAATATGGCATTAATAATTTAACAAATCCTCCAGCCTTATTTAAAGGATTGATCTTCATTGTAAGCAGCTTGCAATATTCTTTTGGATTTGTTATTAAGATGGAATTTGGGCCAGTTTCTAATCTCTTAAATTTAAATTGCAAATTAGAAACTCTACCAAAAGAGTGATTGATTGAATCCAACATTATTTTTGTAAAATCTTTTAAAACTCCAGTTTCTATTTGCGTGAAGGGTCTTTCTTGAACTTTTAATTTAAAATTATAATCTCCCCCTCCCAATAAAATGTCTAAGATTGTATAAATAAATTGATTTTCAAAAATTATCAATGACTTGTCGGAATTTTCACTATTTTCAACTTCTATAATAGCAATCATAGACGGATATTGAATAGAGTTAGTGGCTGTTTCGAATTCAATATTTTTATTTTCACTCAGTTCTACACTAGTATCACAATTTAAGAAATTTTTTAAAATTTTAGAGAGATCTCGTTGTAAAAATTCAAATATTTGATTTAGTAGGGGGAAATTCAAAATAGAGTCATGTTTTCCACTTAATAATAAATTGAAATTTTTATCATTATTATGCTTAGAAACCTGTAAAGAATCTTTCTTCTTATTTGTGCTTACCATTTGCCTTAATACCATATGTACAAATTATTGAATTAATATATCTTGAATCAATAAATCTTTAATTTCTGCAGGATAAATAACTTTATTTGTTCTTAAATACAGACTGTCCTTTAATCTATAAAGTGCCACCGCTCCAGTGACATCAGAAGGTCTAAGTTGACGTAAAAAAACAAAATACTCATCCCTTAAGCTTGGCTCTAATTTTTTAGCAGCTTCTAAACTAGTATTATTATCAAACATTAGAGTGATAGAAATTTTTAAAAATCTACTTTCCTGACCATTAGTATCTAAATTAACAACTATAGGGGTTAGGTCATAATAAAAGGTTTCTGCCTTTGTATTTTGACTAATCTCCTTATTTTCGGTAGATTTAATTTGACTGTATTTATAAAATAAGACGCCTAAAATAGGTGCTCCGATCAATAAAACTATTGCTATTAATAATACCTTTTTATTTGCGTATTTATTAATTGATGATTTGTTATTCTCTGAAAATGTTTCTTTTGATAAATTTTCATTATCATTGTTATCTTGTAAGTCCATATATTAAAAACCACGCTATCCTACTACTTAATTACTTAAGTAGTAAATTATAATTTTGAATTTGTCAATTTTAGAATTTGCAGCAGAACATTATGGATTAAATTTTTTATCTAATATTATAAATTAAATGTCTTTATTGATTTTGATAACAAACTTCTTTGGTCTTTTCTACTATATTATCAACGGAAGGAAGAGCCATTTTTTCTAAATTTTGTGCGTATGGCAAGGGCACATCCTTTGCAGTAACCCTCATTACTGGTGCATCAAGATAATCAAAAGCCTTTTCGGACACAATTGCAGATATTTCTGAACCTATCCCTGAGAAGTGCCACCCCTCTTCGACAGTAACAATACGATTAGTCTTTTTCACTGAATTTATAATAGTTTCAATATCTAGAGGACGTATTGTTCTTAAATCAATTACCTCGGCATCAATATCATATTTTTTTAATTCAATTGCAGCCTGTAGTGCAAATTTCACTTGTATGGAAAAAGTTACAATTGTTACATCTTTTCCATGTTTTACAATTTTTGCCTTGCCGATTTCCTCTGTAAATTCCTCTTCTGGCACATCACCAGAGTCGCCGTATAACATTTCATTTTCAAGGAATACTACTGGATTAGGATCTTTTATGGCTGCTTTTAGCAATCCCTTGTGATCTGATACTGAGTATGGAGCAACCACTTTTAAACCTGGGACATGCCCATACCAACTTGCGTAACATTGCGAATGTTGTGCTCCAACTCTTGCGGCAGCACCATTTGGCCCCCTAAAAACAATTGGACAAGATATTAATCCTCCTGACATATAATGAGTTTTAGCAGCGGAATTGATTATTTGATCAATCGCCTGCATAGCAAAATTGAAGGTCATAAATTCTACAATTGGTTTTAATCCAGTAAATGCAGCTCCAACTCCAATGCCCGCAAATCCATGTTCAGTGATAGGTGTGTCAATTACTCTTTTTGCTCCAAATTCATCTAAAAGGCCCTGAGTTACTTTATAGGCCCCTTGATATTCTGCAACCTCTTCTCCCAATACAAAAACATTTTTATCAAGCCTCATTTCTTCTGCCATTGCATCTCTAAGCGCTTCTCTAATAGTAATTTTTTTCATAATATCTATTTAAAATTTTTTGTTATCTTAGCTATTCTAGCTCCAAAATATTCAGCTGTTTTGATGTCGCTAACATTGATTTCTAGATTTGTATCTTTATTTGGAGATTCAGCCATTAAACCCATCCAACTACCAAGTCTATTTAAGTTTGCATTGAAATTTTTTGGTTTTTCATTGCTTTTTAAATCAATGCCAGTCCATATCATACCATGTTGTTGTGCAAAAATAAATATAGACATTAAAGCACTTTGCTTATCTCCACTTAAGGCGGATGAATGTGTAAATCCCGCAGCTATCTTGTTATTCCATTTTTTATCATACCAAATATGAACGGTTGAATCCATAAGCTTTTTTATATTGGTTGAAACATTTCCAAAATATGTTGGTGTACCAAATATTATAGAATCAACTTTATCTAATAACTGTAAATGTTCACAAATAAATTCTGCTTCATATAGTTCTGATTCAACGTTTTCAGATTGAATTCCTGTGTGTATATAATCAGATAATGTCTTCGTAAAACAGTGCTGATGATTGTATATGGTTGCAATTCTTTTTTTCATCTAAATGAACTTTTGGTTATTTTATTTATATACATCTGTATATAACTCATTTGCACTTGGTTCATCACTATTTTGGGCATAATATACACTTTCCTTCACTATTTCCTTAACCTCTTTTTCCACATTTTTTAAATTCTCTTCCACGTTTTGATTATTTTTCAATATATATTCTTTTAGAGAAATAATGGGATCATGATGTTTTTTATAATCTTCAACCTCATCTTTAGCTCTATATCTAGCTGGATCAGACATAGAATGGCCTCTATATCTATAGGTTTTTAACTCTAATAAAAATGGAGTTTTGTTTTTCCTAATGAAATCTGAGGCTTCCTTAACTGCCTCATGCACTTCAAAAAAATCCATTCCATCAACTTGTTTTCCTGCTATGCCGAAGGATTCTCCTTTTTTGTATAAATCTTTTATACTTGAAGCTCTTTCAACTGAAGTGCCCATTGCATATTCATTATTTTCAATAATATATAAGACAGGCAATCCCCAAAGTTTAGCCATATTAAATGACTCATATACCTGACCTTGATTGCACGCTCCATCACCATAAATTGTTACGGAAATGCAATCATTTTCCTTATATTTATGTGCAAAACCCAATCCTGTGCCAAGGGATACTTGCGCTCCAACAATGCCATGTCCTCCATAAAAGCCTTTTTCTAAATCAAACATATGCATCGATCCACCTTTGCCTTTTGAACAACCTGTAGCTCTGCCAAGTAATTCTGCCATAATGCTTTTTGGACATGCTCCTGTAGCTAACATCAATCCATGGTCTCTATAACTTGTAATTATGGTATCATCTGAGTTTATAGCTTTTATTATGCCTATTGCCACAGCTTCCTGCCCAATATATAAATGACAAAAACCCCCTATAAGCCCCATTCCATATAACTGCCCCGCCTTTTCTTCAAAGCGACGTAACAATAGCATTTCCTTGTAAATAGAAATCAAATCTTGTTTTGTGAAACGTGTTTTCTTATTGCTCATTTCAAAATAAAAAATTACTGATTTATAAATAATAGCACGGATACTATATTAAATTACAATAAAAACAACATCTCAGTATAATTTCTAATAATATGTTTGGTGTTAGATATCGTAATTTATTATGAAATCTAAAAAGAAAAAGTATAAAAATTTAGAGTTAATAATAACGAAAATTATTAAACAATTTTATTATACGTATGTCATGACATTAAAAATTTGGTTTGTAAATCATAAGTGCAAATATAATCATTAGCCCTATAAATGCAGGCCATCCCAATATAAACCAAATATAGAAAAAATTGTAATATTTATCAGGTAACTTATGTGATTCGTTGACTAATGCTTGGTTTGCAATATTTCTTATTTGTATTTGCAACCAAACAACTGGTAACCAGCATAAACCAGCAATTATATATAATATATAACTAATGCATAACCAGGTTTCAAATAAATTGTATCCTTGATAATGTACTAAAAGAAGCCCTGATACTGGTTGAATAATAATTGCAGGGGTTGTGAAAATTAGATCAGCAAGAACAGTCTTTTTAAATGTATAGGCGATAATTCTAACATCATTTGTCATGTGAGCCCAAAAAGAAAAAATTGCAATTCCAATACCTGTGCCAAATAATATCGTTACATTCATTATATGAATTAATTTTAAGACAGGGTACCAATCTATCATTTGTCGCGCTCAACTGACAATAAAAGCAACATTAGTAATAGAATTGGTATATTCTTCGTTAAAGATCCTAATGGCTCAAGCCAAAGATGTGGTAGAAAAATTGTTAAAATACAGGTATATAAACTGATAATAATAATCTGTATTCGATACATAGTGATCATTTTATATCTGAATAAAAGTGCAAATCCGATTAGTATATCTGTAAAACAAGAACTATAAAAAATAATTGATGATAATAAGTTATTAGTACATATTACATTAATTATCTCCATTGTTTGCTTATCAATAAAAAGTGGCAAGATACCTGAGTATAGCCAAAAAAATGCCAATATAAATCGTGCAAAGGCCTTAAGTAAATAAAGTTTTGCATGCCAAAATGATTGAATAGTTGCTGGTTCCATTTCTAAGGAAAGCGAAAATTTTATGGGTTTTATCTTTGTCTAGCTTGAGAATTTCTTTGATTTGGAAATATTGTCTATCTCTAGCATATTAAAAGATGTGCTATTGACTGTTGAAACATTAAATATATCACCTAATTTACAGAAAAATTTTATTATCCACTTTGGAATTGATACTAATTTAGTTGGTTTTAAATTAAACCAACTACGTAACCTTAATAGTATATCTTTTAAGGTTAAAATTTCTGGACCTACAATATCAAAAATTTCCTTCGTTTGAGATGATTTTTCAAGAAAAAACGAGATTGTTTTTACTAAATCCTTAATATGGATAGGTTGAAATTTTTGAAGTCCATTACCAATAAGTGGAATTATTGGCAATACTGATAATGCTCTGAGCAATGAAGTGCCACCAAAACTATTTGATGCATAAACTAATGAGGGGCGCAAAATAATCCAATCAATATTGAGATCTTGCAAATAACTATCTGCAGCTAATTTAGTTTTGGCATATTCTGTATCACTTTCTTTTATACCCAAGGCGGAAATATGAATTACTTTTTTTACTTTATTTTCAATACAAGCATCAAAAAGCGATTTTGTAGCTAATTCGTGAATATTTTTTGCATTATCTTTCTTGCTTGTTTGCAGTATTCCAACAACATTGATTACAACATCAACTCCTTTAAGTCGATTAATCCACATTGTTTTATTGGTATCTGTATTAAAGTTACAATAACAAACTTCGGAAGAGGGAAACATTAATTGCGCCTTTATAGTATCTCTGACCGCACATATGACATTATATTTATCCTTAATTAATGAGGAGGTTATATGAGCCCCTATAAAGCCATAAGCTCCAGTAATAATAATCTTCATTGCTTGATGATTGGATTATATTTATTGCCGCAATTTTAGCAGTTTTTGACACATCGTTCAATACACGTGTCACATATTTTGAAAAAAAGCAAATGAGGTGGTTGTAAAAAATTTTTCCCATAAGGTCTGAAGCTAGATGATATTTTAGAAAAATTAAGAGGTTAGAGCTATGTTTATATGACTAGAAATTACTTATGAAATTTAGTAACATTTTTTATTTGTGATAAATCATTGAATATTTCTTTAGCAATATTAGAAATATTACCTGCTCCCATAAAGATAATATAGTCTTCTGGGCTAGATAATTCATCAATTTTATTTCTAATTTCAATCTGATCTTTGCAATAAAAAGAGGTGGTGCTTTTCTTTATATCTTTAGCAAACGCTTCAGATATAATGCCATCTATTGGGCTTTCTCCAGCAGAATAAATATCTAAAACTATTACATAATCAGCTTGGTCAAATGATAATAAAAATTGCTGATATAGCTCCTTCAGCCTAGAGTACCTATGTGGTTGAAAAACGGCTATAACCTTTCCTTTGCCTCTGTTAGAATATTCTTTTGCTACACTTAAAGTAGCCTTAATTTCATTTGGATGATGTGCATAATCATCTACAAATGTAACATTATTAACTTTGCCTATTGCTGAAAATCTTCTTTGAACCCCCTCATTAAATTGCAGCACCTTGTTTAGCGATTCTTTTCCCCCACCTTTAAAGAGATATACTGCAATACCGGCTAAAGCATTTAAAATATTATGTTTGCCGTAATTTTTAATAATTATTCCTTTTATTATATTGATATTTTGAGACAATGTTTTTTGACATTTTTCTGACAGTACGATATCAAACTTTATTCCTTCATTAGTAATTTGTAAATTTACAGCTCTTAGGTCAGAATTCATGGAATCTATCCCGTACGAAATATATTTATCATTGCCAAAATAATCTTGATTAATTACTTGTAAATTTTCACAATCATCACAAGCAACTACCAAATCTTTCAACAAAGCTTTTTCGATGAAAAGTTTATAAATGTTAATAATATTTTGAAGACTTCCATAATAATCTAAATGTTCGCTATCAATATTGGTTATAATACTGATATTAGTAGGTAAAATCATGAAAGTGCCGTCTGATTCATCAGCTTCAACAACATTAATTAATCCACCTCCTTTGAATACATTGGAGTTTATTGAATTGATTATTCCACCACATATCACTGTTGGATCAAGGTTTGCAGCTTTCAACACGGAGTATACTAAAGAAGTAGTTGAAGTTTTGCCATGTGCTCCAGTAATGCATATATTATAGCCAGGTAAAAGCATGTTAGAAAGCAATTCTGCACGAGATATTACAGGTATAGATTTGGTTTTTGATGCTTTAATTTCAACGTTGTCATTTTTTATAGCTGAAGATTTTACTACTAAGCTACAACCCGAAACATTATCAGCGCCATGGTTCGTAAATACTGTAATGCCTAATTTTTTTAACTCATTTGTTTGGGTGTTTTGATTTACATCAGAGCCCTGAACTTTAATATTATTTTGATGAAGTAATTTTGCTAGGCCACTCATACCAATTCCACCTATACCTATAATGTGAATCGGTTTTTGAAGATCTAACTTTAAACCACTTAGATTCATAGATTAAAAATGTTTAAAAAAGTTTTTTAATTTAGATGTATTCCTATCTTTTGCATTTTTTAAAAGTATGCTATGCGATTTACGATACCATATACTATCTGGATAATTATAACCTAATACCGATGCATATCTAGTAGCTTCATCCTTCACTCCCAAAATATAATATACCTCAACTAGCCTGTATAGAGCTTCAGGAATAAATATGCTTGTTTGATATTTTTCTACAACATTTTTAAATCTATTCACTGATGAGATTGGTTTATTAATACGCAAGTAAAATCTTCCTATGTCCATTTCTTTGCCTGCAAGTATGTTGTCAATATATTCTAATTTCCATTTTGCATCATTTGCATATTTTGAATTAGGAAATAAAGCGACTAGTATTTCAAAGTCTTTTTTTGCATCAATAGCGAATTCTTGGTCTCTTCCGATATCCATAATCTGATTATAATTAGACATCGCCTTAATGTAATACATATACGCTGCATTTCTGTTGATAGGAAATTGATGTAAAAAATCATCAATAGTAAGAATGGCGTCAGTATAATGATCATCTGAGTAATAAGAGTATGCTTTAAGAACTATTGCATCAGAATAATGATCAGATGCAGGGTATTCGTTTTCTAGTTTTGTTAGAGTTTTTACAGCCCTTTTATAATCTCCAGATTTCACTTCTTTTGTGCTTTGCTCATATAATTGCCTATCACTTATATATTCAACCAGAATATTATCTTTCTTAGTATTACTGCAGTTAGCCATCAAAAGAATAGTGAGTGCTAGAGTTCCAAATCTTAAAATTTTCATAATTATTATATTCTCGAAGTCATCATATTTTTAATTTTGCTTATAGCTTGCGCTGGATTAAGTCCTTTTGGGCAAGATTTTGTGCAGTTCATTATAGTATGACATCTGTATAGTTTAAAATCATCCTCAAGTTCGTTTAATCGTTCTTTAGTATTTTCGTCTCTAGTATCAGCAATCCATCTATATGCTTGCAGCAAAATAGCAGGGCCAAGATATTTATCTCCATTCCACCAATAACTAGGGCAACTTGTTGAGCAGCAAGCGCATAATATACACTCAGATAGGCCGTCCAATCTTTCACGCTCTTCTGGAGACTGTAATCTCTCTTTCCCCCCCGCATGCTTGCTATCAGTTTGCATCCAAGGTTTAATAGATTTTAATTGAGCGTAAAACAAATTCATGTTAGGAACCAAATCTTTCACAACATCCATATGTGGTAACGGATAAATTTTAACACTTCCTTTTACTGTATCAATAGGTTTTAGGCATGCCAGAGTATTTGTTCCATCAATGTTCATAGCGCAGCTACCGCAAATTCCTTCGCGACATGATCTTCTGAACGTTAAGGTGCTATCCACCTCATTTTTTATTTTTATCAATGCATCAAGAACCATTGCACCGCATTTGCTCAAATCAATTTCAAATTTGTCAATTCTAGGATTAGAGTTTAGCTCAGGTTCATATCTATAAATTTCAAATAATTTTGTACTGTTATTTTTAGTACTTTGCCTATGCATTTTACCTTTTACAATCTTAGAATTTTTTGGCAATGTAAATTCAACCATATTAACCTAGGTTACGCTTATTTATGTTAAATTAACACTAATCAAATCTTTTGGCAATAACTGAAGAAGGATGTTGTAGTATAAAATTTGCTTAAATCTGAAAAATAAGTGATAAATTTTCAATTAAATATCAATTTGGTATTTAAATTTAAAATTATGAAAATAAATAGCCTTGTAAATAATCTACCCCTGCATCAGCAAGGAATTTAGCAGTGCTCTCTTTTTCTACATGCTCAGCTATAATATCTAGATTTAGGCTTTTTGCATATTCTACAAGAGCTCGAAGAAACATTATAGTGTCCTTTTTATCAGGCAGATCTTTTATGTAGTCTTCTCCTATTTTTATACTATCAACACGTATATTTTTAAGTTGAGAAAAAGAGCTATAACCAGATCCAAAATCATCAATAGAAATCTTGCACCCAAGCTCTCTTAACAATTTCATAAAAAAATTTGCTGCTTTTAAATTTTTTATAATTGCAGTTTCTGTTATTTCAATTGTTAAACGATGATATAAATCCTTTTTATAAAATAATTGTTGTGCAAGTTCCATCCAATCTGGATCAGTAATAGTTATTCCAGATATATTAATATGAATCTTTAAATTGGGATCTTTTTCAAGATTTTTTACTGCTGTAATTAAGGTGAATTGATCAATATGTCTTATAACTCCATATTGTTCAGCAGCTTGAATATGTGAATATCCAGATAATCTATACCCTTTCTCGTCAACCAACCTTAAAAGACATTCATAAAATACAATTTGCCTGGTTTTGCTATCAACAATTGATTGAAAATCAAATACTAACTTATTACTTTCTAAAGCCTCTAAATAATTTGCCAAAAGGTCTGTATTATTTACGTGTTTTTGAATGGTATCAAGTGATTCTTTGTAGAAGCTGCATCTTTTTTTTTCATTAGAGCACTCGAATAAAGATACCTGAGCTTTATTAAAAGTTTTTTGAAGATTTTCATTATTAGTATGTTCTGCAAGTCCCGCTCTTACTAAAAAATAAACATTTTGTGTTGCCGAAAAGTGCTTTCTCTTATTGATGTAATTAAGAATATTTTCAAGCAATTGTGATACAAATTTATTATTTGTATTAATAATAGTAAATGCATATGAATTATAACTGATTTTGTTTAGAAAATATTCATCGCGGTTGTATTGCTTAAAGGCATCACTTATAATTTTGTCCAAAAGATCTGACATAAGTTCACCAAAATTTTGCTCTATTATAGAAAAATTTTCAACCAACAAAATTCCAACGTAAAATTTTTTTGAGCCATGCAAACTGCAGAAAACTTTTATTTGATTTAACACTGTATCTAAAACTTGGTACAACTTGACGTTATCTAGATTATTTCAATTAAGCTATGTTATATTTTTTTATTAATATCAGCAAGTTTTAATGAATATAAAAATTCTCGCAACTCTTGCCTTGCTGCAATCACTGAAGTATTAAGTTTAATTACATTGTTGCTTTTTTTGGCGTCTAGCAGGGTTAATCCTTTTAAAAACAACTCCTTAAATATTACTCTATCTCCAAAGCCTGAAGATACATTAAACCCCAATTTTTTCCCTAGATGCTTTATAGCTGATTCAACATTTCTTTTGTTTATTACATTTGTAGAAGATAATCTGTTTCTTACAACTACCCATTGCACTTCCTTATTTTTTTTCAAAGCACTTAATTTTTTTTGCTCCCACACCATAGAGCTATATATCCCAGGGATTGCTTTGCTAAAATCGTTGGGATCAACCTTACCAAGCAAATCAACATCTATAAAACTATCATTAATAGGGGTTATTATTGTATCAGCAATGTAATGAGTATGCCTATTTAAGAGGTTATCATTTCCTGGGGTATCAATTATTATGAAATCAAATTTACCATCTAATTCATTTATTAAATTTTCAAAATCTTGAATATCATCATTTGTATAATCTACTACTTGATTAATATTATACTTCTTATTTAGTTTAAAATGCGTGGGTAATTTAAGTTCTATTTTTTTATTATCAATAGTTCTTTTTCTATTTTCTATATACCTAGTTAAGGACTCTTGTCTAAGATCAATATCAAGAGTTGCTACTTTAAAATTTAAATATAATAATGAGGTGATAAGATGCATTGCAGTCGTTGTTTTGCCAGAACCCCCTTTTTCATTGCCAAAAATAATTATATGAGCCATTTTTGTAAACGTTTTTCTTTTAAAAAATCTATTACTTCAGCTTTTTTTAGCCTTTTTTCATCACCAGTAAACATATTTTTTAAAATATATATATTATTTTTTAGCTCTTCATCACCAAATAAAATGGAATATTTAATTTTTAATTTATTTGCTTTTTGCATTCTTTTTTTAAGTGTTATCCCATAATCAACTAAAATGTTAATCCCAGCTTCCCTAAATCCTTGCGCTATTTTAGCACCAAAGCTTTCTGCATATTCACCAATGGGTATCAAATATGTTTGTTCAGTTCTTTCTATTTGCTTTTCTGTTATATGTAATAGCTCAATTATTCTTTCAATTCCTCCAGCAAAGCCGGCAGCTGGAGTTGAGGCCCCACCCATTTGAGATACCAAAGTATCATATCTTCCTCCAGCCAAAACTGTACCCTGGCTACCTAAATCATCTGTAACAAATTCAAAAACAAAATCAGAATAATAATCCATTCCTCTAACCAATCTATTAGAATGCTCAAAGTTAATACCTAAATCTTTAAGGCGAGATAAAATTGTTTCAAATTTTATTTTTGAAGCTTTGTCGATAAAATCATACAAAATTGGAGCATCATTTAATATTTCTTGCTCTTTATCATTTTTTGTATCCAAAATGCGCAAAGGATTTTTTTCTAATCTTTGTTGACTAATTTCTGATAACTCAGCTTTATATTTCAATAAATATTCTACTAATGCAATTTTGTAATTATTTCTACATTCGCTATTTCCCAAAGTATTAACTATAGGTCTGATATTGCTATCAATTTTAAGTTCTTTCAAAATGTCACTTGCAAGCATTATTAATTCAACATCAGTATTTAAGTTAGAAGATCCAATATATTCATAATTTATTTGATGAAATTGTCTTAATCTACATTTTTGAGGGCGCTCATGTCTGAATAATGGTCCATAACTAAACAATCGCAATGGAAGGGACTGTAACATTCCATTTGAAATGATAGCGCGGACAACAGCTGCCGTAAATTCTGGCCTTAAAGTAATGTAGGTTTTATCACGATCTAAAAAGCTGTATGTCTCTTTATTAATAATATCTGATGTTTCTCCTAGTGTTCTGTGAAATACCTCAGTATTTTCCATAATGGGCGTTGATATTTCCTGGAAGCAATATAATTCAGCCATTTTTTGCGCTACTTCAATAATACTATTGAATAATTCTATTTCTTTGCCGTATAAATCTGCTGTGCCCCTTATTCTTTGCAATTTCATTTTTTAATATCAATATACTTAGTATAATTTTAAATATTATTTATATCTTAAAAATACTAGAAAGTCATTTTTTCAAATATTGTTGATATCAAATTTAATTATTTTAAATAGTTATCGATATAGGATTTTATAGTTTGTTTTGCTTCTATCGGCTCTTTAATAAAAAAATCTAATTTATTTTTTTTTGCAAATGTAATGGCTTGTTTTTTATTTTCAAAACGTAATCTAACCTCATTAGGGTACATATTTTCACTACCTGTCCAACCCATGATTTGTTCTTAAAACCTATCATCAATTGACATAAATTCCAAAACCCATTCACTTATATTAGCCCTTCCAGATTGAGTAGGTATTTTATAATCTTTATATATTTTAACAATCATTTTACTTTATAAATTTAAAAATAAGGTTATCATAAATATATAGTATATATTATATTAAGATATTCAAGTAATGAGCGTTAATAATGTGTCTAAGTTGACTTTTGAACAGTCTATGAAACGGTTAGAAGAGATAATAGATAATCTAGAAAGTGGAAATGTTGAATTAGAAAATGCCATCAATTTATATACTGAAGGAATTAAGCTACAAGAACATTGTAAAAATAAACTAGAAAATGCTAAATTAAAAATAGAGAAAATTGTTAAGGACAAAGAAGGGATTAACACAGAGAGTGTAAATATTAATGATGAAAATTAATTTAACGTTAACGTTAACGTTAAATTAACATTTGGGTTCTTGTATAATCTTTTTTTATCACTATATTGTATTGAACTTAGGCAATAAAACAAAGAGGCGGTAAAATTAATGAAAAATAGTAATAACGATATTCCGGATAACCCATTAAAGGAAGCTCTGCTTTCGTGCAAAGTAATGGTAAAATTTGTACTGCTATTTGGGTGCTTAATCAATCTACTTATGCTTTCAACGCCACTTTTTTCAATGCAGGTTCTAGATAGGGTGCTATCTAGCCAAAACACTGATACACTTTTAATGTTAACATTGGTTATCATTTTAGCTCTATCATTGCTTGGATTAATTCAGGCAGCAAGGGCTTTTGCAATGAATAAGATGGGAGCTTGGCTGGAGGATAAACTGTCAGAAGTAGTATTTTCAAATTCAATTAGGCTTGCATTAGAATCTAAAGCAATGGCAAATAGCCAGCAGTTAAGATATTTGCAAACAGTAAAGACGTTTTTAACTAGCCCTGGCTTAATTTCTATTATGGACATGCCGTGGGCAATAATATTTATTATTGTATTATTTATTTTACACACATCAATTGGCTTTTTAGCATTGATCTCAGGAGTAGTGTTGATAATATTTGGCATCATTGCAGATAGGTCCACTAAACCCCTCATTGAAATGAATAACGAAAATTTCATTAAGAGTATGAGGCAAGTAGATCAATCCACAAGAAATGCCGAAGTTATTGAGGTCATGGGTATGAAAAATAATATTATAGCATCTTGGCAAAAAATGAATCAAGATGTGCAAAAAACCCAAAACCTTGTCACAAAAAGACAAGCCGTGTTTATGGAAATTACAAAATTTTTTAGATTAGTAATTCAAATTTCGGTAACAGCACTTGGTGCATATTTAGTGATCCAAGGGCAAATTACTTCTGGAACAATTATCGCTAGTTCATCTCTTGTTGGTAGAGCGCTGGCACCTTTTGAAGCAGCTATAAATTCTTGGAAGGGCTTTGTTACATGTCGTAAATCATATGAAAGACTTAAAAAATCATTTAACAGATATAGCAATGATAGCGATAGAATGTCTTTACCAGAACCAGAAGGGGCAATTGAAGCAGAAAACATTTATTTCGCACCTCCTGGAGTCCCAAAACATATTTTAAAAGGCATAAATTTTTCGTTAAATAAAGGAGAAGTACTAGCAATAATTGGACCTAGTGGCTCAGGTAAAACAACTCTTGCAAAATTGTTGGTAGGAATTTCTAATCCAAGCATTGGTGCTGTAAGAATTGACGGAGCAAGTTTAAAGGATTGGAAAAAAGAAGAGCTTGGACCACATTTAGGCTATTTGCCACAAGATGTAGAATTATTTTCGGGAACAGTTAAAGAGAATATTGCCAGAATGCACTCTGATCCACATTATGAAGATGTTGTGGTTGCTGCGCAACTTGCGGGAGTTCATGATATGATTTTGCAATTACCTCAGGGATATGATTCAAATGTAGGTCAAGATGGTTCAATGTTGTCAGGTGGGCAAAAACAAAGAATAGGTTTGGCTAGAACTTTTTATGGCAATCCTAAATTAATTGTGCTAGATGAGCCAAATTCTAGCTTAGATACACAAGGTGAGGAAGCTTTGATGACTGCTATTGCAGTTGCAAAAGAAAAAGGAATTACAACCGTTATTATCTCCCATAAAACATCGATACTTAGTATTGTTGATAAAATATTAGTTATGAAAGATGGAATGGTTGCATCTTTTGGTCCTAAAAAAGAAGTAATGGCTAAATTAAAAGAAGCTCAGTCAATTGGTAAAGCTGGCATAGGAGCATAAATTTAAGGAGAATAATACTATGGTAAAGAATAAAAAAGAAGAAACTAAAGTTATAAAAAAAGAAGACATCGAGGTGATTTCTGGAAATAATGATAATTCAAATATGAAATCTCAGATGGGGCATGATTCATCCGCTGAAGAAAAAAAAACAGTTTCTGTAAGTGAGGAATTTGAGGAAAATTTAGTAGAAAAATATAAAAATTACAAAATTTTAGACTTTAAAGCTTTTCAACATTTTTTAAAAGAAGTTAAGGATTTTCTATTTGGTATAACATTAGAAAAATCAAATTATGTTGAAAAAAATGAAAAAGAAATATCAAAACAGATTAAATATCCAGTAAAATTTGGACTACTTGCTGTTGCCGTAACTTTTGGGTTTTTTGGTGTATGGAGCGGATTAGCGCCACTTGATAGCGCATCTATTGCAGAGGGTCATGTCATTTTAAGTGACTATAGAAAGCAAATCTACCACCTTGAAGGAGGAATTATAGATCAAATTCTAGTTAAAGATGGAGATATAGTTACGAAAGGTCAGACATTATTAGTATTGAATGAAGCACGTACTAAATCAGAATTGGAAAAAGTTTTATGGCAATTACGATACGCTGTTATTGTCGATGAAAGGTTGAGGCAGAGTATAAAACTTGTGTCCTATTATCAAAATAAAGAAGCTTATGGCGATATTAAAACAGGAGATGACGATATTAATAGTTTGCAAATTAAATTTAATAGTAAATATCTTAATACATCTGATCCCAAAATTATCGAATTAATAGATGCACAAAAAAATGCATTTAATTCATTTTATTTGTTTATTGAAAATAGTATAAAAACTAACAATATCCAAATTCAACAAACTAAAGCTAAAATTGAATCTATTGAAGAAAGAATAAAATCCTATAATGCAAATGTTTTGACCTATGAAAAAGAATATGAGAGAAGAAAAAGCCTGTATGCTAAGCAGCTTGATACATTAGAAAATATATCTAGAACCAAAATAGAATTGCAAAGATACAAAGGTCAAGTGTTGGAGGACAAGGCAACAATGTTGGGTGAAGAGCATAGAATTTCAGAAATAATTGCAACAAAAGCTAATTTTTTAGATAAGCAAAACGTTCAATTGGCGGATGAATATAAAAAAAATCACACTGAGTTACTTACATTAGAAGCACAATATCTACAAGCAAAAGATTCACATGAAAGAACCACTATAACAGCTCCAAATCCAGGGGTTATAACGGGATTAAATGTGCATACTATTGGATCTGCGATACGCCAAAATGACAAGCCACTTTTAGAGATTATACCTCAAGATGACAATCTAGTAATAGAAGCTTTTATTCCTTCAAATGAAATAGATAGTATAAGCGTTGGGGGTATAGCAAGGATTCAATTAAACGCCTATAAGGCAAGATTAGTACCAAGAATTGAAGGCAAAGTCATATATATTTCAGCTGATAAATTCGACAAAGATTCTCCTGGGATGATGGCCCCAGGACAGCCAAAACTTGCCCCTGTGGGTTTTTATAAAGCTAAAATTGAAGTCACTCCTGAGGAGCTTGCAAAAGTTAATACGGATATAAATTTGTATCCTGGAATGCCAGTGACAGTATTTATTGTTAAAGGAACTAGAAGCTTTGCTGAATATTTGTATTCTCCAATTAAAGATAGTTTTCATAAAGCATTTAAAGAGCCATAGAAATTGTGATGGTAATTTTAAAATCTAAATTTACTTTATAGATAATTTTTTAAACTTCACTTTTTGAACTATCTTGTATAGAACAGCCTGTTTATTAATCATGTTTTTCTTCTATTCCTATTTGCAATAAATCTTAAAATTTTTATGTATAAAAACACTTGTTTTTTGTTAAATATCAAATAATCTAGAAGTGTGGGAGTGTTAAGTATTATTAATCTTCTGGTGTATATAATTGTATAAGGTACAAAGCCAATGACTGTTATTTATAAGGGATATCCAAAAACAAGTATTATTGAATTCAATTTTGATGAAAAAGCAACAAAGGATGATATAAACAATGTTATACCTAAAGTATAAGCATTTATTGTTGAGCATGGCAAAATAAAATTATTAGAAATTATTGAAGATAATTTTAGTGGGATTGAATTAAGTACATTAATTAAAGCTATAAGGTTTGATAAAAAACATTTAAATAATTTTAGCCGTTGCGCAGTTGTTACTGATAAAGGGTGGATTGGACCTATAACACGCTTAGCATCTTCTATTTTTGATGTTGAAATCAAAGTATTTATGAAAAAAAATAAAGAGGAAGCATTGAATTGGCTTGAAGAAGTATGATGAAAGTTGGAAAAAGCACTTTGTTGCATCTGTAATTGAATAGGCAAATTATTAAGTAAAAGCCTCTTTTTTGATCTTAAAATTTTGCAACTTCCTCAAAATCACTAAGGTGTATTTTATCTTTTCCTATCATTTGATAATTTTCATGACCTTTACCAGCAATAACTAAAATATCATTATTTTTTAAGTTATTTATTGCATATTTAATTGCATTGGCCCTACCTTCAATTTCATACCCTTTAGGACAAAATTTTAAAATTTGTTGCCTGATAAGGCTAGCATTTTCTTCTCTAGGATTATCATCAGTGATGATAATATGATCAGCAAGATCATTTGCAATACTACCCATTACTCTTCTTTTACTTATATCTCTTTGCCCTCCACAACCAAATAATACATGAAGTTCCCCTTTGCATGATTTTCTTAAGGTATGCAGTATAGTTTTTAGAGAATCAGGTGTATGCGCATAATCTATATATATTTCAGCACCATTATAATTTCTTGCTAATTCAAGACGTCCTTTTGCTGCCTTAATTTTACTTACTATGTTCATAACATTATCAATAGGTAATTCACATGCAGTGGCGAGCCCTATTGAACATAATATATTGTATAACTGAAACTCTCCTTTAATCTTGGAATTAAGTAAATATTTTTTCCCAAAAACTTTGACCTTCCATTCACCATCAGTGCTATATAAAATCTCTAAATCTTTAGCTTTTTTTCCGTATTCAATAACCTTTATATTACGATTTTTGCATGTTTGATTAAGTATATCAAATTCACTAATATCTGTATTTAAAACAGCATATTTATCACTTTCTAAAACTTCATTAAAAATTTGTAATTTAGCATTAAAGTATTTTTGCAGTGTTGTATGATAGTCTAAATGATCTTGCGAAAAATTTGTAAACCCAACAGCTTTGAAGTTTAAATAATCAATTCTATGTTGATATATTCCATGACTTGATGCTTCAATCGCAACATGAGTAAATTTTTTTTCATGGAGTTTTTTTAAAATTTTGTGTAACTCAGTGGGAGATGGGGATGTAAGATTAGGGCCATCCTTAGATTTAAACTGGTTATCAGAATCAATGATCCCTAATGTTCCAATAGAGGCACTTTTAAAATTTAATAAATGACATATTTGCTGATAAAAATTTACAACAGAAGTTTTGCCATTTGTGCCTGTCACAGCTACTATATGTTCTGGTTTTTCTGTATGATATAGTGATAATATTTTACTTAAAAATTTTCGAGGATTTTCAATTTTTATAATTTCTACATTATCTTGCTTAATTTCTATTTTTGAATTTTGATCAACTACTATATATCGAGCTCCATTTTTTATTGCTTGATCAATATATTTTTCTCCATGAGTATTTAGTCCACTTAATGCAAAAAAGATAAAATCTTTTTCTACCTTGTTTGAGTTATCTTCAATACCTTCTATAGAACTTAAGATCTTATTAATAGCCATTAAGAATCAAATACCTCATCGTCTGTTTTGCTATCAGCGGTACCTGGTTGTTGAGGATTCGCAGTTATTACTTTTTGAGCCTCTTGAGGAGTAGCTTGTTTTTCACCCTTATCCTTATTACTAGCAAAACTCGCTCTTAATTTCTCCATATCATAAGGTTCCTGTTTAGGTATTGGAATGGGAGGTAACAACCTTTTTTTGAAAAAACTATCAAGATAATATTTAATTTTATTCGATTTTATAGGGGGGCTCGATTCTATCAATAATATTTGCTCATCACGTGGTAAGTTAATAACTTCTTGTGGTAACAATAATGCTCTTTGAGTGTTTGATACACTAAGTGATCTAGAAGCTGGGTTAAAATCCAAAAATTTTGGTTTATTTTGCGATACTTGCTCAACAGTTTTATTACCACAAAGTTGTGAGATTAAATTAGCAGTTTCATAGTTATTTGCAGCAAATGTTACTCTATAAGTAGAGTTTGATAAAAACGAATTCATTCCATGTTCTTCATAGATTCCCTTAAGCTGTTGAGTATCTTGGATAATTAAGAATAATCTCACATGGTAACCACGAAAATAAGCAATACCTGTCATAAATTGTTCCATTTTTCCAAGAGTAGGAAACTCATCCATCATAAACATTACACCATACGGCTCTTCATCACTTGGTAATTTTCTTGATAAAAATTCTGTTGCTTGCTGGTAAAATACCTGCATCAGTGGTTGAAGTCTCTTTAGGTTATCAGGAGTCAAACCTACATAAACCGTGGTAAGCTTTTTCTTGAATTCCAAAACATTAAAATCACTTGAAGCAGTAGCTGTATCAATTAAAGGATTGGACCAAAGCTCTAAATTTGAGTTCATAGTAGAAACTACACCAGATCTCTCTTTATCAGCTTTTTGAAGAAATGCAGCAATATTCATATATGCAACGGGATGTATTTCGTTGCCCATTGTGTCTAATACTACAGCAAGATTATACACTACGTCATCACTTCTCATTGTTCTAACGACTTCACCAAATGACTTTACTTTACTCTTATCTGCAATTAAATATAGAACAACTCCGACAAATAGTGAGCGTGCTTCATTGTTCCAAAACTCTTTTTCAGGCATTATTAAGCTTGCAATTTTTTGCACATCATCAACCATTTGCCCCGGTTTAGTACTTACCCAATCAATAGGATTATAACAGTGAGTATTTCCATCAGGATCTGCAGGACTCCATACAAAAACCTGTTGTCCCTTTTTTGCTCTCCATCCTGAGGTTAACTCATAGTTTTCTAATTTAATATCATGTACCACAACTGAGTCTTCCCAAAAAAGCAAATTTGGTATTACAAAACCCACACCTTTACCTGAACCTGTTGGTGCAAAAAGCAATGTATGTTGATACCCTTCAGAAATCAAATAACCCTTTTTATCTTGTCCAAGTAACATGCCTTTCTTAACTCTTAAATTGGCATTTTTAATGTCATCTTCAGTAGCCCATCTTGCATCTCCATGCACAGATTCTTTCTTTCTATAAGGTCTTAGATTATATAGACTTGACCTAAAATTCCATGTTAAAAATCCAATTAACAGCATTGGGAGCAAAATTGCTCCAATAATTCTAGCTATAAGGTAGTTATCATATTCAAAAGTAATGGCATTAAAATTATTAACCCAAAACATAACAAATTCGTAAAGAGTATTAAAGGGCTGCAATGATAATGCAATATCTAAATTAAATTGTTTGTACTCTGTATAAATCACGATCAACCCGGAGAAATACAAGCTAGCAATAAATAATAATAATCCTAGAAACATTGCTAAAACAAAATTTCTAAAAGTATTGCCAAAGTCATCCATTGAGAATATCCACTTTCTTTTATATTTATACGAAAAGCATATAATAAATTTATTGTAATACCAAGTTCTTATACATTCTTAAGGATAAAATAAAATTTACATTACTTATTCTTTGCTTATTTATGGTTAATAAATCATAGTTTAATTCAGTAGATTTATAATACGATTAATTAAATATGATTACTTTTTCTAAGAAAATTTTTTTGCTAAGAACGATAGTTGTTTTACTAACATTTAATATTTTAACTATTTCTATAAATGCTAACACATCTGATATGACTAGCTCGCACAGTGGTAAAATTAAAGTTTTAAGCATTGACAGTGGAGGGATTAATGGAGTTGTATCATTAAAAATACTTTGTGAACTCGAAAAGCAATTAGGAAAACCTATCAGTGAGGTATTCGATTATTTTGTAGGCAGCTCTGCAGGTGGAATTATTGTGTCTCTTTTAAATCTGAAAGACGAAAATGGTAGACCAATTTACACAGCTAAAGAAGTAGACAAAGTTTACAGAAAATATATGAAAATAATATTTGATAGACGCTGGTATTCATTTGGCATTTTTTCCCCTATTTATGACAGAGAGATCATGGATAAAGTATTTTTAGAAGGGTTTAAAGATAGAACTTTAACAAGTACTATTAAACCAATTACACTACTTTCTTTTAGCTTAAATACAGGAAAACCAAATATTTGGTCAACTTATAGAGCTAGAAAAAATGATAATTTAAATTACTATTTAAGAGATGCTGTGGGTGCCACCGCTTCGGCTCCAATATTTTTTGCACCCAAAACTACCTTAAAGAAAGATGGCTCTATTATGCATGATATTGACGGAGGTATTTTTGACGCCAACCCTTTGATGACAGGGATTGCAGAGCTTATAGATATAAAGCCTTATTTAAAGAAAGATGACATTTTTATTGTGAGTGTTGGTCCTGGTCTTATGGATTTAGATGACTCAAAAAAGATAAAAAACATGTTAAATTATGGCTTTACAGGATGGGTGATATCCAAACCCAATATAGTGGATTTAATCATTCATGCTGATGCTATTTCGGATGCGATACAGGGTCAAAAATTATTTCCTAATTATTATAGGTTAGATCCACTCATACCTAAAAATTTGAGCTCAGTAGATGATACAAGTACGGATACAATCAACGAATTATCCGTTATTGCAAATGAATATGCAAACAATAGTGATGACTTCAAACTAGTTGTTAAAAACTTAAAAAAGCATCTTGAAGCTTCCTAATTTTTGTCATGAGATAGTAGCTTTTGCAATTCTCCATTTTTATACATATCCTGAATTATGTCACAACCACCAACAAATTCTTGATCAATATATAGTTGAGGAATGGTAGGCCAATCAGAATAATCTTTGACACCTTGTCTTAGCTCATCACTATCTAATATGTTTATTCCTAAAAATTCAACTTCAAGAATATTTAAAATATTTACAACAGCTGCAGAAAATCCACACATCGGCATCTCAGGAGTACCCTTCATAAATAAAACTACTTTATTGTCTTCGATGATTTTTTTAATTTGATTTTGTATATCCTGGTTCATAATTTATAATTTTATTTTGTTTTAAAAGTTTGAATAGAGAGTGCATGCAAATCAGTTCCTAAGCAATCTTTGAGAACTTTATGCACTAATTTATGTTGCTCTACTCTAGATATATTATTAAATTTTTCAGAGGTGATTTTAACATTATAGTGGTTGCTATCACCTACTGTATCTACTAACTCAATTTTAGAATTTGGAAATCCTTGTAAAATTGTTTGATATAAAACGTTATGATTAATCGGCATATTATTTCGCTCTTTCTAAATATTTTAATTCTTTGATATCTATAATCACCGTATCTCCTTCATTTATAAAGGGGGGAACCATAATTCGTACTCCATTTTCTAAGGTAGCTGGTTTATATGATGATGTAGAAGTTTGACCTTTCACTACCGGTTCACATTCTTTGATTATGACCTCAGCTGATGTTGGTAAATATACAAGTAATGACTCATTATCATATGTTTCTAAAGTTATTTCCATACCTTCTTTTAAAAATGGAAGTTGCTCCCCGACAAGAGATTTATCAACACTTTTTTGTTCAAAATTTTCTTGATCCATCAGCACCAAAAAATTACCTTCTTCATATAGAAATTGATAGCGTTGCTGATCTAATCTTATTTTTTCCACATATTCAGTACTTCTGAATCTATGGTTCATTTTAGTGCCAGTTTTAATATCTTTCATTTCTAATTGAATATACGCCCCACCTTTTCCTGGCTGAGTGTGCATAGTTTTTAGTATTACTGAATACTTGTTATCATGCGAGATAACGTTACCTATTTTTATATCATTAGCACTTATTTTCATTTTTAAACCTAAAAATATTCATTGTTTTTATAATAAATTTTCTCATTCACTGTTCAATGGCAGGTTTTTTTATTATTGAAAGCATTATAGAGCAAAATATAAAGAGGACAATTATTAATATTGAAATATAATTTGAAAAATGAATGCCAAAAAATCCGAGTATCATTTTTAATCCAATATATATGAGCATATATCCAATTCCATGCTTTAAATATCTATACTTTTGAACAGCATTTGACATGACAAAATACATCGATCGTAATCCTAAAACAGCTAAAATATTCGAACTAAATGCTATAAATGGTTCTTTAGTTATCGCAAGAACAGCTGGAACAGAATCTAGAGCAAATATAATATCAGCTTTTTCTATCACTAAAAGAGAAAGTGCAAGCGGAGTGATGAAAAATTTATTATTTTTACGAAAAAACAACTCTCCATTTCTAGAGTCTTTACTATAATTAAAATATTTTTTTGCAAATTTTAAAATCAAACTATTATCAAATGAGCTTGAGTTAGTGCCTCCCATATGAGGTAATTTATAACCACTGTAAATCAATAACAATCCAAATGGTAAAAATATCCATTCAAACATATGAATGATATATATGCCAAATGTAATCATAACGAATCTAAATACTACGGCACTTAAAACTCCTATAAATAGCACCTTGTGTTGATGTTTGTCCTCGATATTGAAATATTGAAATATGATTATAAAAATAAATACATTATCAATACTCAGCGATAGTTCTATGCTATAAGCCGTAATAAATTCCACTGCCATATCAATCCCAGCATGAAAATATATTAGCACTCCTACTGATATTGCCAATACTACCCAAATAATTGATAGAAGCATTGCACTTTTAATACTTAATTTTTTTGAATTCCTGAGTGAAATTCCAAGATCAATAAAAATTGATACAAGTATAACTGTTATCAAAAAAATCCAATAGTAATTTGGAAACATAAAAAAGCTAGTTACAAACCATTATTTATTATATCAATATAGTATTTATAACTAGCTTAAGCCAATGGTTATTTAGAATCTTTATCCTTTTCATCATTTACTTCTTCATATTCAGCATCAACAACTTTTTCATCTTCGCTGCTATTGCTACCTTCTGCTGAAGCATTATCTTCGGTAGGAGGCTGTTGTTCATTGCCATAAACTTGTTGACCAATTTTCATTGATGCTTGAGTTAGGCTTTCAACTTTACTATTAATTTCATCCAGGTTTTCTGATTCAAGAATAGACCTTAAATCCCTAATAATATTTTCAACTTCTTCCTTATCTGCTGATGAAATTTTATCACCATGCTCTTTTAAACTTTTTTCGGTAGAGTGGATTAAAGAATCAGCTTGATTTCTAGCCTCTACTAGTGCTTTTTTCTCCTCATCCTTACTAGCATTTTCTTCTGCATCTTTAACCATTTGTGTAATTTCCTCATCAGATAAGCCGCCAGATGATTGTATGGTAATTTTTTGCTCTTTGCCCGTTCCTTTATCTTTTGCTGATACATGAAGTATGCCATTAGCATCGACATCAAACGTTACTTCAATTTGTGCTAGGCCTCTAGGAGCAGGTGCTATACCTTCAAGATTAAATTGCCCTAATAATTTATTATCAGTCGCCATTTTTCTTTCTCCTTGAAACACCCTAATTGTAACAGCAGATTGATTATCTTCTGCAGTGGAGAATACTTGGCTTTTTTTAGTCGGTATTGTGCTGTTTCTTTCAATAAGTGGGGTTAAAACTCCACCAAGTGTTTCAATACCAATAGTAAGAGGTGTTACATCAAGTAAAACTACGTCCTTCATATCGCCACTTAGTACAGCGCCTTGAACAGCAGCTCCAATTGCTACTACTTCATCAGGATTTACACCTTTATGCGGCTCTTTTCCAAAAAATTCTTTAACTCTTTGTATAACTTTAGGCATTCTTGTCATGCCTCCAACTAATACTACATCTTGGATATCAGAGGCAGAAATGCCCGCATCTTTTAAAGCCGCTTTACATGGCTCGATACTTCTTGTGATTAAATCTTCAACTAGGTTTTCAAATTTAGCCCTTGTTATTTTAATGTTTAAGTGCTTTGGACCTGATGCATCAGCCGTTATATACGGTAGATTAACATCTGTTTCCATTGAATTAGAAAGTTCAATTTTTGCTTTCTCTGCAGCCTCTTTTAATCTTTGTAATGCTAAAGGATCTTTCATTAAATCCATTCCGTCAGTTTTCTTAAATTCATCACATAAATATTGTAATATTTTAAGATCAAAATCTTCTCCACCTAAGAATGTATCCCCATTCGTTGATTTTACTTCAAATATCCCATCGCCAATCTCAAGTATTGAAACATCAAATGTACCTCCACCAAGATCGTATACAGCTATTACTTTACTTTCAGATTTATCAAGCCCATATGCAAGTGCAGCAGCTGTTGGCTCATTAATAATTCTGAGTACTTCTAGACCTGCAATTTTACCAGCATCCTTTGTAGCTTGTCTTTGTGAATCGTTGAAGTGGGCAGGTACTGTAATTACAGCTTTTGTTACTTTTTCTCCTAAATAATTTTCAGCCGTTTCTTTCATTTTTTCAAGAATCATTGCACTAATTTGGCTCGGAGCGTAATCTTTGTCAGCAATTTTAACCCAAGCATCTTTATTTTTAGCTTGAATTAATGAATAAGAAACTTTTTTTGCTAATTCTTTAGTTTTTGGATCTGAGAAAGTTCTGCCTATAAGTCTTTTTACTGCAAATACAGTGTTTTTAGCATTGGTTACAGCTTGCCTTTTTGCTGATTGACCAACTAGTTTTTCACCTTTTTCAGTAAATGCAACTATTGAGGGGGTTGTTCTTATGCCCTCTGAATTTTCTATGACCTTTGGATTTTTGCCATCCATTATGGCTACACATGAATTTGTAGTACCTAAGTCTATGCCAATTGTCTTGCTCATTGTGTTATAAATATTTGTTAACTTTCGTGACTTATATAATAACAATTTTTTTTAGAACAAGATCAGGTAACAATTTTTTTCGTTTTTTTTTCAAAAATCACTAAAATACTATAACCCAACACCGCGATTGCTAAGCTGATTGGTAGTACCATTAAGGCATTATACAAGTTGTCAGAACTATACAGAGGATTGCCAAGAATATTATATTTTCCATCCCAAACATACTGTAAAACCTTACCGATAACTCTATGGAAAAAATAGCCAAAACTCATCATAATCATGTTTGTTATTGCTGATATAAATGTGGCATGTCCAACATGAACAAGAGCAATTGATTTTGCTATTACAATTAGCTGATAAGCGCAAAAAAAGCCTATTGTGAAAAGTAAAATTTTAAAAGCGATAGGGCTTTCTATAAATCCACTTAGCATAATTACGAAACAACTGAGCATAACAATTCCACTGACAATGATTATGCCATAATACGATTTTGTTTTTTCAAAAATATATCCCATTACCATAAGTCCAGCTGCCATACCTATTAATGCTAATTGGGTTATGTTACTAGCTTGTTCATTAGTAAAATGATGCACTATCTTTAAATATGGGTTGCACCATGCATCAATAAAGCCTTCCAAAGGTCCTATCATTAACCCGCCTAAAGCACTTATTAATAAGACAATTTTATTAGAAAATAAGTATTTGAAATCATTAATAACAACTGAAAAACTAAATTTTGATTTAGATTTAGTGTTTGTATTTGGTATTGCCATATAGCTGAAGATAGCTAGCAAAATTCCAAAACCTATTATATAATTTAATGTTTCTATAAATCCTAAGTATGAAATAAGTTGAGAAAGGGGGCCCATACCAAATACAGAACCTAATAATCCAGCAGTAACCATCCATCCAAGCATTCTTGGAAATTTTTCTTCACCAAAACCCAATCTTAACAATGTAAATGCACCCACTGCTGCTCCTGATGAACCCACACCTGCTAACAATCTGCCATATGTGGTAATTGCAAAATTATCAATATAAGCCAGTGGTACAAACCCAAGTACAGCCAAAATTATGCATATAGGTATTATCTTTTTTGCATTGAAATGATCCAGCGCTATACCTAGTGGAATGTGCATCACAACATAACCTACGTAGTATATACCTGCATAATGCCCTATCTCGTTAGCATCTACATGGTATTTGCCCATTATATCATCCATTATTATATTTGGAATGTTCTTTATAATAGTTTGATATGCATAAAATAATGCTAGTGCTAACCATGTAGACCAAGCAACCAATAGTGATGACATTTAAATTTTCTTATGTGTTTAACTAACTGCAGAATACTAAGTGTTTTTAATAAAATTACAAGTATTTTCTTTACTTTTAGGGCGTTAATTGCTAGCTATTTATAAAAAAGATTACTTAGCATATGAAATATTCGAGCATAAAAATTGGCGAAAATTGCCCAAAAGAAGTTAATGTGATTATTGAAATTTCAATGAATTCAGATCCTATAAAGTATGAATTTGATAAGGATATGGAAGCTATGGTCGTTGATAGATTCATGCAATCGAGTATGCAATATCCGTGCAATTATGGGTTTATTCCTCATACTCTATCAGGCGATGGAGATCCTGTTGATATGTTAGTGTATACTAATTACCCAATAGCTACTAAATCTGTTATACTTGTCAAGCCAATAGGTGTATTGCTCACTGAAGATGAGAAGGGTTTGGATGAGAAAATATTGGCAGTTCCAACTAACAAAATTGACCCATATTTTAAAAACATTAATAATTATACAGATTTACCAGAGATATTGATTAAAAAAATAGCACATTTCTTTGAAAGATATAAAGATCTTGAAGAAGGTAAGTGGGTTAAGGTTAGTGGATGGAAAGATTTTGATCATGCTCAAAAATTAATTCAAGTTGCCATTGATAGGTATAATGATGAAAAAAATCAATAAATTATTTTATGTTAAAATATAAAATTATTTCTTTTTATAAATTTGTAAATTTAGAAGATACGCAGTCTTTAAAAGTTGAGTTGTTTGATTTTTGTAATAAGCATGATATCAAAGGCACTATTATAGTGGCTAATGAAGGAATAAATTCAACTTTGTCTGCCAATCAAGATTCGATAGATAAATTTTGTAATCATCTCAAAAGCTTTGATTTTTTTAATGACATAGAACTCAAAATAAGTTTTTCTGAAATTAGACCATTCAAAAAGTTGAAGGTAAAATTAAAGAAAGAAATAGTAACATTTAATGTAGAAGAATTAGATTTATCTAAAAAAGGTACTTATTTAAATTATAAAGAGTGGGATGAACTTATAAAAAATGATGACACCATAGTCATTGATGCTAGAAATTATTATGAATATGCTATGGGGACGTTTAGAGGGGCAATCAACCCCCACATACATCATTTCACTGAACTATCAAAATGGTTAAAAGCTAATTTTAAAGAAAGCGATAAGAAACAAAATGTGGCCATGTTTTGCACAGGGGGAATAAGATGTGAAAAATCCACAGCATATTTGAAACAATTAGGTTTTGAAAATGTATATCACCTAAAGGATGGAATCATTAAATATTTAGAAAATAATCAAAAAAATCCACATTCAACCTGGCAAGGAGAGTGTTTTGTTTTTGATGATAGAATTACTTATTAAAGTTAAAATAAAATTATATCTAGAGGTATTAGTTATGAGCTTTAAAAATAGTAAAATTCTTTAAATATTTAATTTATCAATGGATAGTGTTACACTCAGGGTATTAAAATGCAAATAGGGGTTGGTGCTGATGAGCGATCAAAAAAAGAAAATCCAATTTAGTGAAATGGTTAATTATGAGAGTGTGAAAAATTTATGTGAACTAAATAATGAAAATTACAATTTGAGTATTGAATCCAATATGATGTTAGAAGAATTTCGTAATACAAATGAAAATCAAGGTCTTTTATCGGAGGATTTTCTTAAGTTAGTAAGACTAGATAGCACTATCTATTAAACTATATTACTGGGTATTATTATATTTCAAATTTAAATTCTAAATCAATCTGCTACTGAGAATAGTTAAGTTAAGTTTTATGCAGAGAATGTACGGAGGATTTTTTCAAAAAGAATTTTGAGATTTTTATTTTCTATAAGATTAATTAAAATTTTATCAGATAAATCGTGATCAAGAGGTATTCGCTCTATAAATTTTATTTTTTTATCCTCACAGTAATTTAATAAGTTACTTTTGCCAAAAATATACTCATTTGCACCACTAGTTGAGTTAATATAATAGGACATATTTTCTATTATGCCAATGATGCTTATTCCTAACTTTACAAACATATCCACTGCTTTAAATGCGTCTACCAATGCAAGTTTTTGAGGGGTTGTAATAACTATAGCACCATCAATAACATAGTTTTCAGCAATACTTAAATGAATATCTCCTGTACCAGGTGGTGTATCAACTATTAAATAATCTAAAGCACCCCATGCTGTCATCTTAAAAAGCTGATGCACTGCTTTTATAAGCATTGGTCCTCTCCAAATCAATGCTGATTTTTCAGGTACTAAAAACCCCATAGACATTAACTTTATTCCAAATTTTTTATGGGGCTGCAATAAACCTTCTATTACTTCAGGTTTTTGATTGATCTCAAAAATTCTAGGAACAGATGGGCCATAAACATCTGCGTCAAGTAATCCCACTTTATACCCTGCCTCTACTAAGGAAATTGCTAAATTAGCTGCAATCGTAGATTTTCCAACGCCACCTTTGCCAGAAGCAATAACTATGATTTTATTTACTCCTTTAAGCCTTACCTTCTGTTTTTGTTGTTTGTTTGTAAACATTATTAATAAATCAAATGAGTTTGATGGAGTATGCTAGCACAATTTTATTGTTAACCCGAGTTAGAATTAAGAAGGAAGGAAAAAAATTTTCTCTCTTAAATTTTTAATGATTTGTTTTGCAAAATCATTATATCCAATTATAGAGGTTGAATTTTTATAAAAGTAACTTTGATACCGTCTTAAAAAGGCTTTGTTGCAAACAGTATAGGGAAGTTGTATAAAAGAGAAAATAAAGGGAAGAAGAAATAAAAGAAACAAAGTTTGTAGATGCAGGAGCAGATTTTAAGAATCGGCATTTCACTGAAGAAGTTATTATAGGGTGTATTAGATGGTATTTGAAATACGGCACTGTTGCAAACTGAAGAAAGAAATAATATAAATTAAAGAAAAAGACAAAAAGATGGAGTTTAAGGATTTGACATCTATCTTAATAACCAGTAAACTATGCAGCGGTAATATGTGGGAATTAATAGAAGATAGGTTAAAATGTATTCATAAATTCCACCTCTTGCTATCATGGCGGATATTAAGAAGTGGCGTAACTTTTAATACAAACTAACTAGCTATGCTATATAACGTGCAAGAGTTTTTCTCACTTACTCATAGAGATATTCGTAGTAAAGTGGGGGGCATATTTGGTAAAGAAGGTGAAAAAATATTTGATAGTGCAGTAGTATCAATAACTAGTGATGTGGCTGCTAATTTTGTTTTATGGGCTTTTGGCTTTGGTCCTGCTTATTATGGAGTAAAATGCGTAGGTTTCACATTTCTTAATGCCACTTTTAAATATTATATTAGAGAAAAAATAAATGATCACTTTTACGATAATTATTATTTAAAACATTTGACAGCAGGAGCTGTTGGAGGCGGATCTTATTATGGTTTTAATTATTTATTTAAAGTGCAGATGGATGGAAATATATTATTTAATAGCAAAGATCTAAAAAATAAAATATTTAATGGAATTATAAATAATTCTATTTGGGAATTTTCTTCAGAAACCCTAAAAACTGTAAAAAAACAAGAAGAATGGGTAAAATATACTACGACAATATACATCATAGAAGCATTAGATTGTTTTTCTTGGGATGGTAGAATGACAGAATGTCTAATTTATAAGCAACCTATAGGTGCTATAAGTAGAGGAATAGGAGCGTATAATCGTGAAAAATTATTCCCAAATTACGCCTACAAAAAGTCAGGAGAAAGCAATATTTTTGATAACAACCAAAATAAAGAAGACTTAAATTCAGAAGCAAGTATTAATGAGCAATTAGAGTCAGTAAATATTAATGAATACCAACATCAAGATTTATAGAGTTGTTGCCAATAGTTTTCGGACGCTTACCTTTTAAAGTCTAGTTTTTAATAACAAAATTCCTATTTAAAATGCTTCTAATTCAAATTTATTTAATCTTGATGATGATTTAGAAGGTAGTTTTAATAAGTTCGTACATCGTTTTACCAATATCTGCTGGGGACATTGAAACGGTTATGTCAGCACTTTTCATAGCTTCAATTTTTGCTTCAGCGGTGTCGTCACCTCCAGAAATTATAGCGCCAGCATGACCCATTCTTTTGCCAGGAGGGGCAGTTTTGCCTGCAATAAATCCAACAGTGGGTTTTTTGATTTTGTAATTTTTAATAAATTCAGCCGCTTCTATTTCAGCTGCTCCACCAATTTCGCCAATAACTATTATCGCTGAAGTTTCATCATCATGAAGAAACATTTCTAAAGCGTCTATAAAATTGGTGCCATTAATAGGATCGCCACCAATTCCTATACATGTTGATTGGCCAAGACCAAGAATAGATGTCTGATGGACTGCTTCGTAAGTTAATGTTCCAGATTTTGAAATAATCCCAATGTTACCTTTTTTATGAATATAGCCTGGCATGATGCCTATCTTGCATTCACCTGGTGTTATAACTCCAGGGCAATTGGGTCCAATGAGCCTGGTCTTAGAATTTGCCAAAGCTTTTTTAACCTTTAACATATCAAGAACTGGGATACCCTCTGTAATGCATACAACTAATGCTATTTTTGCATCAATAGCCTCCAAGATTGAATCTGCAGCAAACGGTGGTGGTACATATATTACTGATGCATTTGCACTAGTCTTATGAATAGCTTCTTCAACAGTATTAAAAACTGGAAGTCCTAAATGTGTAGTACCTCCTTTGCCTGGAGTTACTCCCCCAACCATTTTTGTGCCGTATTCAATGGCTTGCTCAGAATGAAAAGTTCCTTGAGAACCTGTAAAACCTTGACAGATAACTTTAGTTTGTGAATTTACTAAAATCGACATATTTACTCCTTAATTTAACTTATTGCATCTACAATTTTCTTAGCAGCATCTTCTAAATCATTTGCTGCCTCAAGTTTTAAACCTGATTCTTTTAATATTTTTTTACCCATTTCGGAATTTGTCCCCTCGAGTCTCACAACAACGGGAACACTAATTTTCACCTCTTTAGCCGCAGTAACAATTCCATTTGCAATAATGTCGCATTTCATAATGCCACCAAAAATATTAACTAATATTCCTTTGACACTATTGTCAGACAATATAATTTTAAAGGCTTCTGTTACTTTTTCTGTGGTAGCTCCACCACCTACATCAAGAAAATTTGCAGGTTCTTTACCATATAGTTTAATGATATCCATAGTTGCCATTGCAAGACCTGCACCATTTACCATGCAGCCAATTGAACCATCCATCTTTACGTAACTTAAGTCATATTTTTTGGCCTCCACTTCTTGTGGATCTTCTTCAGCTATATCTCGCATAGCTTCTATATCAGGATGCTTGTATAATGCGTTATCATCAAAATTAAATTTAGCATCTAGAGGAATAAATTTAGAATCATTAGTTTCAATCAATGGATTAATCTCTATTTGACTAGCATCTGTATCAATAAATGAATTATACAAAGCTCTAACAACTTTAGAAAAGCTTTTCAACTGAACTTTATCAAGACCCATTCCAAAACCTAGTTTAGCTATATGAAAATTTTGTAACCCTATAGTATAATCAACGCTCACTGCTATGATTTTTTCAGGATTTTTTTCAGCGACTTCTTCAATATCAATCCCACCTTCAGTCGAAGCTGCAATAGTAATGCAATTATTGTCTCTATCTAAAACAACGGAAATGTAATATTCCTTTTTTATATCGCTGCCGGCTTCAACATAAATCTTATTAACTATTTTTCCTTCAGCTCCTGTTTGAGGTGTAACTAACTTCATACCTATCATTTTAGAAGCTATATCCTTTACCTCATCAAGTGTTTTGGCAAGCTTAACTCCACCAGCTTTACCTCTTCCACCCGCATGCACCTGAGCTTTTAATACCCAAATATTAGATTTTATCTTTGATGCTGCTTCAACAGCCTCATCGGCATTTAATGCTAATATACCTTCAGGTAATTCAAGACCATATTTCCTCAAAATCTCTTTTGCCTGATACTCGTGAATATTCATAGCTTAATAATTATAATAATTTAGTTCAGATAGTAGTTAATTAGTTGCAAGTTGTAAACTAAATGTTACAGCTTTTTTATATGGAGCATAAAATGACAGTGGTGACTGAAAAGCACTATTGCCATTTAACCTAACTTGAACTATAGATAAGACGGATTAAACTTACAATCACAACTTTATATTTAGATTTAAAATCGAATTGCTGATTTTTGTATTACGGCGTTTCTGTAAAAATATATCTAACTCATAACCTTCTGAGTCTACAGCTCTCCATAGTATAAAATATTCTCCATTTACTTTAATAGTCATTTCATCTAAATGCCATTTATCTGTTACTTACCTTTGCTTCTTTTTGATTGCATTTTCAAAGTCTTTACCAAATTTGTAGCACCAGCTCCTGATAGTTTCATGATTTACATCTATTTCTCTGTACTATAGTTGCTCTCTTACATCTCGGAAACTATGATTAAACCTATTATATTGCCATATTTGCTTATCCTATTATCGTCATTCTATATCTATGTCTACTTGGTGTCCCCTTCATCTTTTTTGATATTTGTATTTTTTTCAGATTTTGTGATTTCATAATCTTTTATTCAATGTCAGAATTTTATTCTCATTTTAACTTGACGATGCAATTTAGAGGAGTATGAGTTAGATTTAGTAACCTATTTACACAAAATTACACCCTTAGAATAATGCTTTAGCTATCAATTTTCTTCACTAGTAGCTTTTAAAGGTTGTTTATCCATAAGTATTATACCAGAACTCCATGGATATCCTAATTTTCCTTTGTGTATTATTGCCTTTACTCTATCACCATAATGTAAAGTTTCCCATAAATTTCTATTTCCATATAATGTAAATGAAAAATTACTTTGATCACAGCTTTTAAACTCAAAAGAATTATTTAATCCAAGAAGATTATTTAATTCAAAATCAGTAAAATCTTTTGCAATGGCAATGTGCTCATAATCAAGATACATACAATATTCATTACCTTGTGCATCATTATCATAATGTATATTTATATAAACTAAAACTGGATACACAGTAAAAGGAATCACTAATAATGCACCTAAATTTAATAATAAAACCAGATGTGCATAAGATGTTCTAAAACTTTTGATAAGCGCTGGCATTAGCAGTACCATATACAATGGTATTGAGTATTTTACTGCTTCCCAAAATAATCCAGAAACTGCTATTTTATTCATATCCTTGTATGTGAATATTAATGCTAAACCAGCGAATAATAACATTATACTTAGTGTTAATTTCCATATTGTCCAAAATTTATTAACACGGACATTTGGTAATTCTTTAAGAACAGTTTTTATTTTTTCTAATAACTTTATAATCTGTTCATTATATTCAACTATTTTATATTGCTCCTTTTTAAGGAATCCTTTTTTATAAACTGCAGATAAACTATATTGCGATTGTTCAATTGCTTTAATGTTTAATGACATTAATTCCATGATTAATTTTTGCACTTCCTTATCATTTCTTAGAAAAGCTATAAAATCCTGATCATCGCTTTCAATGTAAAATTTACTATCAAATTGTTCATTAAAGATTTTAATCTTTTTGGAATAACCAATAGTTACAAAAAATTTATCTATAAAATTCTCTCTTGAAATTCTAAAAGTGCGATTAGAATGAGTTGTTACCCTTAGTGTATTTTTATTCGACCATCCTATTTGTCTCATAACCATAACTTAATAATATATATGAACCCTTAAAAGTAAACGATTTAAATCTAACATATTTTGCAGATCGATTTTTGAAGAAGAGTGATACTCGGGGGGACTTTATTGCACAAATAAGAATACAGTAAAAATAGACTATAAAGTAAAATTGAATTAAGTTTTGAAAAACCAAGAACATTCAAAATGTCAAAAAAAGAAAAACTAAGAAAAGGAAAATATCGTGTAAATTATACATAGGAGTTACTGATTTACAATCCTTCATGCCACCCCAATTGATTCAATTCTTAAGCATATTATACCTATGAATTGTTACAATTAGGTTAAGAAAATGGTAAATTTATTATTTTATTGGAGAACTATACCATAATATGCTAGTGTGATTTTGAATTGAATACATAGTTTAGTACGTTTATGGCGATTGAAATTTTGATGCCAGCATTATCACCTACAATGAAAGAGGGAAATCTAGCAAAATGGCTTAAAAAGGAAGGTGATTTAGTTGAAGCAGGGGAAATTATAGCTGAAATAGAAACAGATAAGGCTATAATGGAAGTTGAAGCGGTTGATGAGGGTATTGTAGCAAAAATATTAGTTGAGGCTGGAACAAAAAATGTTAAGGTTAATGACTTAATTGCAATTATCGCCGAAGAAGGGGAGAATAGACAAGATGCTATAAACCAGATTCAAAATGCTGTTGCCAAGGAAGAGAAGAATGTATCAGATGTAAAAATAGAGAAATCTGAAGAGATTAGCGCTGAGAAAGTAGAAGAAGTTCTTAATCAAAATAAAACAAAAAATCAAGTAGATGATGGGTCAAATAGGATTTTTATATCCCCATTAGCAAAAAGAATCGCAAAGCAAGAAAACATGGATATAAGCGATATTCAAGGTTCAGGACCAAGAGGAAGGATAATTAAATCAGATGTTGAAAATTCCATTTCACAAAATCCAAACCAAAATCCTTCATCTAATTTTGCATCAAATCATGATGTAGAAATGCCAATAACTCACATGAGAAAGATTATTGCAGAAAGATTAGTTGAATCAAAACAACAAGTTCCTCATTTTTACTTAGATATTGAGTGTGTTGTGGATAAGCTTTTGGATTTTAGATCGGATATTAATTCTTCTGCTAAATTGGGCGAAAATGGAAAGACTGAATTCAAAATTTCTATTAATGATATGTTGATTAAAGCTTCTGCATTAGCATTATTCAAAAATCCTAAAGTAAATTCTGCTTGGTATGGAGATAAAATAATCCAATTTGGCAATGTGGATATTTCTGTTGCGGTAGCGATCGATGATGGTTTGATGACTCCTATAGTGAAAAATGCAAATCAAAAAAGTTTAATTCAAATATCGAATGAAGTTAAAGAGCTTGTAAAAAAAGCTAAGTCTCAGAAACTTAAGCCTGAGGAGTATCAAGGTGGAGGTTTTAGCATATCAAATCTTGGAATGTATTCCATTAAGTCTTTCTACGCTATAATTAACCCACCACAATCATGTATTTTATCAATAGGAAGTGCCAGGGCGATCCCTCTATATGATAAAAATGGCAATTTAGAGAAAAAGCAAATTATGAATGTTTCATTATCCTGCGATCATAGAGTTGTTGATGGAGCAACTGCCGCAATTTTCTTAAGTACATTCAAGCAATTTGTTGAAAATCCATCATTAATGCTTTGTTACTAAATAATTTTAGGAAAGATATATGCAAGATTTTGAATATGACGTTTTAGTTCTTGGATCAGGTCCAGGAGGCTATGTTACAGCAATTAGAGCATCTCAATTGGGTTTAAAGACTGCTATTATTGAAAAAGAAAGTTTGGGAGGGATTTGTCTTAATTGGGGTTGTATTCCAACAAAAGCACTGCTTCGTACAACAGAGATATTACACTATATAAAAAATTCAAAGGAATTTGGCATAAAATGTGAGGGATATAAAGTTGATTTTAAAAAGGTCATTGCTAGGTCAAGAGAAGTATCAAATAAGCTTTCAAATGGAATTAAACATTTACTTGATAAAAACAAAATTTCAATTATTGAGGGATACGGAAAATTTTTAGATAAAAATTGTATTGAAGTAACAAAAGGCAGTAAAATCTTCAAAGTAACAGGAAAGAATATTATTATTGCAACAGGAGCAAAAGCAAAATTTTTAAAAGGATTATCGCCCGAAGATAGTGAAATGATAATGGGGTATAGGCAAGCATTAATGCCTAGTAAGTTGCCAAAAAAGCTTTTAGTAATTGGCAGTGGAGCTATAGGAGTTGAATTTGCAAGTTTTTACAATGCTATGGGGTCAGATGTCACAATTCTTGAAGTAGCAGATAGAATCTTAATCAATGAAGACAAAGAAATTTCAGAATTTGCGCAAAAATCATTTGAAAATCAAGGAATTAAAATTTTAACATCCGCTGAAATCAAAAAATTCTCCATAAACAAGAAAGATATTAATTTTGAAATTAAAAATAAGTCAAAAGATTTTAGTGGTTCATATGATGCGGTGATTTCTGCAGTAGGAGTTAGTGCGAATATTGAAGATATTGGTTTAGAAAAAATTAATGTAAATATCTCAGATAAAAAATATATAATTACTGATGAATATTTGCAAACTAATGAAAAAAATATTTATGCAATCGGAGATGTTGTTGCTCCGCCTTGGCTTGCACATAAAGCGAGCCATGAAGGTGTTTTAAGTGCAGAGGTTATTGCGGGTAAAAAGCCTAAGCCAATTAATTCGTTAAATATTCCAGGATGTACATATTGTCATCCCCAAATTGCAAGTGTTGGATTGACCCAAATTAGAGCAGAAAGTGAATATGGAAAGGATAATATTAATGTTGGAAATTTTCCTTTAATGGCAAATGGTAAAGCATTAGCATTGGGTGATACTAATGGATTCATTAAAACAATATTTCACAAAAAAACAGGAGAGTTGTTAGGTGCGCACATGATTGGACCAGAAGTAACAGAAATAATATATGGACTTGTTTTGACAAAACAACTTGAAGGAACTGAGCTAGATTTAATGAACACTATATTTCCACATCCTACAATATCAGAAGCGGTACACGAGTCGGTTTTAAATGCCTTTGGAAAAAGTATTCATATTTAATTATTAAATTTTTGCCAAAATCCATATTTTTAATAGCAATTCTTTATGTGGATTGAAATGATGAATTTCATCTTTTAAAGACTGCTTTATTAATTCTATGCCCATTAAATTAATAGTGAGTGGTAATGTAACATCATGTGCAATTGATCTTCCTATTATCTCCAATGCTCGTTGTTTTTCCACATCCTTTCTAAATTTATGATAAATTATATAAATAACTATTGCAGATAATAACACTGTGGAATATGTTGCAAATAAGTCGGTGTTTAGATATTTATGCAATACCACTTCTGAACCTGCAGCAAAATAATATCCGGCATACACAGCAATTGCTATTAATATCCCTGATATTCCTAATAACGAAGCATAATATAAATTAGCAAACAAGAGTAATGCAATGATTGAAACAAAGCAATTAATACCCCACATTGCACTATAACCACTTACAATGAAAAAATATACTCCAGCGAATGGTAATGTTATAAATAATATTGTATTCCACAAAATATTCGGAGACTTTATAGTATATAATTCATGAAACATTAAGAGTAATCCAAGGAATAGCGTAATATATCGTAAATATAGTACTGTAATATTCACAAAATCATTAAAAGAATTGTGTCCCAACATTAATATTGGAATGTTAAGCGTCATAATGAACAAAGCAAATATATAATAGGAAGATTTACTAACTTCCACTTTTCTTTTAATGGCAACAAAATTGTCTATAGATTGCTTTATTTTTTGGCATAAAGTTGGCTTATACTGTTTATATGAAGATTTTTTTATCTTTATAATTTCTCTTTTTACCTGCCAATAATGCGCCCCAAAAAAACCTATAGTACTTCCTAATACTCCTATAACAAGGCTAATTATACCAAATTTACCTGTTAATAATTTTGCTAATATAGTAAAAGAAAATCCTACTATAACACTAAAAATAAAAGAAATATTACTGGTTTTAAAATTAAAAAAACCAACAGTAAATGGAACTAAAATTGCAGCATAAGCAAAAGCTTGTACAAGTATCATTAACTCAAAAATTTCCCCACTTATAAGAGCAATAATAACTGCTAAAACAGCGCATGCTAGGGTAGCAAGTCTTGCAACCAAAAGCTCCTGCTTTTCATCAATGTTAGGAAAAATCTTTTTTATCACATCATGCGCAATTATCACGCTTGCAGAATTAAGCCATGAATCTGCTGAGGACATAATTACAGCTAGCATCCCAGATATTAATAATCCAATAAATACTGAAGGTAGATGATAAATAAAGTGATATAATGCTATTTTAGGTTCAATATCAGGATAAAGTGAACGAATTGAAAATCCTAAAATAAAAATAATACAGGCAAAAAATATTGCTGCAAATATTAATATATTATATGATTTTAATAGTTGAGTTTTATTTTTTGCCATTAAAAGTCTTTGCGCATAAGGTGCTGCTATAGCTGGTAATATCATTAAAATGATATAACTAAAAAATAATGAACTGGAATTAACATCACTAAAAATAGTGAGGTGCGATTTTGGTAAAGAGTTTATAATGTTATTATATCCCCCAGCTTTATGGTATGCATACCCACAGGCTAGAGGTAATGCAAAAAAGAATATCAAAAACTGAAACACATCAGTTAATGCAACTGCACGTATTCCACCAAAAGTTGAATATAAAGTTAAAATACCTACGCCAATAAAAATTCCTTCGATATAAGTAAAGTTAAAGAAATAATTGAACAAATATCCAATTGCAGTTACCTGAATTGCGACGAAAACAATGGCTGTAATTAAAGATATTAGGCTTGTAAAATATAGTCCAACATTTCCATAAAGACTCCCCATCATTTCACTAATTGAGATACAACCCTTAAATTTATAAATATTTTTTGCGTATATATTTTTAATAATTAGCCAATTAAACGGCATAAAAAACATCGCTATAGCAAAAACCAATCCTAGTTTATAAATCTGTTCCACAAAGCCCAAAGTAGCATTTGCACTTATAAAAGTAGCAAACATTGTTGATATTATAATAAAAGTAGAAAAATTACCGCTACCAATAGCATATTCTCTAATAGTTTTTATTTTAGTAGATTTATAAAGCCCGATTATAAGGCATAAAAGAAGATAGATCCCAACTATAGAGACATCAATTATATGTAATTTCCCCATATTTTTTATTATTTAATTACCAATCAATTAGTAAAAAACACTAAGCCATCTAAAACAAAATGGAAAGCAAAAATTATACATAACTTATAAAAATAAAAAATGCTACGACTAAATCAAAGCATTGAGCTAAGCTTGAAATCTCTTTATTGAAGGTGCTAACCATTGTTAATAAGGGATGATTAATAGAGTATTAGCTGGTTGTCTTATCTTATTTAAATATTTCTCAATCTTTTCTTTAATATATTTTTGCTGGGCAGGTATATATAAAGCAATTTATTTTCAACATTACCTCTTAATTTTTATATAAATTGTTATGCAAATCATAAATAAGTTAGAAATTGCTTCTATATTTAACGGGATTATCTGGGCATTGCATAAATCCACATTCCAGATACACGGAAATGACATTTATTAACAATAAAATTAGAAATGCAGAAAATAAAATCTTAGTGATGAAGTCAGTTGATATAGAAAAATATGACGATATGTTGTTCAAATTTATGTTTTTAAACATGGGAGATAGAGAAACTAAAATTATAAATAAAAATGAAACAATATCATTCCAGGTATAAAAATGTAGATCAAGAAACTTTGAGCCGTATCCTGCATCACCAGGGACTATGTGCAGTAAGACCTGTCTCATGGCGACAATTAAGCTATATATACTTGAAATGATAATGATAAGGTCATATTTGAATGCTTTGCCATGCTTCAAATTCATAATTGCTCCAAACGCTATACAAAAAAGCCCAACCCTTTGTAATAGACAAAGAGGACAGGGGAGTTCATGAAATACAAATTGATAAAAAAGAGCTATTACATTTGCTGCAATTGCTATAGAAAGTATTATAAAATCTACTATTGAAATTTTTCTATTGGTCATCGTACTTCTGTATAATGGTTAAAAAGATAAATTTAATTTATCGGTAGCATGGTGAATAAACCAAGCAATAGAAGCTGCATAGCATATAAAGAATAAAACTAGACTTGAATTTAGTTTACCTATGTAGCCTAAGCACAAGGTAATAATCAATAAGGTAAATATAGTCACTATCATAAAATTTGTCCATCAAACATCCTATCTAAAGTAAAAAAGGAAAATGACCGAATTGTAAAGAAAAATATTAGCTGAGAACAATAGAAATCGTAATAACCTCTGCTGCTACTTCATTTCGAATTAAAGCTTAGTGTCAGATATTTTGATTATAGTAAATATAAATTATCAAATGAAATTTCCAAAAAAATAATGAGGCACGATTTCTCTGCTGGTATTAAGTTAACTTTTAATTAGAAATTGTCCATATAATTTTTAATTACAAATAGTTGTTGAAAAAAGGCGGTTTATAATATAAAAATAAGTAAAATTTATTATATTTGATTTTATGTTTATACAAGAAGTTTTTGCAGATACATCGGGTGGTGCTTCAGCGAGTTCAATGTTTACAAGCATGGCTCCGCTATTAGTAATTATAGTCATATTTTATTTCTTAGTTATCCGTCCTCAACAAAAAAAATTAAAAAGCCATCAAGAGCTTGTTAATAACCTAAAAAAGGGTGACAAAGTTCTTACAGCTGGCGGAATGATTGCTATAGTGTTTAAAGTAGAATCGGAGAATGGAATATTGGTTGTAGAGATAGCTAAAGATGTTAAAGTAAAAATTAAGAGGGATACTGTATCTCAAATCATGGATTCTGATAAAAATGCTAAGTGAGTAGTGGATGCCAAAAATAAAATTTATTTTTGATGATGGAGAAATTAAGGAGGTAGAAGCGCCTAATGGCTTGTCTATTATGGAAATTGCTCACCAAAATGATATATATGAAATAGAAGGAGCGTGTGGAGGTTCGTTATCATGCGCTACTTGTCATGTTGTTGTGGATAAAAATTTTTATGATATACTTGAGGAAGTGATTCCCAAAAAAGAAGATGAGGATGATATGTTGGATTTAGCATTTGGTTTAACTAAGACCTCAAGGTTGAGTTGTCAAATAATAATGCAAGATAAGTTTGATGGGTTGACTGTAAAAATACCAAAAGAAAGATAGTAATATGGATATACAGCTTTATTTGCAAAATTATTTATCAATATTAATTTTTATTATAATAAGTGCTTGCCTAGCTTTTGTGTTGATAATTATACCTTTTATAATCAATAAATCAAATCCTGATAAAGAAAAATTATCTACCTATGAATGTGGCTTTGAAAGTTTTGGAAATGCTAAAAAAAAATTTGATATAAGATTTTACCTTGTATCAATTCTCTTTATTATTTTTGATTTAGAAATAGCATTTTTATTCCCATGGGCAGTAATGTTAAAAGAAATAGGTCTAATTGGTTTTTGGTCAATGATTGCATTTATAATAACATTAACTATAGGATTTGTATATGAATGGAAAAAAGGAGCATTGGAATGGGAATGAATATGTATAATGAAATTAAATTAGATCAAAAGCAAGACGAGCTTCTAAATTATGCTATAAAAGATGTCAAAAATAGAGGTTTTGTTACTGCAAAATTAGATGATTTAGTAAAATGGGCTAGAACAGGTTCTTTATGGCCAATGACCTTTGGTCTCGCATGTTGTGCAATAGAGATGATGCATACTGCATCCAGCAGATATGATATGGATAGATTTGGTATGCTCTTCAGACCTAGTCCACGCCAATCTGATGTCATGATAGTTGCAGGTACATTGACAAATAAAATGGCCAGCGCCCTTAGAAAAGTGTATGATCAAATGCCAGAGCCGAGATGGGTGCTTTCTATGGGAAGCTGTGCAAATGGAGGAGGATATTATCATTATTCATATTCTGTAGTCAGAGGGTGTGATAGGATTGTACCTGTAGATGTATATGTTCCGGGTTGTCCACCTACAGCTGAAGCACTATTATATGGCTTATTAATTTTGCAAAGAAAAATAAAAAGAACAACTTCTTTGTGATAAGATAAGTCAAAATAATCTTATATAATTTTGAGATATAGATTATTTCGTATACCAACCTTCTTTAGTTTGATATCACCTTCAAAAAGGAAATTCTTCAATAAAGGAAAAAATTATAATTGCAATATATCGTGTTTGGCAATCCATTTTAAAAAATGTTCTTAATTAATAGCTTTTTACTTTGAATGTAATAGGAGTTATTTTGCAAGCTTTTTTGCGATCTCAATGGCAGCGTACGTTATTATTGAGCATGCGCCAGCCCTTTTAAATGAGATGAAGCTTTCGATAAATGCTTGGTCAGTATTAAATATACCTTTTTCACCAGCAATTTTTAGCATTGAATATTCTCCGCTAACCTGGTAAGCGATTATGGGGATATTAAATTCTTTTTTTATTAAGCTTATTACATCTAAATATGGCATACCCGGCTTTATGATAATGGCATCAGATCCTTCAGAAATATCAAGTCCAACTTCAGAAATAGCTTCTTTAGCATTTCTAAAATCCATTTGATAGGTGCTTTTAGAAGAATTCTTAAGACAATTTTTAGAGCCAACAGCATCTCTAAATGGTCCGTAAAAATGTGAAGCATATTTTGCTGAATATGAGATAATTTTAGTGTTATAACATCCATTTTGCTCTAATGAATCTCTAATTTTTCCAACTCTTCCATCCATCATATCTGATGGAGCAATTACATCACAACCAGATTCTGCTAAACTCATTGATTGCTTGCACAGTATATCTATTGTTTCATCATTTAAAATTCTAACATCTTTATCAATAATCCCATCATGACCATTTAAAGTGTATGGATCAAGTGCGACATCTGCCATTATTCCAATATCAAATTTTTGCTTTTTTATTTCCTTTATAGCTCTGCAAATTAAATTATTCATATTATAGGATTCTTGAGCATCATTGCTTTTTTTGTCCTCTGTGATTTGTGGAAAAAGCAAAATTGCTTTGATACCTAATTCTGTTGCTATAACTATCTCTTTTATTAAATTATCAATACTGTATCTGAAGACATTTGGCATAGTACCAATCGCATCTTTAATATTTTTTCCTTCAGTGATAAAAAAAGGCTGTATTAAATTTTTAGGGCTGATACTTGTTTCTGCAAATAAATCTCTGCTCCACTTACAACTTCTCAATCTCTGGGATCTTGTTTTAGGGTAACTTAAAGAAAACATATCTCAAAATAAACGTTTTATCCGTATCAAGAATCTATATATATGCTTATATTTTGTCAATAATTGATACGTTTTAGTAACTTTGCTGCATAAATAAAAAATAAGCAAAAAAATAAAAAGTTGATATTGTTTATTATATATGAATAAATATACAAGAATGTAAGTTTCTTATAATGCAATGAATAAGAAAGTAACTATACTATTAGTAGATGATAACAAGATAATAATAAGATTATTAGAAAATATATTGAATATAAACAATTATCATATACTGAAATGTAGTAGTGGGGAAGATGCAATAGATTTATTAACTAGTCATTTTCCAGAAATAGATTTAATTATTACAGATTATCACATGTGTCAGATAAATGGTCTAGAATTAGCAGAAAGTGTAAAAAAGTTAGATGAATACAAAAATACAGACATTGTGTTATATACAAATGCAACTGATTTAGCAGTTATGACAAATCGGAGATTTGATATATTTGATAAAGTTTTATATAAAACCAATGATATAAATAATTTTATCGAAGAGATTAATATTTTGCTATTTTCTAAAATTAATAGTAACACATAAATTAATTATTATATGTTATCTGCAGAGCAACAAATATTAAATGCAACTAAATCAAATATATACTGGAAAGATTTAAGCGGTATTTATTTAGGATGTAACATTAATATGGCTAAAGAATTTGGATATTCTAATGTTAATGAAATAATAGGGAAAAGTGATGATGAATTAATATGGAGATGTACTGCAAACCAAATAGTAGAAAATGATAATATAGTAATTAGAGAAGGAAGGAGTATAACATTTGAAGAAAAAGCGGTCGATAAATTTGGGAAAATAAAATTTTTTAAGACATCAAAAAGCCCACTTATAGATGAAGATAACATGATAATTGGTATTATAGGTGTATCAATCGATATTTCCCATGAAAAAGCACAAGAAAAAGAGTTAGCCAAAAGTAAAATTAAGATTAAGGATTTGTTGAAAATTAAAAATAGTATGATGGCAAATATAGCACACGAAATAAGAACGCCAGTATTTGCATTAAAAAGTATGGCAACAGAATATGAGGATGCTATAAATTTAAAAAATAGTAAAGAGTACTTAAAAAATATCAAAGAATGTACAAAATATCTTAATGAAACAGTAGAGGATATATTTGATGTTTCAAGAATAAATAATAAAACTACTAATTTGGAAATAACAAGAGAGAATGTAGTAGATATTTTAGAAAAAATAATTTCAGATATCACAAAATTTGATATAATAAAAACCAATCCTGATATTAACTTAATAAGTGAGTATAATGAAATTTATGTGAATTTAGATTTAAAAAGAATAAAAATAGTTTTTAAAAATATAATAAATAATGCTATTAAATATACTGATAATGATTCTCCAATATTAATACATGTATATACAAAAGGAGATTTTATTAAAATCTTATTTAAGGATGGTGGGATAGGAGTACCAGAAGAGCAGCTTAATTTAATGTTTGAACCATTTTTAGTTACTAGTAATTCTCAGAAGCATGGTATGGGATTAGGATTGTCATTATGTAAAGAGATAATTGTTGCACATCAAGGCGTAATTAGTAGTAGTAATAATATTGAAGAAGATGGCATAACAATATCAATAACTTTGCAAAAAAATTTATGTGCAAATAATGAATAAATCAATTGAAAATATAGGTATAGATCAAATATATCCTATATATATAGGTAATGATCAACTAGAAAAGAGTCATTGTATACTAGGTATGAGCCCATTTAATAGTTTTTTTTCAGAAGAAAATATAACTGCGTTATTAAATTGGGCAAATACTCAATTTAGATCGTTTCAGATATTTATACCTGATCAAATTTCTTATTATAATTTTGCACAATTAGGATATAACGAAAGTAAGGCAAAACAAAAAGTAAGAAAGCAAGATAATTATTTATATAATAAGATTGTAAAAAGTTTAGAAGTGCTGGGAATAAAGGATGAACAAGAACAACGCAATACAATAATAAAATTATCTGACATAAAAAGTAATATTACATACAAAAATGTTTTATCTCATTATAAAAATCTTTTAAAAGAAAATGAGGAATTTAAAAGATTATATAAAGTTACAACTAAAAAAATTATAGAATCATATGCAATTGATTTTGATGCTTTGAATATAGAGAAGAATAATTTTTTAATTGAAGAACTACCCGCATTGACTCATATAGGTGAGATAATAAATAGAGAAAATCCAGTTTTTATTTATAAGTCAATTATCGAGATTTTAATCTCTATATATAAAGAACCTCAACTGTATTCAATAGATTTAAAGGGGCAGTTATTTTGTACGTTAAATTTAAATTAGGGTGAATTATTAGCGAATAATACCACATAGCGTGGATTAGAGAGTATCCAAAAATGTAGGGGTCAGTATGTGTAGCGACCCGCCAAGTTAATAGGAAGATAGGAGTAGAGTATCCTCAAGCTTTAAATTTTAGGCAGCAGTCATTATTTGAGATGCTTCCTCCCAAATAGATTTAGCATTTTTAAACACATTTCTTTGTATAGTTGAATTATTACTGTATCTTCCAACATCTACAGCAAATAATTTCTAACCTACCCCATTAATGATAATGTTCTCTGTACACTCTGCAGAGATTTGAACTTTATCAGACATTTTTTTTCTAGATGTAGGTTGATGTGAGTTTTCTGTATGATTGTTTAATCCTTTATGACGATTTGCAATAGGACACATTTGTTGGCTTCGTATAGCTCTTTTAGCTGATCTGTTACAATTACTCTAGGTGCAGTTTGATCTTAATAATCTAGATAAAAAGCGTATTGCATATTTTTTATTTCGACGTTTTTGCAAATACACATCTAATTCATATCCTTTTGAATCTACGGATCTTCATAATATAAAATATCCTCAATTTACTTTCATTATATATTATATTCCTTATAAAACTTTACTCAACATCTCCTTAATTTGCTATAACCCTTTATTAGCTTGACGACACCCTATTAATCATTAAAAAAGATATCAAAATGGGTGATTTACGAAGATTTGGATAAATATATTATTTATCCACCCCAAATACTTAACTTTATAAAATGAGTGAAAATATTTGTATATCTATTGAAGGGATGCTAGGTGCATGTAAAACAACAGCATTATTATCTACTTCACAATTTATTAATAGCAACTATTTTATTACCTAAAACCAACCATGAACCGGATGTCCATTATAATTATTTGAGAAGTTATTTTACAGATATATGGATTGAAGGGATGGATATATTGTCCTACAAAAATACATTAAACTATAATTTTATCCTTGATCGCTCTTATTTTTCAAATTTAGTATATATAGGCTACTGAAAGTTTTAAAAAATACTCCAATTATAGATATTCTATTACTCTTCAATGATTATAAAAAGATCTATAGATAAAATTATAATTTTTGATATAGACTCTCAAATCGGGTTAAATAGAAAAATTAAAGCAAAAGATATAATTCCTTATCCATGGAATGATATAATTTTTCTAATAGATTTAGAGCATACTCTACGCCTATCTTCCTATTAATTTAATGAGACCCTAATGTGTGCGGTAATAATTTGGTATTTTAACACTTTTTGGAAATAGTGCGTATTGTTTCCCTTTGTTATTCATATAGCATGCCAGTTCTTCCCCTCTTTTTCCGTGACCAAAAAATATATCACCTCTAATGGCTCCTTTTATCGCGCCTCCAGTATCCTGGGCTACAAATAATCTTCTATATTTTCTATCTATATAATTTCTTGTTTTAGGTAGCGATGTATCAATCCAAATAGGTGTTCCATAAGGATAAATAGCTTTATCAATAGCAATAGAGCGCTCAGGTGTAAGTGGTATTCCTTGGGCACCAATTGGCCCATTCCCATTAATTTTTCTAAAAAACACATAAGACTGGTTGCGTTCAATGATTTCTCTACTATCCCTTGGATTTCTGTGTAGCCATTCAATCATATCAAGTGCAGAATTAATACCTGTTGCATTATATTCTTTGAAATAAGGGCCTATGGATTTGTAATCATGACCATTTTCTCCAGCATAGCCTAAACGAACTAACCTACCGTCATTCAATTTAATTCTTCCAGATCCTTGGACGTGCATAAAATACAATCTTGCATGATTATCTACCCATAAAATTTCTAAATTTTTCCCTTTCAATGATCCTTTGTTTATAGATGAGTGAGAAAGGTAGTTTTTACGTTGATGTTGTGAAAGGTTTTTAGGTGGCATATACACTGGGTGCCTACATCTTCGTGTCTTTCTTGTACTTCCATTAATTTCAATTTCATAATAACCGGTGAATTTACCAGTTTTAATACTTTGCCCATCTAATACTATATATGGTGTAAACCATTTTTCAAAAAAACGTTTAGCTTGCTCGTTGGTTTTAAATTTTTTATTGTTTAAATGTTGGCAAATTCTTTTCCAATTTCTGGCATTGCCACCTAGGCGCGTTGATTTACTAATGGGATTAGTATCACTAATCTTAAGGATTTTTTTGCAGGAATTTGAAAATGTATTGAGGCTAATGATATGAGAATCATATTTCCATCCCACTATCTTATTATATTCAGTTTTAATAAATTTAACTTTTCTAACTTTGTATTTTCTTTTATAACCGCTAGAACAAGAGCATAAAATAATAACAAAAAGCAATAAAACTAAATTTTTAAATTTTAAGCAGTTCATTTAGATTCAGTTTGTGTTAATTGCCATAAATTCCCAGATTTGATCTGTTTGTTAAAAGTCCAGATATCACATATTTGTAGTATTTTATTAGCACTCCCTGATACTATTTTTTTATCTTTGTCTCTACCAATAATAATTTGCTCACTAACAATTTCTAATTTTATAGAAGCAACGTTATCTTGTATATCAGCATCAATTATTTTTACATCTTTTATTCCGACTAAAGTTACTTCTTGTTTTACCGTATTTGTAGCTCTGTTGCTTATTTCTTTAATAAATTTTCGATAAAGTTGGTAATCTAGTAACTCTTTTAAAGTTTGTATTTCATTAGAGTTAAAAGCGACTAAAATCATTTTAAATGCCTTTTTAGCACCATCAATAAAATTATCCATACTAAAAGATTTTTCTTCTCTTAGTAATTTCTCGAATACTTTTTTAATTTTTGGGCTCAAATTTGCTTCTTTTATTGAAATAACCTCAAATTCTACATTTTTAATATGATTTACATGTTTTTTTAAACTATTAAGGACAGGTTCGATATGTTTAAATTGTTTTAAACTTTTATCTTCTTTGCCAAGGCTTTGGAAAAGTTTGTAAATAATAAAGGCAGCTATTGCTACTAAAAAAATTAAATCCATATATTTTCTGGGAGTACGTTATAAATTATTTATATACTGTAATATATATTATCTTTGTATTCTTCAAGTAAATTTGATATAAATCATTTAATTAACAAATTTTGAAATTTTAATTATGTCACAAAAATCAGGCATCAATGGTAGTGTATTAGTTAATGCTCAATACATCAAGGATTTATCTTTTGAAAATCCAAAAGCTCCATATAGTTTATTAAACAATGATAAGCCAGAAGTGGATGTCTCAATTGATATTGGAGCTCATGGAGTGCAAGATGAAACTTATGAAGTAGTATTAGGAATTAATGTTAAATCAATTGTTAAGGATGAAGTTCAGTATTTAATAGATTTAAAATATGCAGGAATTTTTACTTTAGAAAAAGATGTTGAGGATAAAGAGAAAATAATTTTTATCCAGTGTCCAAATATTATTTTTCCATATGCTAGAAGGATAATCTCTGATCTTTCGAGAGATGGAGGATATTTGCCTTTATATATTTCCCCAGTAGATTTTATGACTCTCTACAATAATAATAAAAAATCAAATGAAAAATTGAATTAAAATGGATACGGGAGCTATCACACAAATAGCACAGGATACTTTAATTGTTCTATTAAAACTATCTATGCCTCTTCTCTTAGTGGCATTAGTTGTTGGTGTGTTGATATCATTAATTCAGGCCTTAACACAAATTCAAGAACCTACAATCTCGTTTGTACCAAAAATAATAGCTGTTTTCTTTTCTATATTGTTATCTCTAGATTATATGGGGAGCGTTTTTTCTAGTTATATGGAAAATATTGTTTCACATATAATTAATTTGCAGTAAAAAAGAAATTATTTATTTATTTTGTATGTATAAGGGTGGATGACGAATATATATATGATGACAGTTAAGCTAAGTAAAGTTGTAATCATAATTGTTAAGGGAATAATGGTGCCATTAAAAAAATAACCTGCTAAGGCCACATTGATTGTCACTAAAAAAGTTCTTGTAGATGCAATTATTGAAGAACTTGCACCTTTAATATGAGGATGTAGTGACATTGCATCAGTAAATAGAATTGTTATCAAAATTGCAAAGCTTGCACTACAAATCATCATGCTAAGTGTAATGAAATACGGAGTTGTGAATGCATAAGCAGTATAGTTGAGTGAAGCGCAGCCAATGGCCATTAGGGTGAATCCTATTTTTTTTGCAATGGAAATATTTGTAAATTTAATAATATAGTGTGTTAAAAAACAAAATGCACCAAAAACAGCCCATACTCCCCCTTGGTGATATCCATATATACTTTTGCTAACACCTAGATGGTTGATATATATAATTGAGGCACCTAAGGTAAAGGTGATTATACTGCATGCCATAAAGCCAAGGATAAAAAGATATGCCATCATTATTTTATCTGAGAGTAAAAAAGCATAATTTTTGCAAATTTGGCGTAAATTATTAATAAGGTAGTTTACATTTTTTTGAGAGGAATTGGGAGTAGATTTATAGGTTTCATCAATAAATATTGATACCAATAATATAGATAAGCTTGCAAAAATTGTAATTAATAAGAAATTAAACTGCCAACTTATCAGCAAACCCAAATATCCTCCAATTACTGGTGCAATTGCTTTACCAAAAGTTAATATGCCATTTTTTAGTCCAACAAAAGTCCTTGCTTTCTCTTTATTGCAAACATCAAATAGCATTGCAATACACACAACCATTGGAGCTGAAGTGCCGATTCCTTGAAAAAATCTAAAACATATTAAATAGTTTATATCCGAGCTTAGCATGCTACATAGACAACCAGATATTAGAAGAAATAATCCAATTAATAGAGTTTTTTTCCTACCTGCATAATCAGAAATAGGACCTAAAAAAAGACTACCTATACCCACTCCTAAAGAGTAAGCACTACTCATTAAATGAAATATACTTGAATTAGTATTGAAAAATATAATCATGTCTGGGAATGTTGGAGAGATAAGATCGTTTTGCACATGTGCAACTACAAAACAAAAAGCTACGATTACAAAGAATAATCTCATAGATCGTTATATAAATTTTTCTCCTTTGTATTCTAGAAAAAATAAAAGTAAAGCAAAAATAGCAATATAATAAAAATTTTTCGATTTGAGTTGTGTGGTATATGTGATATAAGATAATAAAATTTAGTTTGAAATATTTATGTTAGATACTATCAGAGAGTTTGTTCCAAGCATTCATAAAGAAGGTTATTTCTTTATAAGTATTTTTGCAATAATTACACTAGTATTTTTTGTCTGGTCTCAGTCGTTGGGTTGGTTTGGGGTTATATTAACTTTATGGTGTATTTTCTTTTTTCGTGATCCGAATAGGGTTGTGCCACATCAAGAAAACATTGTTGTTAGTCCTGCTGATGGGATAGTGCAAAAAATTGAAAAAGCAAAATTGCCAAAAGAAATAGCAAATACACAAGATGAAATGAACAGAATAAGCATATTTTTAAATGTTTTTGATGTGCATGTAAACAGAATACCAATTGCTGGGGTGGTGAAGAAACTTAACTATCATCATGGTAAATTTTTCAATGCATCATTGGATAAAGCTAGTGAGCATAATGAAAGACAATCAATACTTTTGGAATTAAGCAATAAGAGTGAAATAGGTGTTGTTCAGATTGCTGGGCTTATTGCACGTAGAATTGTTTGCGATTTAAAAGATGATCAAAAAGTAACAACTGGAGAGAGATTCGGTATAATTAGATTTGGAAGCAGAGTAGATCTTTATTTGCCAACAAACTTCGATATAAAAGTATTGAAAGGGCAAAGAATGATAGGGGGTGAAACAGTTATTGGAGAATTCAAAGATATTAAAGAAACGAGTTTAAAAATTTCTGCTCCTAAAAAATCAGCTAGTGCTAAAAAAGATGATAAGCCTGTATCTACAGATAAATCTAAAGCTAAGACTAAAACTGTGAGAAAGAAAACAAGCGACAATAAGTAAATTGCTGTGTAATTAAAATGACTATTACGCCAAAAAAATTGAATGTACCGATACAGAAGTTAATACCTTCCATAATCACAATATTAGCATTATGCTTAGGTATAACATCTATTAGGTATTCGTTGGACGGAAAATTTAATATAGCTGTGGCATTAATTATTATTGCTGCATTTCTTGATGGCCTTGATGGTAAAATTGCCAGATTGCTAAATTCTACCAGCGAATTTGGTGCTCAATTAGATTCCCTAGCTGATTTATGTAATTTTGGAGTTGCGCCTGGGATAGCAGTTTATTTATGGTCACTAAAAGAAATACCTTATAAAGGTGTTGGATGGGCAATTGTTCTGGTTTATATAGCTTGCTCAGCACTAAGGCTTGCTAGATTTAATGTGCTGCAAAACGTTGATGATGATAAGGATAATGAAATTAAAAATAATTTTTTCGTTGGGATGCCAATGCCAGTTGCGGCAGGTTTATTATTAATCCCAATGACATGTAGTTTTGAGCTTTTTAATAATAAAGTTTTTATATTTTCATATTGGTTTGTTGCAATATATATGACTATAATAGGCTTGTTGATGATAAGTAAAATTCCAATTTATTCAGCTAAAAAAATCACTGTTCCCAAGGAGAGGGTAAATATCATATTGATATTTTTAGGCATTGTTTTTACTGGAATTATTTTTGAGCCATGGATTGCTTTGCCGATAATTGGGCTGCTTTATATTTGCTTTATTCCTATAGGAAGTTGTTACTATTATTGTAAAATAAAGAAGGGGAAAAATTCTAATATTGCTACTAATGCTTTAATTGTTTTTATAATGTTTGGCACATTATTTTTGTCAAATTCAAAAATATCAAATGCTTCAGAGTTTAATTCTTCTGATGTGCTACATTGTTTAAGTGCAATTAAGCTTTTCGAAAGAAAATATAATATTCCGAGGAACTTTTTGTATTTAATATCTTTAGTAGAATCTGGGAAATATGACAAAAATTCAAAAAGGCTTCAACCATGGCCATGGACTGCTAATATAAATGGAAAGTCTAAATTTTATAGAACTAAGAGTGAATTGGTCCAAGCATTGAAAATTCATATAGCTAATGGGAAAGAGAATATAGACATAGGTTGTAATCAAATAAATTATAAATATCACAAGCATAATTTTGCAAATATCGAGCAAATGGCATCGCCACATCATAACGTTGGATATTCTGCATATTATTTGGCAAGTAACTATCGTAAGACTAATAATTGGCAAGATGCGGTTGCAATGTACCATTCAAAAAATCCTCGCCATAGTAGCAAATATTTAAGAAAAATTAACCAGACAGCCAAGAGCAGTAGTAATTTATTAATGGCCTTAAATGATAGCAAGAAAAGAAGCATTCCAAATAAAAAGATTTTTGAGCAACAAATACTTAATAAAAAATCTAAAGCTGAAATTATGGTTTATAATAATTCTAATGAGCCTTATATCTCATCAAATGGTGTTATTAAAATACCGAAAGAATTAGGGTAAAGTATTTTAGTATTAATTTTTATTAATATTAATAGTTTTCATATTTGCGAATTCCTTTAAGCCTACTGCAGATAATTCTCTCCCATATCCTGAATTTTTAACCCCTCCAAATGGTAATTTTGGATCAGAGGAGACCATTTTATTCAAGTTGCAGGTACCAAAATTTAACTGATTTAAACAAATATCCTCTCCTTTTTTTATGTTTTGGGTAAACACTACTGCTGATAGTCCATATTCAGACATGTTTGCATATTTTATTGCATCTTTTTCATTCTTAACAGAGGTTATGCAAAATATAGGACCGAAAAGTTCTTCCTTAAACGCTATATTGTTTTTATCGACATTATTTAAAATTGTTACAGGGAAGTAATAGCCGATTCCTTCAGGAATAGTATTTTTATAAATACAGTTAGAACCTTGATCTAAGCTTTTTTGAACTTGATATTGTAAATTATTTTGAATATCTTTTCTTGCTAATGGTCCTAATTTTGAATCATGCAAATTTGGATTAGTATATCCATATTCCTGAACTAACTTAATTAACTTTTTTTCAAATTCACACCTCACTGATTCACATACTATAATTCTCTTTGCTGCAATGCAAACCTGCCCTGTATTTAATAATCTTGATTTAACACATTCCTCAGCTGCTAAATCTATGTTTGCGTCATCTAATATTATATATGGATCATTACCTCCCAGCTCTAAGACAGTTTTTTTAATATTAGCTCCAGCTTTCATTGCAACATCAGCCCCAGCTCTTTTACTTCCAGTTATTGTAACCCCGGCAACATTGCTATCTTCTATAATTAATTCAGCAGTTTCATTTTTTATAAATAAGCTTCTAAACAAATTTTTTGGTAACGATGTTTTAAATAATTCTTCAAGTATTAATGATACTCCTGAGGTGTTTAATGAGTGTTTCAATAAGATACTATTTCCTATAATTAAGTTAGGTATTGCATATCTCATAACTTGCCAAATGGGAAAATTCCAAGGCATTATACCGAATATTATACCAAGAGGAGCATGCGTATAATAGCTAGTACTATAATTTGTTTCAATAAAATTTGGCTTTAAAAAATTTTCTGAGTTATTAATATAATATTCACATAGAGAGATACATTTATTAATTTCTGAAATTGATTGAGAGATTGGCTTGCCCATTTCTTCAGTTACAATTAGAGCTAATTCATTTTTTCTTTTTGATAATTGAGTAGATAGTATCAAAATAAAATTTAACCTAATTTTTAAACTTTGTTGTTTCCAATCTTCATGCCCTAAAGCTACAGAGTCTATAATTTCTCTTGTTTGAGATGTTGTATGATATTCGTATTCTTGAATTATCTGTTCTGTGGTAGGATTAATTGTTTTAATTATTTCTTTCATCATGCTGATTAAATACACGTTGGTAAATCAGATTTAATTTTACTCACTTTAATTAATTAACATCAATCATTAATTTAATTTTTGTCTTTTTGAATTTTTTGCAGTGCTCTTTTAAAGTTTTTTGTTGATATATAATGTCAGGAGCAATTTCTACTGCTGGTATTAAAGCAAACTCTCTATTGAAAAAATCTATATGAGGTATTTGTAGATTTGAGATATTAATTGTTAAATTTTCTGCAATTAGTATATCTAAATCAATTATCCTAGGGGACCAAGAGGGAGAATTTTTATTTCTACCCATTTTTGATTCAATTAATTTAAGTATTTTTAGTAATTGCTCAGGTTCAGCATTAAATTTTATTAATAAAGCTAGATTTAAAAATGACTTATCCCACTTTTTAGGATGCTCTGGTTTTAATAGAGCCTCAGATCTGTATAGATTAGAAATTTTAATTACATTTAATTTCTCAGAAATAAGCTTTATAGCGTTTTCAATATTAGCAATCTTATTGCCCAAATTAGTTCCAATACCTATTACATAAAGCATTTTAATTTATAGCAAATATGGTTTTCTAAAGTTTAAATATTTTTATAATCTTGTGGATATTGTGCATCAACCTTTTTTGATGACTCATCATTTATCACTTGCTGCTCAAGGGTTTTAAATATTTTAAGTAAATATTCGCATAATTTTAAGCAGTTTTGTGCGTATTTGGTATCCTGTTTAATAAAATATAGCTTTAACTGAATTTCTATTCCACTAAATTTCATAAAAAGATGATTATATATATTTTCTAGATCATTATCTTTGATCACACTAAATAATTTTGTAAATTCATTAATGATTGATTCAATAGTGGTAATTTTATGATGAATAGAGTTTTTAATTTCTATATCTTGATTATAGTTAGGTTCATCAATTTTTTGCTGATCTAAAAGATGCATTACATCTTTTAACAAAGTCATAACCTTTTCAATGGACTGTATGTATATTTTATACGTAGTAATTATGTCAATATCACTTTTATACTCTTGGGCAATGCTATTGCTTTTTACATTAGCTATTGAAGAGATATAAGTAGATTTTGATTTTGTAACTTTTTTTTCATTTAATAGAAATAACGAATGACTCATTAATTCCTTCCTTTTTCTGCGTTATTCATTTGTTTCAAAAATTCTTCATATGCTTTGGTGTTCATTTCTTGAATTCTAAGGCCATTAAGCGCTTTTTCAATAGTATGCTTCTTATTGGCAAAGCTTGCTTTTTCCGAACTAAGTTGACTATTTTTATAAGTTTTATCACGCTCTTCAAGCCTTGTAAATCTATCAATTGATCCATTTAATTTTGTATAACCATTTATCACGTTATTAATTTTATCTGCTATACCTTGTCTTGCAAAGATGGTGCTGCTTCCATTATTTTCTGATGTATAAAAAATTTCAAAATTTTCTAAATTTAGCTTTTTACCAGAAGTAGGATCAATAATTTTTGGAAGTATTTTTACTGTTCCTGATTCAAGTTTATTGTTATTACCAAGTTTAAAGTATGATGGTAATTCTGCTTCTGTATTATCTTCTAAATTTGCAATCACATTTACTATTTTTGATGTATCGTATAAAATAATTGTTGGAATTTTTTCCCCAATTAAAGGATGTGTGGTATCAATATCTAAACTCTTTCCACTTGTTTTGGCAGCCGGATTTGAGAAAATACCATTTAAGGCATCTTCAGGATCAGCTAAAGTAAGAGAGTACCTCAAATTATCCTGAATCCTTTTTAGATCAGTAGCGTCTACGTCTTTATCATTAGCTTCGCTTAAAGCTATTTTGAAATTTGATCCAGTTGGATTGTTTGTAGGTGTTATCTTATCATCTCCAAGTAAATAAGCTTTGATATTAGTTTGTGAGGAATATTTATTAATTTCATCAACGAGAGATGAGTAGTTCGTATTGTTATCAACATCTATCTTTATATCATTTAATATAAAAGATTTTTTTCCAGATAGAGAATCATTAATTTTCTTATCAGCTGAATTAGCGGGGTTACTAAGATTATTAAAATATTCTATTTCTTTATAATCTATAGAGTAATCTAAATTTTTAACATTGTTTCTTTCGAAATCTACGTCTTTATGATTATCATTCAATTTGAAATTTTCATCAGTAGAGTCAAATTTATACGAAACAATATCTTTAAATATATCAAAATTTTCATCAAGGGCATTTTGCAATTTATTTTTATCAATACTCATTTCATATATCTCTATTGGCAAATATACTTGCTTTTTACCATTTTCTGCTTTTCCAGGAGGTGGCGTATAGTCAGTCTTTTTTATGGTAATTCCAAATTGAGATGTATCATCTCCATAACGATTAAATTGATTAAGTTTGTTGAAGGCATTAGATATGTGTTCATTTATGTAATTTAATTGATCTCTATAACTATACAATGCTGCAATTTCTGCTGCTTTAGGGATCTCTTCTCCTTCAACTTGTAGTGAATTTGTTCCAACAAATTTTGCAAGTTCATTGTAGTTTTTTGCTAGGCCTTCAAATTTTTCCACTAGTCCTTCTGTGTCATTTTGTACTAAAAGATTAAATGTTTGATCCTTGCCCTGAACTTTAGGAGGTTCATGAAGTAAATTAATTAAAAGGTTATCCGCTTCAATTTTATTTGTTTTTGATATAATTTCCTGTCCATCAACTTTTATTATAGCGTCCTGTGCTTTAACTATGGAAAAAGATGATTGTGTAAGGCTACCACCAACTTTAATCACGTTGCCTGTTCCAGTAAGTAATGATTTTAGAGCTATTGTTCCTGTTTTTTTTCCGCTCCTAGAGTCAAGTTGAGGATTGTATAAAACTTCAATGTTGGCCTTTTTTGCATTGTTTCTTAATTTTGCAACAAAATCATTTACCGTAATTTTATCATCAAAATCAACTTCTATTTTCTGATTTTCATCTGTAAAATTGGCATTTGTTACTGCATCACCAGATATATTAAATTTATTTTGTATACCATGGTGTTTTTCATCAGAACGTATCCATAGATACTCCTTTCCTGAATTATCTTTTTCTGCGCTTGCAATTACATGTGGATTTTTTTCTTCACCTGCATGTGTAGTAACATTATTAATATTTTTAGCAATAGCTTGCAGAGTATCTCCACTTTTTATTTCTATTTCTTTACTATTGCCGATTGTGAATTTTCCTGATGCAAACGTGGCATCACTCGCACTTTTTAACCCATTATCAATAACTTCAAGAATTATTGCTCCTTTAGTTGGTGTCAAAGTATTAGAAACTTCCTTAGCAAATATTTCATCAGGGTTCAATTGCTCATTGCTTTTGAGTACCTCGCCCTTTGCAATTGACTGAATTTCAAAAGGAATTTGCTGATTGGTTGTGCCAGGCCTAGCTTTTATATTTGCATAATTTTCTGTTAATTTTTTGGAAGTAACAATTTTTTTATTGTCAAAAACCCCATTTTTTCTTAAAAAGTCATAGGTAAAACCTGAGATGTCAGATTCAAAATTTTCAAGGTGTGTACGCCATTGACCTAGGCCAGAAATTATACCGTTTGAAATTTGTATTTCATCCTGTATTTTTTTTAGTGGTTTTTCTGCTTCTTTTATAGCCCTTGCTTGATGAGTATTTTCTTGTGGATTGAAGACGTCCTTGATACTATTGACTGAATCTAACATAGGTTTAATATATACATCCGTTTACTTAATAACAGCAATAATTATACCAAATAATTTTTTAAAATGACAATATTTGAAATTGAAAGTGAATATAACCTGGGGGGTGATCAGGTGCAAGCTGTTGATAAGCTTATTGAGGGTATAAACGAAGGTAGTAGAAATCAAGTTTTATTGGGTGTTACTGGTTCAGGCAAGACTTTTTCAATGGCTAATATTATTCAAAGATGCCAGAGACCAGCACTTATTATGGCTCATAATAAAACATTGGCAGCACAGCTTTACAACGAAATGAAAAGTTTTTTCCCCAATAATGCTGTAGAATATTTTGTTTCGTATTATGATTATTATCAACCAGAAGCCTATATACCGCAGTCAGATAGTTATATAGAGAAAGATGCTCAGATAAATGAGCAAATTGATTTACTTAGGCATTCAGCGACCAGAGCATTGCTTGAAAGGAAGGATGTGATAGTGATTGCTTCAGTTTCTTGTATTTATGGTTTGGGTGCTCCTGAATTATATTTACAAATGTCTTTTAAATTAGAGCAAGGCAAAAAATATTCCCGCAGAGATATTATGCAAAAGTTGATAGAGCTGCAGTATAAGCGAATGGATTTAGATTTTGCTAGAGGTGGTTTTAGAATTAGGGGGCAGAGTGTTGATATATTTCCATCACATTATCAGGATAGAGCTTGGAGGGTAACTTTTTGGGATGATGAAGTTGAAAAAATTTATGAATTTGACTATTTGACAGGAGAAAGAATAAAAAAGCTTGATAATATTACTATATTTGCAAATAGCCACTATGTTACGCCTAGACCAACCCTTGAACAAGCAATAGATTTAATCCAGGATGAGCTTGGTGAGCGAGTGAAAGAACTTAAATCTCTAGATAAAATTGTAGAATCACAAAGGATTGCTCAACGGACTAATTTTGATTTAGAAATGATTTTAGAGGCAGGTTCTTGTAAAGGTATAGAAAATTATTCAAGATATTTGTCTGGACGAAATGAAGGGGAAGCACCACCAACTTTATTTGAATATTTACCAAGTGATGCATTACTTTTTGTTGATGAAAGTCACGTCTCAGTACCGCAAATTGGAGGTATGTATAATGGTGACAGAGGTAGAAAAAAAACTCTTGTAGAACATGGATTTAGATTGCCATCAGCACTTGATAATAGACCACTTAAATATGAAGAATGGGACTCAATGCGTCCACAAACAATTTTTGTATCAGCAACTCCAAGTCCAAGAGAATTAGCGTATACGGATGGTAAATATATTGAGCAAATCATTAGACCAACGGGATTATTAGATCCAGTATGTGAGGTAAGAAGTTGTGAAACACAAGTAGATGACTTAATAGGTGAGTGTAAAACGTTAGCTAAAAATGGTAAAAGAGTATTGGTTACAACATTAACGAAGAGAATGTCAGAGGATTTAACCGATTATCTGAATGGAGTGAATGTTAAGGCGGTGTATATGCATTCAGATATTAAAACGTTAGAGAGGATGCAAATAATTCAGGAATTGCGTGAAGGTAAGCATGATGTTTTAGTAGGTGTGAATCTGCTTAGAGAAGGTCTTGATATTCCAGAATGCTCATTGGTTTGTATTTTAGATGCTGATAAAGAGGGTTTTTTGCGTTCGGCAACATCTCTAATTCAAACAATTGGGCGTGCGGCAAGGAATAGTGAGGGGAGAGTTATTTTATATGCTGATAAAATAACTAACTCAATAAATAAGGCTCTTTTAGAAACTTCTAGAAGAAGAAAAATTCAAGAAAAGCACAATGAAGAAAATGGTATTATTCCAACTACAATTAGAAAGGAATTAATGAATTCTTTAAATTTAGCTGCAACAAATTTAAAAAATAAAAATAATGAAAAAGAAATAATGGATTTGGAAATTATAGAAAATGATATTGAGAAGTTAAAAAAGCAGATGCTTGAGGCGGCTGAAAATTTGGAATTTGAAAAAGCCGCAAAATTACGAAATACAATAAATAAATTACAAAAAAATTTGTTAATTATTTCATAAATATGGAAAGTGGCTTTATAAGATATTTATCTCAGGATATATCTAAATTAATGGATGTTGGTGATGGAAGGGCTAAGCTTTTTGCCAAGCTTGGAGTACGAAAATTTAAAGATTTGTTATTTCATTTACCTAGTGATTATATTGATAGAAGCTATTCACCAAATATTTATGAAATTAAAAATGAGGATTTAGTCACACTTGAAGTAGAGATTTTTGAAGTAAATATAAAAAATAGTTTTCGATATAAATCACCTAGCAAAATATTATGTAAAAATGAATTTGGGTTTATAGAGCTAGTTTATTTTAATAAAATCCCACCGTATATTAAGCAAAATTTTATTGTTGGCAACAATATTATTATTAGTGGAAAAGTGACAATTCAAATTGGGAATTTTGTAATGGTGCATCCTGATATAGTAGTTAAATCAAGTGAGAAATATAAAGTTCCCAAATTAGAGACAACTTATCCCAAGGTTCAAGGATTAACATCAAAACTGATTTCATACTTAATAAAGAATATTTTAAGTAGTGCACCTGAATGTGAAGAGTGGTTACCTAATGATTTATTAGAAAGACAAGGGTGGAGAGGATTTATGGAATCATTAAATATTTTGCATTTTCCAGAAAATTTTAATTCTGGAGATTTGAAAAATGCTAAATCAAGGATTGCTTTTGATGAATTATTGGCAAATCAAATGTGTCTTAAAATTTTAAGAAAAAAACTTCAGAATGAATCAAAAAATTCTATAAAATTTTCTGGTAAATTGGTTAAAGATTTTTTAGATAAATTGGAATTTGAATTAACTAATGAACAGCGGTTAGCAGTTGATTTAATTTCACAAGATCAATTGGCAAAAAAGAAAATGCTTAGATTGCTTATGGGAGACGTTGGATGTGGCAAAACTTTTGTAGCTATATGTGCTGCATTAAACGCTATAGAAGCAAATAAGCAGGTTGCTTTCATGGTACCAACAGAAATTTTAGCGCAACAACATTATAGAAATATTATCAACTACACAAATCAAATGGGCATTGAAGTTGGGTTTTTAGTTGGCAGTTTAAAGGCTTCAGAGAAAAAGTGGTTTTTGGAAAATTTAGAAAACTATAAGGTTGATTTAGTTATTGGAACTCATGCTTTATTCCAAGAAAAAGTGGTGTTTAAGAATTTAGGGTTAGTAATAATTGATGAGCAACATAGGTTTGGTGTTAAACAGAGGTTAAATCTTATGCAAAAGGGGGATGATGTGGATTTGTTAATGCTATCAGCTACGCCTATACCAAGGACTATTAGTATGTTAAATTATGGTGATATGGATGTTAGTATCATTAAGCAAAAGCCAAAATCAAATGTTCCAATAGTAACTAGTGTGTTACCAAAATCTAAAATGAATAATTTAATGGAAAGGATAGAAGTGGTAATGAAAAGAGGAGAGAGGGTTTATTGGGTGTGTCCTTTAATAGAAGAATCAGAGAAATTGCAATTATCCTATGTTGAAAATAGTTTTAAAATTTTACAAGAAAGACTGGGGGATAATGTTGCTATGATACATGGCAAGATGAATGTTGAAGAGCGAGATCAAACAATGCAAAAATTCAAAAGTGGTGAGAAGCTAGTTTTGGTTTCGACTACAGTGATTGAAGTAGGTGTAGATGTTCCTGAAGCCACAGTTATGGTAATTGAAAACGCAGAAAGATTCGGCTTATCTCAATTACATCAGTTAAGGGGTAGAGTTGGGAGAGGAATTCTTAAGTCATATTGTGTACTGCTTTATGGAACAAAATTAAGTCTGGATTCCAAAAAAAGACTGAGCATATTGACTACTGTTAGTGATGGATTTAAAATTGCAGAGAAGGATTTGGAGATAAGGGGAAGTGGTGATTATTTAGGCTTTAGGCAAAGTGGAGAATCTGGATTTAGATTTTTTAATATGTATAATGATGCATCGCTAGTGCCTATTGCTGATGAATATGCCAGTGAGCTTATCAAGCGATCATTAGGTGATTCAATAAAGGCTTTATTAGAAATATTTGATAAAGATGTGTATTTTAAAGAGCAAGGGGTAAGTTTAACTTAGTTTTATAATTGGTGGTTACGTTGCAAGGATGCACATGATGCACCCCTGTGAATTACGAATAAACTTATTATAATGCTCCAGTTGCATCAGAGCCAGAAAACTCAGTGAAATCAGGAGCAAGTATATTTTGAAATTCTGTATCATCAACATCTCCAAGATTATAACCAGTATAATGATATATTTCTTTATCATTTGCAATTTGCAATAACATATATAGATTAATCAATGGAGCACATTCGTCAGAGAATGAATTTTCTCCATAGGTGGATATTTTTCACTTTAAGGCATTCTTGACCATCTGCATGTTTTATTGCCTTTTTGCCAACATATGAATATTGTTTGATAACATTATCAAATTTGGGAGCCACCATATTCTTTAATTCTGATGGATTATTGTTGTTCATGAGACTTAAAAATCCAGCATGGTTTATATCGTCCTTCTCCATGCCAATTGAATCTAGAAAAGTGTACAATGAGTATATTTTTTTACAATTATCTGGTTCGCTTTCTATGCTTTTTATGCTATGAGCTCTTATTTCAAAGCATTTTATATGTGATTCTTTATGGTTTATAGAAGCAGCATCACATTTTTTTACTTTATTTTCTTTATCGTCTGATAAAAAAAACTCTGCTTTTATTTTTTCGATGATTGGGTCAATTAAGTTACAACCAATTTTATTGGAAAATTCTAATTTCCCCCCATCTTCTTTATCTTTATTATCATTTAAAGAGTCTTCAGTAGTCCCTGTGGTATCTTCCTGTTCAATTTCCTTGTTATCGAGTTTTATTTTTAAATCTTCATAAACCTTATTTAAATCGTTATGCTTTCCCTCTAATGATGCTTTTTCATTTGCAAGAGTAATATGTTTATTTTCTAAAGCTTGAGCTTTTGCTCTTGCAGCTGCCAACTCATTCGCAGTATTTGAGTTACTTGGAATATTAATAAAATTCGTATTGCTCCACTGGACATTTTTTTGTACTTTATTTGTCGCACTTTGTCTAAATTGATCTGCTGATTTTGCCATTTTCTCCTCTATTTTAGTTGAAATGATATGTTAATCCTAGGTTAACAGTGTGTATGTTAAATCTGGATTTTTTTGGATCATCTTCTTTATTACCATTTTTATCATAGCCGAGCCCAGTAGATTTAACGTGACCTAAATTAACATACTTATAATTTGTTCCAATACTAATTTTGTATTTAGTTTATACTCAACTCCTACTCCAGCATTCCATGCAAATTGACTATGTGTATTGGCAGGCTCACTGTAAAGAATTTGATTGGTGATATCATCTTTTACTGTATAATCACCAAATTTATTTTTTGATATACCCGCTCCTGCAGTTATATATGGCATAAAATAATTTTCGTTATTAAATTGGTATTGAAAATTTAAATGAAATAAATCTGCCTTCACATTGTGCTTGCTAGTAGCATTTTGTTGGATCACTTTGTGATTCATATTTCTGAAATTTGTATAGTCAAAATATGTTGATAAGTTATTGGTTAACTTATAACGCCAGCCAATATTGTACAACATTGCATTAGATGGTTTTTTATTTTTCTTAGCACCATCATGTTTATCAACTAATTTTTCAGGAAAGACGTACCCAACATTTAGTTTGAAAAAAGGATTGTTATGCCAATTTGCATAGGTTGTAATTGGATTTGTAGCAAAGACTAATGAAAATCCAAATATAATTGAAGAAGTATATAAAATATTTTTCCTCTTCATATCAATTTCCTCCTTGATTATTATTTTTGTTCTGTTACTATACTCATGATTGTGTATAAACGCCCTATATGAATAGGGTGGATTTCACACACATTTTGATAGCACTTAGTTAAGCGTACTAATTCAAAACAATTAATGCAAGTATTAGTTGTGTGATTTTATTTGTAGTTCTTTGATTTTTTTATGTAAAGCGGTTCTTTCCATTCCAATTTGTTTGGCTGTGCGGGTGATATTGCTATCAAATTTTTGTAAATTAAATTCTATATATTTTTTTTCAAACAGTTGTTTTGCGTTCTTTAATGATTTGTCAAAACAGGATTCAAAAGTATTTTTATTATTTTGAGAAAGTGGAAACGCAGTAATTTTTAATAAGTCATTCTGATTTAAAAGCGATTTTAGTAATAAGTTTTCAATAAAATTTTTTAATTCTAAGATATTTCCTGGCCAATCATACTCTAAAAATTGTGTATAAAATTCACTATTCAGTTTTAAGTTTTTAATATAGTAGTTTTTTTTAAAATTATTAATGTAATAATCTACAATGAGTTTTATATCTTGTTTTCTTTCTCTTAATGGAGGTATTTCCAATATTATTGATGATAATCTTTGAAGTAAATTTTGATTAAAATTTAAATCATTGATTAGTTGCTTCTGACTTGCGGTGGAAGCGCAAATTATTTTACTTGCTTGATTTGAATTATGTAAATAATTAAGTAATTTTTTCTGCAAATGGTCAGATAATTTAGAAATATCGTTGATATATATTGTCGATCTTTTAGCTTTTTCAAAGATAGATACAGAATCTGTATTTCCAAATAAAATATCGTCCAATTCTTTTTCGGAATAATTTTCGATAGTTACTTTATAAAAAGGCTTATTTATGGAGTTTTGGTAATTATGAATCAGTCTTGCAATTTTTTCTTTGCCTGTTCCAATTTCTCCAAATATAATGGTTCTGGCATTTGACCCAATATTGTTTGCAATTTTATTTTTAATTTCGATAATCCGTTTGTTTTTACCTACTATGGATGCTAAATCATTCTGTTGGTGTAGTTGAGTATGATACTGCTGAAGTTCAATGTTCTCTAAGGTTCTCTTTACTGTTATGACTAATTTCTCTGATTTAAAGGGTTTTTCAATAAAGTTATATGCACCTAATTTTATAGCTTTTACTGCGGTTTCAATATTCCCATGCCCACTAATCACAATAACATGAATGTCTTTATAAGTGCTTTTTATAATTTTTAGAAGACCTAATCCATCCATGTCGCTACCTTCTAGCCAAATATCAAGAATGATTATTTTTGGTGTAGATTTTTTAAGTATTTCCAATGCACTAGATGAATTTAGTACAAATTCTGTTTTTAAATTTAGCTCATCTTCAATTATATCTTTTATCAGTTCTCCAATATCTTGCTCATCATCGATGACTAATATGTCAAACATTGTTTAATTTCGTTTTTTGAACTTTTTTGTAGTATATATTAGAATTGAAATAAAAATAACAATAAAAATAATGGCTATATTAAATCTTCTAATATAGATGGATATCAATTCTTCATTTGCATTAATTATATGACCAAGGTAAAGGAGAAAAGAAAGCCAAATAAAACTTCCTAAAAGGGTGTATAATATAAAAAGTTTCAAATTCATCCTAGCAAGTCCAGCTGGAAATGAAATAAAATGCTTGATTCCTGGTAGCATTCTTCCAAAAAATGTTGATATAACGCCATATTTATTGAAAAATAATTCTAATGAAAGTAGTTGCCCTGGTTTTAAGAAAAAATATTTTCCATAGTTTATAAATAATTTTCTACCAAAATAATATGCTATAAAATAATTAACACACGATCCTAATAAAGTACCCGTTAAACTGGAAATTAAAACAGGAGTTAAGTGCATTTCTCCTTTTGCAATTAAAATTCCTGCAGGTATTAGTGTAAATTCGCTGGGAATAGGTATAAAAGTACTTTCTATGAAAGTCATAATAAAAATACCAGTATAGCCAAAAGTTTGGACGAAATTTAAAATTAACTTGAATATTTCTCCAAAAAACTCTACAAACATTTAATCTATTGATGTTGTTATGCAATTTATCTAGATAATATAAATAAAAAAATATAAATCACAATTACTATTTGTTTTTATGGATGTTTTAGACGAAATTAGGGATGATATTAATAAAGAAAGGTTTGTAAATTTTCTTCAAAATTATGGAAGGTATGTTGCAATCTTAGTTTTATTTGTCTTCATTGGTTTTATTGCTTATTTTTGGTGGAATAATTACAAAAATAACGTGTTGCTCGAAGAAGCAAGTGAATATAGTGATGCAATGAACTCTAATGATAAGGGTAAAATTTCTAAATTAGAAAAACTTAAGACAAAGAAAACGGTGTATTCTGATTTAGCTAAACTTCAATTAGCTGCATACTATTTTAACAATAAAGATTCTAATCGTGCCATACATAATTACGAATTACTCGTAGGCTCAAAAAATACAGATAAGATTTATCAGGACTACGCAAAATTAATGATTATTAAAATAAAAATACTATCAGAAAAGGTTAACTCAGAGGATGCGATAGCAATGTATGAAGATTTTTATAAAAATGCAGAATATTTTAATAATCTTGCTGTTTTAGGAGAGTCAATATTGCTTATAAATAAAGGTGAAAAATATAAGGTTTCTTCCAGATTAAATGAAATATTAACTGATAATGAATCACCGTATTTATTGATGAATCTTGCAAAAATTATAGATAAGAGAATTCAACAATAGCTCTATTATTTGCAATAAATAAATATATGTGTAGCATCAATAGATTATAACAGTTGTTCGTGGTGTTTTATGGCTAAAAAATATTATAAGATATTATCAATAGATGGCGGTGGTATAAAGGGGATAATTCCTGTGTGCTTTCTGAAAGAATTTGTCAAAGCAACAGGAAAGTAAGTTCACGAATATTTCGACCATGTTGTGGGAACCTCTGCAGGAAGTATCGTTGCATCTGCACTTTTGGTCCCAAATGCAGAGGGAGGAGCTAAATTTTCTGCATCGGATGTTTGCTCTATCTTTTTAAATGCAAAAGATTGGTGCCAAGCCAGCAAGAAGTATAAATTAGAATCACAAGATGGGTTAGTTGCTCCAAAATATGAAACTACTAACATATTTAATGTGGTAAAAACAATCACTACAGATTTAAAGTTTAGCGAAACATTAAAACCCCTTAGTGTTCTTTCATACTCTCTAAACAATTCAGCACCGCATATATGGTCTACATATGCAGCAAAACATGACTCTAATAAAGATTTTTATGTTAGAGATGCAGTGGAAGCGTCAATTTCATATCCTACGGCTTTTGCACCTAAAAAAACTGTTGGGCCTGATGGTAAAATTTATTATGATGTAGATGGTGGTGTATATGCTAAAAACCCTGCCCTGTTTACAGTTACAGATTTTCTAAAACATAACCCTGCTTTCAGTGCTTCAGATTTGCAAATTTTTTCTTTAGGCACAGGAAAAGAAGAAACATCTAATATTATGGAGAAAATGAGTGGTTATGGAGAAAATGATTGGAAGATAAAACAACACTTATTTCTTTCTCTTGTGCAGCAAGCTACATCTTCTACAAGTGAAACAGAAGCTTTAGATATTTTTCCACATTATCATAGAGTAAACCCAGATCTCCCTGCACCATTATCAAATATGTGCAATGAGTCTAGTGACAATAAAGAAGCATTATTAAAGCTTTCTGAAGATTATTTCACGCAAACCAGAGATAAAGTGATGAGTATTGTGAAAGAAATAGATGCTTATGAAGTGCATGATAATTTCAACACCGAGCTATAAGTTTTTAGCATGCCACTTTCGGCTTAATGAGGTTGAAAGTGATGAGCTGATTGTGGTGCGATGTGGGTAAAAAAGAAGATTGGATATATGGAAATGTGAGATAGAAGGTAAACGGCTTATTAACAAATACACCGCTCTTATTCACATAAAACTCGCTCTATTTCCATATTTGTAATAGTTTTCGTATTTTTTATAGCAATGCCTATCAATAACTATGCGTATCAAATACCTTCTTGTGTTTTTCTACAACAAATATATTCCTTGCTGTGCTTATTAATGATAGAGTTTGTTGCATTCCCCAAGATGATTTCTTTATCAAACACTTTTCCTTTCTTCGTGTGGATTGTTGTGCATTTTCTATACGATTATTCATTCCTATGTAACCTTTATGTTCTGCTAAAAGGCACATCCCTTTAATTTTCTTAACGTATCTCTTTAGTTTATCTGTAATAATGACTCTTGGCACTGGATATGATTGAAATAATCTAGATACAAGTTGTATTGCTGACTTTTTATTACGGCGTTTCCGTAAAAATATAGATAAGAGAATTCAACAATAGTTCTATTACTTAGTTATTTATAATATTAGGGTAAAATCAATATTACTTAAAAAAGGTGTGGCGCCTAAAGCTTAGCGCCTGTATATTAACTCTTATTATGAAGAGAAGATCTCTTTTTTTCTATCTCTTAATAGCTCAGCATCATAAAATATTTCTAATCTAGCAATCAAATTATCTTTGATGCACACCGTTGCTGCTGCTCTACACTTTCCAATAGGAGGGGGGCAGAAGAAATCAAATACAATCATTGCAAAATTACTATCATTCTCAAATTTTTGGCGTATTTCAAGAGAATCAAATATATTAATAAAATTTTTTGCTGCATCGAAAACACGCTCTTTATCAACTATCTCAGCCATAGGACCAATGAATTGGATATCAGGGTGTAAGTATTTCTCTAAATCCTGGGCATTTTTATTTCGCATCGCAATATAATAGCTTTGTGCTATATTGGGTATTGATTGCGTAGCCCTAACTCCTAATTTATTTTATCTAACATTGTCATATAATAGAGATAAATATTTTTCAATATTAAATTTGGACAATTTGCGTATATTTTTTATAAATAAACCCTAAAAATGGGGGTCAATAAAAAAAGCTTTACATAAATCATATTTAGTTTTAAGTTTTGCTCAAGAAAAATACATCTAAAATTGGTTATGCTGGTAAGTAGCAAAGTATTTGGCTCAATATTGATTGTTGCAGGGACTAGTATTGGGGCTAGTATGTTGGCATTGCCAATGATCGCATCATCTATGGGTGAAGTCGGTAGTTTGTTATTATTAGTATTGATTTGGTTGTTGGGATATTATGCCTCTTTGATGGTTCTTAATATTAATTTATTTTATAAGGGAGCATTTTCAATTTCTGAATTGTGCAAAAAAAGTTTCAACCTAAAAATTTGGTTTATTGCAGACTTATCAATAATGACATTATTTTATACCCTCCTTGCGGCTTATATGTCAGGTATCATTGAAATAAGTATGATGGAGGATATGGGAGAGACCTCTTATTTATTCAGCAAAGGTGTTTTAGGGTATTTAATTATAGGGTTATTAGTATTCTTTATAATTTTCAATTTTAAAGTTTTAGATATAAGTAATAGGATTATTTTTGCTGTAAAAATTAGTCTTTTTATGACGATGCTATATTTTTTGAGCTCAAAGTTAGAAATTGGTAATTTAAAAAGTTTTGATGAATATTCATTGCAAAACAACAATTTATTAAAAGCTATCCCAGTTTTTTTTACATCATTTGGATTTCATGGCAGTATACCTTTTATTATGAAGTATTTGGATAATAATGAAAAAGATATAAAAAAAGCATTTTTATGGGGGAGCTTTTTAAGTTTGATCATATATTGTCTTTGGATATTTTTTACTTCAGCGGTATTGCCAAAATATGGTTTAATCAGCTTCGATGCTATAAATAATAGTGATAATAAACTACATACATTTATAAAAATGCTTGCTGAGAAAGCGGGGCAAAACAAATTGCATATCATTGTTTCAGTATTTAGTTGGTTGGCAATTACAACTTCTTTTTTAGGTGTGGGAGTTGGTTTATATGATTATATTTTAGAGAAATTTAAATTTGAAAGGAAATTATTTAAAGATCAGTTAAAAGCTATATTAATAACATTTTGTCCGCCTTTGCTAGTAGCGGTGCTTGGGAAAAATATTTTTGTAAACGCTTTAGCTTTTGCTGCGATTAGCTTAAGCATGTTGGCAATTATATTTCCTGCATTAATAGCATTAAAATTAGGGAGAGATAATAAAGTAGCTGTAATTACATCAATAATGCTGGGGATACTTATAATTGCAATTGAACTTGTTAATTTTTTATAAAGAAACATTACATGGATCTTAGTTTGAGTGCATTTGACCTTAGCGTATTTGTGGTATTGACGGTTTTGACGTTATTTTACACTGTATTGTTATCAAGAAGACATAATGAAAAAAGTGTGGTGGATTATTTGCTTTTTGGTCGCAAATTAACCCTACCTCTGTTTGTTACAACATTAGTTTCAACATGGTATGGAGATATTTTTGGTGTTACACAAATAGCATTTAAGCGAGGAATAAATACTATTGCGATATACGGACTGGGCTTTTATTTATCTGGGATTTTTTTTATGCTATTTTTTGTCGAAAAAGCGAGGAAGATGAATGTTTTTACATTGCCAGAGATAATTCAGAAAAAATATGGGAAAACTGCATATAAGCTGGTTTCATTGATGATTTTGGTGAAAGCTTTGCCTATTACATATCTCATTGGGATAGGGTTGTTAATTCAAAAATTATTCGGTTTGGATTTATATTATTCTATGATGGTAGGTATAGTTTTTGTTATTGCATACATTGGTGCTAGGGGATTTAGTGGCATAATATATTCAGATGCAATTCAATTTATATTGATGTATGCATCAGTCATGATGGTTGTTGTGTTTTCTTATTTTAAATATGGGGGATATGATTTTTTGGAGATTAATTTGGATGAAAGCTATTTTTCAATAAATCGAGAAGAAGCTTTGTCTGGACTTTTTATATGGTTTTTTATTTCAATTATAACAACATTTATGAGCCCCGTTTTTTATCAAAGATGTTTTGCTGCAAAAGATACCAGTGTTGCGAAGAGAGGAATCTTTATTTCGGTAATATTTTGGATGATTTGTGATTTCTGTACAGTAGCTGGCTCTATGTATGCTAGTGCTGTTTTGCCCAATTCAATGCCACATGAAGCTTATTTCAATTATGCACTAAGCATTTTGCCGATAGGTTTGAAGGGTGTTTTTCTTACAGGCATAGCTGCTACAATATTATCCACACTTGATTCATTTTTATTTATTTGCAGTAATACGTTGATGTACGATTTATTCAATAAGAAATCCGTCAAAAGTAACAAATATAAAATGGGAAGTCTTGTTGTAGTAGGAGGTATTACATTTTTTTTAGCGGGACATTTTGTTGATGATATTGATAAATTTTATATTTTGCTTAGAAGTTATTGTGGAGTAACTTTAGCTATACCATTGATGTGTACAATTGCATTTGGTAAATTTTTAAGTGAAAAGCAATTTATTGCGTCTATTATATTAGCTTGTATATTCATGGCGGTGAATGACCTTATTCAATCTGAATTTTATATAGAAAGTTTCTATGTAGGAGCTTTGGTAAGTTTTTTAAGTATAATAATCTTCGTTGTTATGAATAATGTCAAAAGAAAATTTTTATTGAAAGCGGTATGTTAATCAAAACGAATATTGATTTAGCGTAAAAATCACTTGACTAGATGGGAAGTTATAAATATTATCTCCAAACCACATTGTTTTAATTTTTATAAATATTTATAATGCCAACGATAAGTCAATTAGTTAGAAAGCCTAGAAAATCTAAGGTGCCGAAAAATAAGGTTCCAGCTTTGCAAGGTTGTCCTCAAAAAAGAGGTGTTTGTGCTAGGGTGTATACTACTACCCCAAGAAAGCCTAATTCAGCTATGAGAAAAGTTGCTAGAGTAAAGCTTACTAATGGATATGAAGTTACCAGTTATATACCTGGTGAAGGTCATAATCTTCAAGAGCACTCAGTGATTTTAATTAGAGGTGGTAGAGTGAAAGATTTGCCAGGTGTTAGATATCATACTGTTAGGGGGGCTCTGGATACACAGGGTGTTCAAAATAGGAAGCAATGTAGATCTAAGTATGGAACAAAAAAACCTAAATCATAAATGATATGTCAAGACGTAGAGCTGCAGAAATAAAAAGTGTTACTCCTGATGCAAATTACAAAAGTGTAGTAATTGCGAAATTCATCAACTATCTGATGTTTGATGGTAAAAAGTCAAAAGCAGAAAAAATTGTTTATGAAGCTATTGGTAATCTCTCTAATAAAGTTAAAAAAGAGCCAATTGAAGCCTTTGAGGAGATTGTGGATAATTTAAGGCCTTTGATAGAAGTGAAATCAAGGAGAGTTGGTGGTGCAACTTATCAAGTTCCTATGGAGGTTAGATCGGCTAGATCTTTGTCTTTAGCGCTAAAATGGTTGGCAAATGCTGCAAGATCAAGAAAGGCGGAAAAAACAATGGTTGGTAGACTTTCAGGAGAGCTTGTTGATGCTTATAATAAAAAGGGATCGGCGTACAAGAAAAAAGAGGAGACTCATAAAATGGCCGAATCTAATAAGGCATTTTCTCATTACAGGTGGTAATTATGAGTAATAGAGAAACAAAAATTGAAAATTACAGAAATATTGGAATAATGGCGCATATTGACGCCGGAAAAACCACTACTACTGAAAGGATATTATATTACACTGGTAAATCTCATAAAATAGGAGAGGTTCATGAAGGTAATGCTACAATGGATTGGATGGAGCAAGAGCAAGAGCGTGGCATAACCATAACTTCTGCTGCTACTACCTGCTTTTGGAAAAGTAAAAGTGGCCATGAATGTAGGATTAATATTATTGATACTCCTGGTCACGTAGATTTTACAATAGAAGTGGAAAGAGCATTGAGAGTTCTTGATGGTGCTGTGGCTGTTTTTGATGGAGTTGCTGGAGTGGAGCCACAATCAGAGACGGTATGGAGGCAAGCAGATAAATACAACGTACCTAGGATGTGTTTTGTTAATAAAATGGATAGGGTAGGAGCTGATTTTTATAAGTGTGTTGATATGATCGTTGATAGATTGGGAGCTAAACCTGCGGTTATGCAATTGCCAATTGGCTCAGAAGAGGATTTTTTGGGTGTTATAGATTTGGTTACAAATCAATCTATAATTTGGAAAGATGATAAGTTGGGTGCAGAGTATGAATATGGCGAAATCCCAGAAGATTTAAAAGATAAAGCCGAAGAGTACAGAGCTAGTTTGATTGAGCTTGTAGTAGAGTCTGATGATGAATTGATGGAAAAATATCTATCAGGTAAAGGCTTGAGCGTTGAAGAGATTAGAAGATGTATTCGTAAAGGTGTCTTAAGGGGCTTGTTTATTCCTGTGTTTTGCGGTTCTGCTTTTAAAAATAAAGGTGTGCAGCCGTTACTGGATGCTGTAGTTGATTATCTTCCGAGTCCTGTAGATATTCATGCTACAAAGGGTTTGAAAGTTTCGAATGATGAAGAGGTAGAAGTTAAATCCTCTGATGACGGTAAATTATGTGCTCTTGCATTTAAAGTTATGAATGATCCTTTTGTGGGTACATTAACATTTGTTAGAATTTATTCTGGTGTGTTGAAATCTGGTATGACGATTCATAACACTATAAAAGACAAAAAAGAGCGTGTTGGACGTATGCTGTTGATGCATGCAAATAATAGAGAGGATGTTAAAGAATGTTTTTCTGGTGATATAGTTGCTATTGCTGGATTAAAAGCTACATCTACTGGAGATACTCTTTGTGAAATGGGATGTGATATCATTTTAGAGAAAATGGAATTCCCCGATCCTGTTATAGAGGTTGCAATAGAGCCAAAAACAACTCAAGATCAAGAAAAAATGTCAGTGGCAATAGCTAGATTAGTTGCTGAAGATCCGTCTTTAAGGGTGAGTACTGATTCTGAGACAAATCAAACTAAACTTGCTGGCATGGGTGAGCTTCATTTGGAAATTATAGTTGATAGAATGAAGAGAGAATTTAAGGTTGATGCTAATATAGGTGCTCCTCAAGTTGCTTATAGAGAAACAATTGAAGGCTCTTATCAGATTGATTATACTCACAAAAAGCAATCAGGTGGTGCCGGTCAATTTGCTAGAGTTAAGATTATGTTTGAGAAGGCTGAGCAAGGCGAGGGTTATCAATTTGTTAATAAAGTTGTTGGGGGTAATATACCTAAGGAATATATTCCTGCAATTGAAAAAGGTATAGGGCAAATTAGTAAAACAGGTGTTTTAGCTGGATATCCACTTATAGATTTTAAAGCTACATTGATTGATGGAGCTTATCATGATGTTGATTCTAGTGCATTAGCATTTGAAATAGCTGGTAAAGCTGCATTTAGAGAGGGTATGAAAAATGCTTCTCCAGTTTTGCTAGAACCTATTATGGATGTTGAAGTTATTACTCCAGATGATTATATTGGAGACGTTATAGGGCATTTAAATAGTATACGTGGACAAGTTCTAGGTATGGAGCCAAGAGGTAATGCACAAATTATTAAAGCTAAAGTTCCTTTAGCAACAATGTTTGGCTATGTTAATACTTTGAGATCTATGACTCAAGGTAGAGCTCAATATAGTATGCAATTTGCTAACTATGAAAGAGTTTCTCAACATATTGCTAACGAAATTATTAACCAAGAAAAATAAAAAAGGAGAAAGAAAAATGGCAGAAGGAAAATTTGAAAGAAACAAACCGCATGTTAACACAGGAACGATCGGGCATGTAGATCATGGCAAGACAACATTAACAGCGGCGATAACAAAGTATTTTGGAA
>JBGCDJ010000004.1:0-105770 GCA_045105275.1 Candidatus Midichloriaceae bacterium
AAGTTTTTCTCTACATTAGATTCTAAGCAATTTAAACAAGTTGTTAAGGAAATATTCGCTTTAGCTAAAAGTCCCAAGCACACTGATATTAAAAAAATGATATCACAATCTAAATACACATATTATCGCAAAGATATTGGCATATATAGATTAATTTTTAGAATTGAAAATAGTTCAATCTTATACATTACTGTGGTAGGGAAAAGAAATGACAGTGATGTATACAAAACCTTTAATCGCAAATAACTAAATAGTTCAAAAAGCTCTAAAAAACTAGACTGTACTGCGATGGTACAAACTAATCAAACATAATTAATACTTGTACTAAAGAATAAAAGGTTGAATGCGGTACAAATATATCTTAATTTCTTTGTATCACCCTACCCCATTATTTTTATTTCTAATTTGATGTACAAGATAATTTAACAATAATACTTTACTTATACTTCTTAGCATTAAAAGAGTGTTCACTATAATATTTAATTACCATTCTATTTATAGTGCTCCCTTGTTTTAAATTCTTATTATTATTTATTACGCCTGTTTTGCTTATATGTTACTAATCTCCATATAGCAACTATACTATTTAAGTACTACGTATATAATATATTTGTATTATATATATAATATTTTCTACATGTGTAGAATTTTAACTCTCTCAATATCACAGCAAACTATTTAATATATTTTTATAGCTTATCCATATATTTTAAATTAACTTTTATTTTAGATAATAGATATTTACACTCACTTATAATATATCTATATAAAAGATAAATAATACAAAAGCGAAGCATAATAAAATACTCCGCCTAACTTTCATACTTATAGTATACACGTAACTGTGTATTTTGCAAGAGTATATTGTGCTTCTTTATAATAAAAGGAGACGGTTATGCAATCATTAAATAGCCAACTTGACCTAGATAATTCTATTACTTCTTTTAATAGATGTAATATTTTAGGCTCTTTTGGTCCACAAGAAAGACACGAATTATATGAAAGTACTTTTTCATTTTTTAAATTAGAAAATATATTATTACTTGAAGATAAGATGTATAATATGGATGAGCGAATTATTAAAGAATATAAAAAAGCAAAACATGATGATACCACCTCACCAACTCCATGATGCTAAAATTTTTTACTACTTAGCTAGTTGTTCGTTTTCAATGAATAAATAACTATACTAATCCAACAATGCTATTGACTGAAGTATGATTGCTTTGATATAATAGCAAAAAAGTTATAAAATAAATTTAATATGGCTGGAAAAAAAGGTTCAAAAAATAACGTCAGCAACAGAGGAAAAGGTGCTGAATTAAAACAATTAGACGGTAAAGTTGTCAAACCAATAATGTATAAAGGCGAAAGATTAGGGCATGGGAATTATATGGCTGCAAAATTTGAAGATGGCAAATTGGCTAAAGATGACGCTGGTAGACCTGTACCATACAAAATGATATAAAAATTAATATAAATTAATTTCAACTTATACTAGTATTTTAAGATTTTATCGTTATATTTCCATAATGAGTTGTATGGTTTGTTAGGTATAAAATTTTTAGTGATAAGATTCATATATTGGGGTTAATACCCATATCCTTGGGTATTTTGGTGTATTTTAGCACAAATTATCAGGTAGATTTAATTTAATAATAGCATTAACGACATTAAGCTTAATATCGTTTTCACTCATAGGCTTTTTTTAGCAAATTTTAGTATATACAATTAACGCTTTTAATAACCACATTTATTTTGATTGGCTATGGAGCAATTGTTTTTAGAGTACAAAATATTAAAAATACCAAACTTAATCATACAATTCAAAGTAGGGTTATAGCTGAGGTTGCTGAAGTTGAAATAAGAGGTAATGAAAAAAAATTATTATTAAACCAAGTTAAATTCTTGGATTTTGCAATCAATAAAAATATCAAAAAAATAAAAATAGTCGTTAGAACTAAACTTGACAACATTAAAAACAAGGACAAGATCATCGCTAATGTAAATTTAATGCCACCACCAACACCAATTCTTCCAGGAAGCTTTGACTATGCAAGATACGCTTTTTTCAATGATATTGGTGAAATAGGATATGCCATGGGCAACGTCAAGGTTATCCAAAGATCAGATATTAGTACATTTTCAACAATTGCCAAATTAAAAGAAGTAATATCAAAAAGCTTCTATGATAATATGGAAGCAAAAAATGCAGCAATTACCTCCGCACTATTTCTTGGTAATACAAAAAAATAGATACAAATACGTACGATAACATAAGAATTTCTGGAATTGCACATCTATTAGCCATTTCTGGAATGCACGTCGCACTTGTGTCTGGTATAATTTTTTTACAAGCAGCATAATTTTTTCTAAAATTTACAATCCCTTTATTAAGATTAACAATAAGAAGATATCCGCAGTAATTACAATTTGCTTTTCTTATTTCTACCTTCTTATTGCAAATGCTCCAATTTCTGCTCAAAGAGCATTCACCATGACTGCCTTATTTTTAATTGGCATTTTAATCGATAGAGAAACACATCCAGTAAGAACAATAGGATTTGCAACATTAGTAATATTGTTAATTACTCCTGAAGCTCTACTAAGCGCAAATTTACAAATGTCATTCTCCGCTTGTTTATCATTAATTTATGGATTTAAACTTCTAAAAAAATACCTTTATTTTGTTTTAATTCTAACATATCAACAACCACAAACAACAACCACAAAATTATTTAGCTATTTTTTATCAATCATATTAGCAAGTATCTTTGCAACATTAGCAACAAGCATTTTTATAATGTTTCATTTTAAAAATTTTTCCACTTACAGCCTATTAACCAATCTATTAGCCATACCTATCGTTGAATTTATTATAATGCCATATGGCGTACTCGCCATAGCATTAATTCCTATAAAATTAGAATTCATAGCCATTTATCCAATGGAGATAGGTATAAAAGTGCTTTATATATTTCGGATAAAATAGCTTCATTTTCTGGCGCAACTTTGAACATATATAAAGTTGATAGCAGCAGTTTGCTTTTATTTGTAATTGGATGTTTGTGTTTAATGATTTGTAAAACCAAGTTAAAATACATAGGCATTTTATTCATTACAACAGCATTCGTCGTTATTATTAATTTCGAATTACCAGATATTGCAATAAGCAAAACTGGCAAACTAATAGCAGTTAAAGATTTGAGAGATAATAAAACTGCAATTAATTAACGGTTTTAGGGAAAGATATTCGAAAAAAATATGGCAAAAAGAGTTAAATATTAAAAAAACTGATAAAAATTATTTAAATAAAATTTGCAACAAAACATATTGCTATATACCGGAGCATAAATTAATTATCCTTATTGACAATAACCATTACAAAGATGTAATTAAAAGTTGTAATAAAATAAATGAAGAAAAAATATTTCTCAATCTTACAGATAACAATTCACACTGTAAAAATGCCATACTCACCATAAATAGGAGGTATTTAAAAATTAATGGTTCATATTTAATCTTTAATAGCAAAGAAAAGTTGAAGGTGATCACAGATAAGGATTATTTAGTTAAAAAGCCTTGGACAAAAGTTTTTTAATCAATTGTTTTTCTAGTCTTTACATCAAAGCTTTTTTTGTGTATATACATCTATATTGATGTAATCATTTTAATTATTTATGACAGTAAAAATTAGGTTGGCAAGAGCTGGAGCAAAAAAAAGACCTTATTATCATTTAGTTGTGGCTAATGCTGACGCACCAAGAGATGGTAAATTTCTTGAAAAAGTAGGAAATTATAATCCTATGTTACCTAAAGATGATGAAAATAGAGTAGTTTTAGCTCAAGATAGAATCAAGCATTGGATATCTGTTGGAGCACAGCCTACTGAAAGGGTTAGTAAATTTCTTGAAAAAGCAAAGCTTGTTAAAGCTACTGTCAGAAGAGTGATTACAAAGCAACCTGCAGCACAAAAAGATGTTGCTAATAATGTTTCTAAAGAAAATAAAGAAGTTAAAAACACTTAAAACAATTCAGGCGTATATATTTTTTTATATAACACAGCTTAAATGTGATGTGGAAGGTTAACATACTAACGCTATTTCCCGAAATATATCCAGGTCCACTAAAATACTCTACTCCCGGCAGGGCTATAGATGCTCAACATTGGGAATTAAACGCAAAAAACATCAGAGATTTTGCTACAAGCAAACACAAAACTGTAGATAGCCCACCGTTTGGAGGTGGAGGTGGAATGCTCTTAAGGGCCGATGTTCTTAGCATAGCTATTGAAAAATTTTTTTTACCAAATGGCTATCCTATAATATACCTATCCCCCAAAGGAAATTTGCTTAATCAAAATATGGCAAAATCAATAGTCAAATCTAATAACGGTATAAATATTTTATGTGGTCGCTTCGAAGGTATTGACGAAAGGCTTATAAAAGAGTATAAGATACTAGAAGTTAGCGTGGGTGACTACGTTTTATCCTCAGGAGATATGGCTTCTTTTGCTTTTATTGATTGCTGCTTGAGATATGTGTCAGGATATGTTAGCAATGAGGACTCTCTACAAGAAGAAAGCTTCGGAGAAGGTGATTATGAACACCTTTTGGAATATCCGCACTACACAAAACCTCTGGTGTGGAAATCTGATAAAGTACCTGAGATTTTAGTTTCGGGAGATCATAAAAAAATTTTTGAATGGAGACTAAATCAGGCAAAAGAAATTACAAAAAATAGGCGACCTGATTTGTGGACAAAATATTTAAATGGAGTTAAAAAATGAACTTAGCTGAACAGTATATAGAAAAACAAATATCCTCACTTAAAAAAATCAAGGATATACCAGATTTTAGACCTGGAGACGTTGTGAAAGTTCATAACAAAATTATTGATGAGAGTAATGAAAGAATTCAGATGTTTGAGGGAGTATGCATTGCTAGAACAAATAGTAAATTAGGCTCTACATTCAAGGTTAAGAAAATTAGCTGTGGCATGTGTTTTGAAAAAACATTCCCTCTATATTCTCCATTAGTAACTAAAATAGAATTATTAAGAAAAGGTAAAGTTAGAAGAGCTAAATTATATTACATGAGAGAACTAGTAGGTAAGGCTGCAAGAATTAAAGAAAAAAGAGATTTATCTGCTATGAAAGCAAAAAAGAAAGCTAAGTAATTTTCTTAAAGCTATCAAATTTTATTGGATAAATTTCATATAATTACGTTTTTTCTATTTATCTATTAACATCTTAGATTTATATATTTTTTAATATTTAAGAACTACTTAAGCAATGGAATGACTTTTACTATCTTATTAATTTTTAAATATAAAGCTTTGGCTTTATAAAATCAGTTGGATAAAATACTTTATAATTCTCTGAATTTCCAATACAATTTCTATTTTTAGGATTTATACATGATAATAAAAATTAATCCTATCATTTGATCAAAAACTTTTTATAAATATATCACCTATATATAATTTTTCATTTTTATATTAACAAAGTATTTTACTTCACTTAAAGCTGTGCTATAAAAATTATGATGAGTTGTTTTATATTAGATTTATGGGAAAAATAAATGACAAATATCAATATAATATTGATAAGAGCAATACAAATGTAGATCACCTCAGTGATTCAGTTTGCCTAGATTATGGAAAAATCACAAATGCATTAAAGCCTATAAAAATGTCAATCAAAATCAGGCTGCGCCTTTGAATGCTTATTTAAGCGCATCTACGTTATTATCAAAATCACAAAAAATACTTTTCATTTATATCATTGCAATTCTTTTAATTTTATTTGTGTTTTTTGATTTTTATAACATCTTTACGACTTTTTTTTATTTAGTAATTATTTTTAAATTTGGCATCATTACAATTCAAAATATTAAAAAATACAATGAAAAATAATAATTTATTAAAGACTTATACAATTCTACTTCCTATCTATAAAGAAGAATTGATGTTGGATCAGCTAATTCAAGCAATAGAAAATTTAAAATATCCAAAAAATTTATTGCAGGTTTTATTTTTATTAGAAAAAATTATGTACTTTAGAATACTTGATTCATTTTAATTTTATTTTACTTTCTTTTTCAAATAAAGATATCCCCATTCCTTTGGGTGGCACAAGCAATCATTTTAAAACTCGTGCATTAATAGAAATTGGTGGTTGGGATCAATATAACGTCACTGAAGATACAGATTTAACCTACAGATTATATAGAAAAGGTTACAAAATTAAAATGCTTGACAGTTATACACATGAAGAAACAGTTATAGATATAAAGTCATGGATAAGACAACGATCAAGATGGATCAAAGGTCATATAATGACTTTTTTAGTACAAACTCAAATTGCATTTCCAAATTTAAGAAATGCAAAAACAAGGAAAAATACTTTTAGCCTTTATTATTTCATGGGCATGGTATTTATATTATCCTTTTTGCATATTTTCCTAATAATCATATTACCGTTAAGTTTTTTTTATGATTTATCTTATATTAATATAATATTATCAAAAATTTGTTTATTTATATAAAGATACCTATAACCTTGGCATATAGCGAGGGAAACCCATCATTATTAATAGTTTGCTTAATTTATCCTTTTTATTTACTTTTATACAACATAGCCTCAGCTTTTGCTGTAATTCAATTAATTAGAAATCCATATAAATGGGAAAAAACTAATCATGGTAATAACCTAATAAATGATTTAACCAACAAATAATACTACCCATAGAATAAAATATTTAGGAATCATTAAGTTGATATATCATCCATTATTACAGAGGAGCTATTTATACTACATTGCTTTAAAAATTTTGTGAAACAATTTGATCATCAAATTCAATAGGTTTATATTTATAACCTACTGAATTCATTATTTTTATTTCTAATTTTTCCATAATTTTTGCCTCTTCATCTGAAATATGATCATAACCAAATAGATGAAGTAATCCATGAATTAATATGTGAGAAAAATATTCTATAAAAGTTTTTTCTTGCTCCAAACTTTCATTCATTACTCTTTCAAAGCTAATTGCTATATCACCTAAAAACAAATAACTATTTAAATTTAAAACATTCTTGATATTATTTTTTTGAATTTTGTAAAAGGGAAATGATAAAACATTTGTCGCATCATCTTTATTCCTAAATTCTTTATTCAAATTATGAAGGTTTTCATCATCAGCTAGCAATAATGATACTTCAATTGATTTATTTTCATAACCTTTGCCTAAAACATTAGAAACTACAGCTTCCATAATTTTTTTACAATGCTCATGTACATTAAAATCTACCGAAGTCCAATTCGATGACTTAATGGATATATCTATTAAAGATTCTTTAGAAGATGATATAGATATGGGGTCTGGGTCCGACATATAATAATTTTATGTTGTTCAAGATTTTACCAGTATTTTATGAATTTTTCAATTTAATTAATTTACATTAGCATTATAAATTGATGATTTATATTTTTTACCAGGGTATATTTCACAAAGCATTACAATAAAATGGTATGTTATCATCATAAAACAAGCCGAAATAACTACATCACTTAAAAAATGCTTACCTTGACTAATCCTCATTAAACCCAAAAATATTGTAAATAAACAAGCATTAATTATCATAATATTTCTTCTTTTACCTATTTGACAAAAAGAATATATTAAAAAAAGCATACCTATGGAGGTATGAAATGATACAAATGAGCAATTATGTTTACATTGATTTGAAACTGAAAATGCTGGTGAAAAAATTAGATGACCGTGAAATTCTTCAACTTTAATGGGTCGTGCCCTTCCAAAATGAGGCTTTGAATAGAGTTGTACCACTATTAAATTACCTATCAAAAAGACTAACAAAACTATTATTTGCAATTTATAAATTTCAAATCTAAACGATTTGGTTTTTATAAAAGTTTTTAAAATTAATATAGAAATATATGATAATAGCAAAAATGCTAAAAAAAACGCAAATTTACCCATGAATTTTAAGAAAGAATTATTTGCAAAATAGAATTTATTATTTATTTCTGAAAAGAATAATTTAGAAAACATAATATCTACTTCAGGATAAATAATAAAAATCATTGATAAAATACATGTAACTAAGATCGAATATAATAAATTTTTCATTTTAAATTAGTTTTTATATTTTCGTAACTCCTTGGAATATAATTTTCATCATGCTTAGCCAGCAATTCTTTTGCTTCAAATTGCTCTTCATTTTTGTTAAATTTTCCATACATAATAACATTTTGCCCTTCTTTAAAAAGGCTTGGTATCACCCCTTTATACACAACCTTCATTTCTTTTTTATCATCATAAATTATAAATTTTATAGTACTATCATTATATTTTACACTTCCTTCTTTTACAATACCCCCTACTCTAATGAATTTTGTATTATTCCCTGAGTTTGTATCAACTAATAGCATAGAAGGGGTTTTGTATAATACAATATTATTATTAAAGGTATATAAAAGGACAATTAACCCAGCTGAAGCTATAAAAATAAAAAATAAAATTATTAAAACCCTTTGTGCTAAAAATTTATTTTTTAACAACATCAATTTTTTTTGATTGTTTGATTATATATAGCTTAATTAATGGATATAAGAAAAAAACAAATGTTATTACTAGAAAAGTAAGATATGCAAAAACTACATAGTGTTGAAAATAATTTTCCACTATTCTTTAATATCTTCCTCATTTCTAAATAATTGCTCGCTTTGAGAATCTGGCGACTCTTTTAGTGACTCAATTTCTGCTAAAACCTCTTCATTTATTTCGTCAAAAGTTTTGTCATTACTTTTTGATTGTATCTTTTTTGCCTCATCAGTAAGAGATTTTGTGATAATTGATTTTTCTAAATTTTCAATACTTAAAAATCCAGCCGCTATTTCTCTTAATGCTACAATAGCCTCCTTATCTTTCTTAACATTATCAATCTGTGCAACAGCACCATGATTAAGCTCTTTTCCTCTCTGAGCAGCAACGAGAATCAACTCAAATCTATTTGCTACATATTTATTACAATCTTCAACAGTAATTCTTGCCATAATCTATAATTGATTTTGTTCTATATCATTCCCAAACGTAACTTCTGCTTCGCTATTAGCCTTATTATTATCTGTATTTTTTTCTTGAGTTTGCTTTTTTTCATTATCCAAAGTATTTTTCGCTTCTTCTTTTGATCTAGCAACTATTAACCTAAATTTTGCATCAACTTCTGCATGTAATTCTACGATGATATCATGAAATCCTATTTCTTTTATTTTTTCATTTATAATAATATTTTCTACTGAAACTTCCACTGAAAATTCCGATTTTAAAATATTTGCAATGTCTTTATTAGTAACTGAACCGTATAATTTTCCATCATCTCCAGCCTGTCTAATAAACACCAATGTCTTTCCATTAATTTTTTTGCTATCTTTAGCAGCTAACTTATTTTTTTCAGCATTAGCTTTCTTAATAATCTCTTTTTCAGCCTCAAATTTCTCTTCATTTTCTTTTGTAAACCTAAGTGCTTTTTTGCGTGTAAAAAGATAATTCCTTGCATAACCATCTTTGACTTCTATTAAATCACCGATATTACCAAGCTTTTTTATTTTTTCTAGTAGCAGTACTTTCATAATAAATTCCTTAAACTAATTATAAAACAGTATATGGCAACAAAGAAAGATGCCTCGCAGTTTGAATGGCCTTTCTAAGCAACCTCTGCTTTTTTGGTGAAATATTTGATATTCTTGAAGGTATAATTTTACCCTTCTCTGAAATGTGCTTTTTTAAAAGCTCCACATTTTTATAGTTGATTAATTCATTATCAACTTTTTTAAGCGGACACGATTGTTTCTTATAAGTTGACGAAGTTCTGTTGAACAGTAGCGTATTAGGTATTAAATTTTCCATTGTCATTACATTTAACCTTTTGTTTCACTTGGAGTTTGCATCATTAATGTAGGCTTATCATCAATACCTTCAACCTTGATTGTTAAAAATTTGATTATATCCTCACTAACCTTAAAATCATTTTCAATTTTATTTACAACATCTGGCGAAGCATTTATACCAAGAAAAATATAGTGCCCTTTTTTATTCTTCTTTATTTCGTAGGCTAAACTTCTAAGTCCCCAATATTCTTTCTTAACTACTTTACCATCCATTTTTTCAACTAAGTCCTTATATTTATCAGCAAGTTTATGTACATCTTGAGCTGGTAAATCTTGTCTTATTATGAAAGTGCATTCATAAAATCTCATTTATGCTCCAATAGTGTTATGATTTAAAGTTCACAAATATTACATAAAACCAAAATAACTGCAAGCTAATAATGAATTTATGACAAAAATTTATTCAAAAACAAACCTAAAAATAAAATTGTATTAACAATTAATAAGATTAGTGAAAATTTCAAAATTACTAAATGATCGTTACTATTATTATTTTTAGTATCATTAGTATTTAGCATTTCCTTAATTTTACTAATAAATTTTTCCTGCTGTTTCTTTAATTTTAAAATTTTTCCCTTTTTTCCTAAATTATCTTTCGCCCAATTTTTTATCCATGGGCTCGCTAATTTCCACATATTAATTTTAGGATTAAGATTATAACTGGTCCCCTCAATTGTTAAAATTGTTTTATGTAGTAATAATAATTCAGGATGAATTTTTACTGAAAATTTTCTACTAATTTCAAATAATTGTTTTAACAATCTACCAAGGGACATCTCCTCTAATGATTTCCCTATAATTGGCTCTCCAATACTTCTACATGCCAATTCAAATTTATACTCTGATTGATCACTTGGGACAAAACCCGTTTTAAAATGCAAATCCTTTACTCTCTCATACTCTTTATTTAAAAATCCGTAAACTACCTCTGATACAAATGTCTTTAATTCATAGTCCAAATAACAAACAATTCCAAAATCCACCAAAGCAACATCACCATTTTGCATTATAATTATGTTTCCAGGATGTATATCAGCATGAAAAAAGCCATCTCTACATGCTTGATTAAAAAATGTTACAGCTAATTTTTTAGTTATCTCTTCTAAATTAAAATTTGCATTTATTAATTCTTGTTTATTACCAATTGATATACCCTCTATCCATTCGGAAGTTAAAATACTCTTTCTAGTTAGAGACCAATATATCTTTGGAATATATATCTCTGAATCTCTCTTGCAATTTTCTTTAATTTTATTTGCCGCAGCTCCCTCAAGTCTTAAATCTAATTCAATTTCCGAAGATTTTTTAAGCGTATCAATTATTTCATTTATCTTTACTTTTTTCTTATTTTTTAAAAATACATTCAACGCAGATGATGCGGATTGAATGAAATTTAAATTATCTAAGTATTTTTTTTTAATTTTTGGTCTTAAAATTTTAACAGCAACAACTTCACCTTTTTTGGTAATCGCTTTATGAACCTGAGCTATAGATGCAGCCGCAATACTTTTATTATCGAAAGACGAAAACACATCTTCAATATTCAAATTAAATTCTGACTTAAATATTTTTTTCACTTCATTAAAATGAAACGGTGGCAACTTATCTTGCAACTCTGCTAACTTATCAGTAATTTCTGTGCCCAATACATCTGACCTTGTGGATAAAACTTGTCCTAATTTTATGAAAGCAGGCCCTAATTTTGGCAAAACTTTCACTAATTTATTTCCTATTTTATCCTTTATTTTGGACTTTCTAGAAACATCATTATTCAATTTCAACAATAGCAAATATATCCCTATATTACTTTTCAGTAGGATTAATAGTAATTGAACAGAAAAATATGTATTTTTAAAAAATGCTGGCATATTTATTCGATTCTTTTCCAAATTCTTTTTTTAGCAATATAAAACAGTATGGTAAAAAACATTAAAAATATTAAAACCTTTATGCCGAGTGATTTAGATTCCTGCATTTCTGGTTCAGCAACCCATTGTAAAAAATTCACTACATCATTGGACATTTGGTCTATAGTAGCTTTAGTTCCATCATCAAATTCTACTTGTCCCTCAGCATGAAGAGGTGGCGTCATCGCCAATTGATCTCCCCCAGCTGCAAAATATGAGTTATAATACATATTTTCTCCCAATTCAAAGTCTGAAGGTGGGTTACTATATCCCGTTAACAACGAATATACATAATTTGCCCCATCATGCCTTGCCTTAATAATTAAAGATAAGTCCAAAGGATAAGCTCCATTATTTGCAGCTCTTGCAGCTTTTTCATTAGGATATGGTCCTGGAATAATATCTGCTAATCTAGCTGGTCTTTCGAACATCTCACCCTCCTCATCTGGCCCGTCCTTAACTTCATATTCAGAAGCTAGTGATTTTACCTCATCTTCACTAAATCCAATTTCCATCAAATTTCTAAAAGCAATCCTTTTAATTGAATGGCAAGCAGAACAAACTTCTTTATATACCTTAAAACCCCTTTGAATAGATTGTTTGTCAAATTTACCAGTCATTCCATCAAATGGCCACTTTATCTGCATTGGATGCTTAGGTTCATCAGATGCATTTAATTTAATGTAATTTATTTGCAGCAAAAAAATAAGGCTAAAAAAGGGTATTATCAGTTTTTTCATTTATATATTTATTAATTTTAAATTTTCGAAAATTAATATATAGTGTTTATATTAAAAATGTCCTTCTAACAAGTTTAAAATGAGGTAACATTCACCAGACATAGATGTTTTTTATCTGTACCCTATAGTATAAAAATATTAATGTTTTTCAAAAATAATTGCTCACAATAAACCATAGTACGCACTCTATAGTTATGCTTTATCGTCTAGCAATCACCTCCTGTTTAATGTTTTATAAAAACTTAGTCACACTTTAGACAATAGTGGTAAATTTTAAAAACTTCTTTTCTATCTAGATTGATGGTAATTTTAAGTTTTACAATCTTCTGTTCACAAATATAATGCTTACAGAACTAAAAAATTGTTGACTTTTTCAAAAAAAAATACTGCCATAGAGTGGAAGGAGTATTGAGATTTCAAAATTCGAAAGTTTCCCTTTAGATTTTATTTTAAACATAAACAATAAAATTAGGAGGATATTATGACATTATTAATTATTTCTTCACCTGTTGTCGTTGGAGGTGAAATAATTGCTGTTGGCTGCACAGCTGCAGAAGCTTCAGCAATAGGAAGTACTGCAGCAAGTGTAGGAGGAAGTGGATTGTTAGCAAATACAGCAGGTGCAGTCGGCATTAGCATGGGCCCTGTTCATTGGGATAGGTGTTATTGCTTTAGCGATAAAAGAAAACTTATCAGATCCAATAGTACAAAAACAACTGGAGGAACAAAAAGAGTTAAAGATACATGATGACTCTTTTTACTCAGATGCTGCTATAGAGCTAAGTACAGGCGTTAACTCTACTATTGTAGCAGATGTATCTGATGCATATCATGTATAGCTAAAAAGGTATAAAAGAGAAAAAGAAATTACCTTTTTCTCTTTCCGCTTTTTGTATGAGTAGATATAAAAATGAATTACCTCACTCTTATCAAATGGATAGGATTCTTACATACTTTAAATGATGCACTGAAGCACTTAGTCGACATCTTGATTGCAAAGCCATATATTTATCAGGACGCAATATTTAAACATTACATAGTAGGAAATATAGTATTTGGACAAGAGTTAAAAAATATCTCAGATATTAGAAATTCTCTAAAAGGTAATGTGTTATATCAATATGCTACAATTGGAGATGGAAAAACAAAATTGAATTGCACATCTAATGATGTGGTTACTAGCAACAACATATACATTTATTCTTACCCTGATAAGGAAGTCAAACATAGCATTTGCCAATATAACGAAGAAAAAGAATCGGACTTTATCACTATGGCAAAAACTATAGATTTGGACTTTTATTATGTGATGTTCTTTGGATACAACCGCGTACATTTTGAACATTTTGATGAATATCAAGATTTTTCTGTTGCAAAAATTCACAAAGATATTAGCTCTAAATATATCCCCATAGGCTCTACCTTAATTATGATAAATCCAAAGATGGATAAAAGTCTAGGATCTTATAATGACGATACATTTCTTAAATCTTTTGCTTCTGGGATAATTAACCCATATCTCAAATTTATATATTACATTGTATCTACACCTGGATATCATGTTTTCAATATTATTTCTGACTTTGGAGCTAAAATTTTCGTAGCAGATAGTTTAGAAATAAACGGATATTCAAAGAATGAGATAGTTCAGTGGCATCAATATCAAATAGAAAAATTTGTAAAATTTTATAGTGATATAAATGTTGTTGTATTTCACTCCTATAAAGAAAAAGAATTTGATCAGTATATAATAGAAAATATAAAAGGCGACTACAAACAGTGGTATGAAACTCATATTCAAGTAGACTTTAATAGATATCAAGAATTGATGATGTTTTATTTTATCAAACAGGGTGCCATGGATAAAACTGTCTCTATAATCAATCAAGGTACTAATACTAATACTAATACTAATACTAAACTCCCAGATGGAACTACACCGCTATATTTATCTACTAGCCTCAACAATGTAAATGTTATAATATTTTTAGTTGCACAAAAAGCATATGTAGATGAAGCAAAAGTAGGAGGAATAACCGCTTTAATGTATGCATCATTAAACAACATGGTTAGAGCAACAGAAATATTATTAGATCACAAGGCTGACGTAAATAAGCAAGATGACAAAGGTAACACTCCTTTAATATTAGCATGCTTAAAAAATAATAAAAAGTTGTGAAAATGTTGTTAAAGTACACGCCAGATTTAGACATAGTGAATGCTATGGGGTATAGTGCTATAGATATTGCAAAGAAAAATTGTACTAATAGTGTTGTAGAGCTACTAGAAACTATGGTAGCGAATGATATATCAGAATTAGATTATCACTTATAAAAGCAAAAGATCAATCAACCTAAATAGATTGAGACTCAAAAAAGAATTGGATATTACTAATGTTGGAGATGAGGAACCTGATAAGAGGTACTAATAAATTATTGGAAGTTATACAGCAATGCAAAAAATAGATTTTATGGTTAAAATTAAATTACAAATCTGTTATAACTTGACTTTGAGCTATCAAAGTTCTCCCTGTAATAAACCAATACCTACTAACAATTAAATCTTCATATTATCATAAGCGGCGATTATATTTTTAGGCAATATTTTTGATATTTCTTCATATTCAATTTCATGCCCCATATGTACAAGCACTGCTAATTTTGGCTTCACCCTTTCTATCAATAACAAAGATTTTTCAAGATATGAGTGCGTTGGTGCATATGAATACCTTAAACAATCCACAATCCATACATCTAAATTTTCTAATTTTGCCAAAGATTCTTCTGGAATTTCATTAAAATCTGTAGAATACGCCACGTTATCTAGCCTAATGCCTTGCGAGATAATAGAACCGTGAATTTGATCAAATGCAACAACATTTATATCACCTATTTTTTGAAATGGCTCAAATTTAATTCGTTTGAGCAAAGGATAATATAGTGGATCAGAGGTTTGAAAAATATAGTCATATCTCTTATTTAAATTGTCAAAAGTAGCATCATCTATATATGCGTCAATTGGTTGTCTGTTTTTACATAACCTTCTTACATCATCTATACCCGCCACGTGGTCAGAATGGTCATGAGTATATATAATCGCATCAATTCCTCTAATATCATTTTCAAGACACTGTTGTCTTAAATCTGGAGATGTGTCTATGATTATTTTGGTTTTTTGCGTTTCAACAAATATAGAAGCTCTTTTTCTTTTGTTTTTTATATTTTCTGATTTACATACGAAGCAATCACAATTTATACTTGGTACTCCATGAGAACTCCCACATCCTAAAATAGTAACTTGCATTTTTTATTTTAAACCTTAGCTTTGTTAAATAAATCAAAAAAATTATTTGTTGTTGTATTTATAAAATCGTTTAAATCTACATCTAGCAACTTTGCCATAAACTCTGCAGTATACTTGAGATATGAAGGTTCATTATCCTTACCTCTCATTGGTACTGGTGCTAAATATGGTGCATCTGTTTCTATCAAAATCCTTTCAATAGGCACTTTTTTAAATATCTGCTGTATATCTTTTGCGTTTTTAAATGTAACAATTCCAGAAGCTGAAATATACAACCCCATATCTAAGCATTCTTTAGCAAGCCAACTACTTGCAGTAAAGCAATGAATCACCCCTGAAAATTTCTTCTTAGCCATATGTTTTTGCAATATATCAACCATGTCTTTATCAGCATCCCTAGTGTGCACTATTATAGGCAACGATGATGCTTGAGATGCTATTATATGTTCAGTAAAACTTTCCTTTTGAGTTTCCTCATTGTTCTTTGAGTAATAATAATCCAGACCAGTCTCTCCTATACCAATCAACTTATCCCTGCTAGTATACTTTAATATTTCTTCAGCCTTTACTACCCCTTCTTCAACCAAATTTAATGGATGATTTCCAATAGAACAGAAGACATTTTCATTTGAATGACTGATATTGTATATACGCTCAAATTCACTAATCTTAGTGCATATTGTTTGCATCACATCAACGCCATTCTTTCTTGCACGCTCTATGACGCCTTCTAAGTCATCACTAAGCACTTTAAAGTCAAGATGGCAATGTGAATCAACTATCATCATCTATCACCCCAACTAATCTTTTGGCTTATCTTTAAAAATAATAAATGCATCCTCCCAGGAGCCAGTTGTTGCTGATTTTGCATATTCAGTTACTCTATTTTCAAAGAAATTTGTGTGTTCGGGAGCATTAAGAATTTCGTCTAACCATGGAAGCGGATTTTTTTGTATTTTGTATATACTCTCCAATCCTAACTGATTTAATCTCCTATCAGCTACAAACCTAATATAACTTTTGATATCATGTTGATCCATTCCTTCAATAGCACCATCAAATTGAAACGCAAGGTCAATAAAAGCATCCTCATGATGAACAATATCCCTGCATGCTTGGTAAAGAAAATTTTTCAATTTATCGTCCCAAATTTCTTTATTTTCGCTGATAAAAGTTTTAAATAACTTAATTATGGAAAGAGTATGCAATGTCTCATCTCTAACTGACCAAGCAACAATTTGCCCCATCCCTTTCATTTTACCGAATCTTTGAAAATTAAGCAGCATTGCAAATGAAGCAAATAACTGAAGTCCTTCTGTAAATGCACCAAAAACTGCTAAAGTCTTCGCAATCTCAACTTTAGAATCAACATTAAATTGTTGCATATAATCATACTTATCTTTCATCTCTTTATATTTCATGAAAGCTTGATATTCAACTTCTGGAATCCCTAGTGTATCTAATAAATGAGAATAAGCATCAATGTGTATGGTCTCCATATTAGAAAAAGCTGAAAGCATCATTTGAATTTCAATTGGCTTGAAAATCTTTGAATAATGCTGCATATAGCAATTATTAACTTCGATATCTGCTTGTGTAAAAAACCTAAAGATTTGCGTTAAAAGATGCTTCTCATTCTCTGTTAATTTTTTTCTCCAATCTTGCACGTCATCTGCCATTGGCACTTCTTCAGGAAGCCAATGTATTTGCTGTTGTTTTTTCCAAGCATCATATGCCCATGGATAGTGAAATGGCTTAAAAATAGGTTCTGCATTCAATAAAGACATAATGATTTTTTTACAATAATCTTACATGCTTTATAGATTTTTTTTAACATTTTTACAATATAATTTTTTATAATAAACTGTAATTATGGTTTTGATACCATCACAAACATTGATGCAACTAGTATAAAATCTTAACGTAATCTTAACGTAATCTTAACACTTCCTTAACACTTCGTATGTATTATGTAAATAAATCTAAAGTTCAATATTGCTTTAGGTGAAATTAATTAATAATAAGGTAAAGATCATGAAGACTAATACTAATACTAATACTAATACTAATGTTAACATGTTAACGCTACTTCCTATATGCCACAAACATACTGGACAATTATACCTATCATTTTTTATTGAGCTAAAACAGCTTATAAAAATTCGTTTGATATAAACCATACCACTTCAAATGCACAAACAGGCAGTCTATTCACTAAATCTTTGTATATTTTATTGGAAAGTCTATTTTATACATGGGAACGGGCGCAGCAACTGCAATAGATTATTTTATCTGGAGCGGACGTGAGGCATGTAAAGATTACGTCGCAAAAGTACTAGGTGGTAATTTTACAACAATCAATGCTGCAGAATTTTGCAATAAGCATAACTCCCACATTCCTACTTCCCTAAAATCAGCTTTGGAAATATTAAAAGATTATAGCAATCCTCTATTAGCTTTGAAATTTAGAGATCATAGTAGTGTAGAAGCTCTGAAAATATTAAAAGATATTAATCCTGAATTAGCTTTGAAATCTAATTATAATGAAAACGTAGTTTTTCTAAATAGCCATAATGACTTTTTTGAAAAATGTAACGTTGAGGAGTCAGGCTATAATGAAGATTGTATGGATGATATCATGAGACATAGCAATGATACTGTAAATGATTTATTAGAATATGCCAAGAATATAGATATTGCGCAATATCAAGAGATGTAAAATTGAATGGGATGGGCTCCAAAAGAGCTCTAACATTACTTCAAAAACCAAACCAAATACCTTTGCTTCATGGCTATTCACATCACCAATTACATTTATATATTGCATATAGAGAAGTTTATGGTAGTTTATTAAAAATTTGAAGCTTTGGGATAAAATAATGCCAAACATTATAATCGGTATAGCAGGGCCTTCTGGCTCAGGAAAAAGTTTATTTGGCAAGAGTATCTCAAGTAATTTTAATTTAAATAATGAAGTTATAATTATTAGTGAAGATGGCTATTATAGAAATCGTCCTGATCTAACTTTTGAAGAAAGAAGCATCCAAAATTATGATCATCCTGATGCGTTTGAACATGAATTACTCTTTCAGCATTTACTAGATCTTAAATCAGGAAAAGCAGTAAATATTCCACAATATGACTATACTAGTCATTTAAGAAAAAAGGAAACTACAAAAAAATCACCTTGCTCAGTAATAATATTAGAAGGAATATTATTACTTGCAGATACTAAAATACGAGAACTTACTGATATAAAAATTTATATGGATTCCCCACTTGATATTTGCCTATCTAGAAGAATATATAGAGATTCAGTTGAAAGAGGACGTGATATCGCATCCGTTATAACTCAATATAATAATCATGTAAGGCCCATGTATTTTAAATTTGTTGAGCCATCTAGGAAACATGCGGACGTCATTGTACCCAAAGGAGGTAAAAATCATATAGCAATCGATATAATACAAGCAAAAATAGCAAAATTAATTAGCCAAAAAACATAATGCCATATTTCCACTGTATATTGACAATTTCTTTAACCTTATTAATCGCTTTTTTAATGAGTACTGATAGAAAAAATATAAATTACAAAACTGTTGCACTTGGTTTGTTTTTTCAATTAGTTTTTGCTGTCACCCTTTTTAAAATTCCAGCTATATCCAATATATTTTTTGGATTTAATACTGTTTTAGAGGCCATTGCAAAATCAACCACTCACGCAACAACATTTGTTTTTGGTGGTTTAGCAAATCCACCAGAGCAATCTGGCCTTGGTTATATCCTTGCTTTTCAAGGATTTCCAATTTTAATTACAATTTCTGCATTGAGTTCAGTATTAACCTATTGGAAAATATTACCATTTATTATCAATATTTTTTCAATGCTCTTTAGAAAAATATTGAACATAGGTGGAACCTTAGGATTTGCTGTATCTGCCAATATATTTTCTGGAATGAGTGAGACACCTCTTGTAATCAATAACTATTTAAAACGTTTAACTCATAGCGAAATTTTTTCACTTATGGTTTGTGGTACTTCTGCTGTTGCAAGCTCAGTTATGGTGCTTTATTCAATGATTTTAAAGCCAATTGCAGAAAACCCACTAGGTCACATACTCACTTCAGTTCTAATTAGTATACCTGCATCGTTAGTCATTTCTAGAATTATGATCCCAGAAACTGCTGAAGTTTCAGAAGGCAAAGATTCAAATTATTCCCAAGCAAAAAATACACTAGATGCACTTTATACCGGTATTATTGACGGAGGAAAGGTAATTGTAACAATTCTTGCAATGCTAATAGGTTTTATTGCATTAATTGACTTGCTCAATCAAATAATTATTGCAATTAACCCTACTGAATACGATATCACAATTCAAAAAATCTTAGGCTGGATTATGTACCCAGTTGCTTGGATAATAGGCATTCCCTCTAATGAAGCTGCTATTGCCGGTTCTCTTTTAGGGACAAAATTGATATTAAATGAGATAATTTCATTTCAAGAATTGGTAAGAATTAGTGCTGTACTAAGCTTCAAAACAAAAATAATGATGATATATGCCCTGTGCAGTTTTGCTAATTTAGGAAGTATTGGAGTTATGATTGGAGTTTATGGAACACTCATACCTGAACGAAAATCTGAAGTTATTAAATTAGGTTTTAAAGCAATTTTAGCTGGTACATTGGTTAATCTTTCAATTGCAAGCATTATTGGAGCATTAATTTGAATGCATTAATAATACAAAGTAAAGTAGCAAAAATATAAAATAATTGTAAATTTCATAATAATTAGTATAGAATTTTAGTGAATAATTAACAAATGGGTATTTCTTTATGAGGAAATACGATGATACTAAAAAAGTAGAGGATTTAGATCCTAAAGTTCTTGCTGAGGCAATTGAAATTGCAAGAAATCTTCAAGCTAATTCTTCAGACAATAGTGTCGCTTCTAAAGACCTAACAAAGCATAAAAGCATTCTTTCCAAATTATTAGAATATTTAATATTGAATCAAGATAATCCGAATATGGATTTATCATTAATACTATTTCTTGAAAAAGCGCTAGGTGTAACTAAGTCTAAGAAAAAAGAGAAGGATAAAGAGCAAGAAGAAGAAAAAGAAGAAGAATTATCCGAGGAGCAGAAAAAAATGAGATATCAACAAATTATGTATGAAGCGTATAAAATTTTAAATCCTGAAAGAATAGCCGGGGAAACAAGTTTAGAAAATTTTCTTAGTAACGTTATAACAAGGGGCATTGAAGTGGCAAGAGAATATGATGGAGCGCAATATGAGCATGATTTTTCAAAGAAAGAGTTAAATGATCTTGATTCGTATAAAGAAAGCTTCGTTGACAAATTAAAATCATCAGGTCATAGAGGGGGTGGAAGGGGACTGTAATTTTCAAATATTATATACTAGATTTTAGTATATAATCTGCTATATTTCATTTCTGAACAATATCAAAAATCATGCATAGCAAAAAGTTATATATCAAGACATATGGTTGCCAAATGAATGTTTATGATTCATTAAAAATGGAGACTTCATTAAAGCCTCATGGCTTCAAAATGACTCAGGATGAAAAAAATGCAGATTTAATTATCCTAAATACTTGTCATATAAGGGAAAAAGCCTCAGAGAAAGTATATTCTGAATTAGGTAAGATTAAACCAAATAATTTAGGTGTGAAACCAACTGTTGTAGTTGCTGGATGTGTAGCACAAGCAGAAGGAGAGCAGATTTTTAAAAGATCGAAAAACGTGGATATAGTTGTTGGTCCACAATCATATCATAATTTACCAAAGCTACTCGAGAAAGTAAAAAGGCAAGAAAAATGGGTGATGGATTTGGATTTTGATGAGGAAAATAAATTTGATAGCATTAATATTCCAGAAAACCCAAGGCATTCATCTTTTTTAACAATACAGGAAGGTTGTGATAAATTTTGCCATTTTTGTTGTGTCCCGTACACAAGAGGCAAAGAGTATTCTAGAAAAATACCAGACATTTATAGGGAAGCACTAGGTCTAGCATCAAAAGGTGTAAAAGAACTCACTCTATTAGGGCAAAATGTAAGCGCATTTCATGGTATTGATCAAGATAACGTCACAAGAAGCATGGGATGGCTTATAAAGAAAATTTGTGAAATTGATGGATTAGAAAGGGTTAGATACGTCACATCGCATCCAAAAGATATGACAAACGATGAATTGTTTATAGCGCATGCTGAAGAAAAGAAACTCATGCCATTTTTACATTTACCAGTGCAATCAGGCTCAGATAATATACTAAAAAGCATGAACAGAAATCATACTAGAGATTTTTATTTTCAGGTTATTGATAAATTTAGGAAGCATAGACCTGATATTGCCTTTTCTTCCGATTTCATTGTAGGATATCCAGGAGAAAGCGATAAGGATTTTGAAGATACTTTAGATTTAGTAAAACATGTAGGTTATGCACAATGCTATTCATTTAAATACAGTCCAAGACCTGGTACACCAGCATCTATGATTGAAGATCAAGTCCCAGAAGAGGTGAAATCCGAAAGGCTAATTATTTTGCAAGATTTATTAAGAAGTCAGCAATTGAAATTTAATAAACAATTAATTGGAAAAGATATTGATGTTATGTTTGATAAAGCAGGAAAATATAATAGACAAATCATTGGAAAATCACCTTATTTACAATCAGTAATTGTTGAAACAGACGACAACATTATAGGTAAGATAAAGAAGGTGCACATCACTAATGCTGGACTAAATAGCCTAACCGGAAAAATGAAAGGATAAATTACACTTACAATTGCTAATTGAACTATTCGGAGAAATACCTTATTGCAGTTAATCTTGGAATAAGTACAATATATCTAAAATTCAATAGTATTAAAGATGCAAAATATTACATATAAAATAAATAAAAAAGAAAAATTTTATTATGGATTTTCTTTAATTATTAGTCTGATTTTGTATTACGTATTATTTAAGAATTCAGATGTTTCAGCTTTACTGATTCCCTATGCAATTTATATAGTTATTTTTATTATTTTCACAAATAATTCTTGCAGGTCAATTAAGAGGAAATGCTGTGGAAGTAACCAAGGACCAGTTTCCGGAAATATATCAAATTGCTAACAAACAATCTTTGGCTCTTAAATTAAAAAAAATTCCTAAAATATATCTATTACAAGGTGGAGGAGTGCTAAATGCTTTTGCCACAAAATTTTTATCAAATAATTACGTTATAATATATTCTGATGTTTTTGAAATGGCTTATAATGAAGGAATTGAAGCTGTAGAATTTGTTATTGCGCATGAATTAGGTCACATCAAGAGAGGACATGTTGGATTATTTAATACGTTAATTTTACTTCCATCTTATATCATCCCCTTTTTATATTTTGCACATTCCAGAGCTAAAGAGTATACATGCGATAATATTGGATGCTTTTTATCTCCAGAAGGAGCTGCGAAAGGAATATTAATTTTAGCATCAGGAAAAAAGCTATATAAAAAGATTGATGAACAAAGTTATATAAAAAATTACGATAAATCTACTGGATTTGTAACTTGGTTTTCTGAAATTTTTTCAACTCATCCCCATCTTGTTAAAAGATTAAAAAGTATTTCAAAAATTAACAAAGATTCTAATTAAGCTTAAAAAGTATAATTAATCTGACAATCTATAAATTACCAAAATTCTTTATATAAAAATCTTCAGGTTTATGATATGGAATATTATCATAATGATTGTTCAAAATTATTTAATTAATAACATTACTATTTAGCAATGACAGAAAATTTTAATCACATCAAAATTGAAAAGAAATGGCAAAAAATTTGGGATGATTCTCAATTATATAAAACTGATGAAAGTAGTGATAAAGAAAAATATTATGTTTTAGAAATGTTTTTATACCCATCTGGAAATATCCATATGGGACATGTGAGGAATTATGCTATTGGAGATGCAATTGCTAGATATAAAAAGGCCCAAGGATTAAACATACTACACCCAATGGGTTGGGATGCTTTTGGATTACCTGCAGAAAATGCTGCTATTCAAAATAAATTACATCCAAATGATTGGACTATAAAAAATATTTCAGGGATGAAGGTGCAATTAAATTCCCTTGGCTTTTCTTATGATTGGAGTAAGGAAATAAACACTTCACAACCCGATTATTATAAGCATGAGCAAGCAATGTTTATTGATTTTCTAGAGGAAGGTTTAGCTTATCAAAAGGAGTCCATAGTAAATTGGGACCCTGTTGACTGCACAGTTTTGGCAAATGAACAAGTTGTGGATGGAAAAGGCTGGAGATCAGGGGCAAAAATTCAAAAGAAAAAATTAAACCAGTGGTTCTTAAAAATAACTAAATATGCAGATGAGCTACTTCATGATTTAGATAATTTACCGAATTGGCCTGATAAAGTAAAAATCATGCAAAAAAATTGGATTGGGAAATCAAGTGGTGCAGAAATTAATTTCAAAGTTAATGGTTTAAATGAAAATATTTTAGTCTTTTCAACAAGACCAGAAACTATATTTGGTGCAAGTTTCATTTGTATATCTCATGATCACGAATTTGTAAAAAATATCCCCAATTCGGATAAAAAATCACAATTTATTAATAAATGTAAATTAGATTCTGAATCAGGAAGCGTAGATGAATGCATCGAAAAAGAAGGGCTTTTCACCGAACATTATGTAAATCATCCCTATATTAAAAATAAAAAATTACCAATATTTATAGCAAATTACGTTATATCAGATTATGGCACTGGTGCTGTTTTTGGTTGCCCTGCTCATGATGAAAGAGATTATGAATTTGCAACTAAATATGATTTAGAAATTTTACAAGTATTAACAAATACAAAAAATGCAAAAACACCTTTGCCCTACACTGATATCGTAGGAAAAATTATAAATTCTGATTTCCTAGACGATTTAAGCACAGAAGATGCAAAAATAAAAATATTAGAGAAGCTAAAATTAGATAAAATAGGAAAAACAAAAATTACCTTTAGACTAAAAGATTGGGGTATATCTAGGCAACGATATTGGGGTTGCCCTATTCCTATTATATATTGTAAAAATTGTGGAACCATTCCTGAATTGAAAGAACATTTACCAATTGAATTACCACAAGATATATCTTTTGAAAATACAGGAAATCCCCTTGATAATCACCCTACATGGAAAAATGTAAAATGTCACAAATGTGGTAATGATGCAACCAGAGAAACCGACACATTTGACACCTTTTTTGAGTCATCCTGGTATTTTGCCAGATTTTGCAGTCTTAAAAAACAAGTGGCATTCGATAAAAAAATTGCGGATAAGTGGTTACCAGTTAATCAATACATTGGCGGAATTGAGCATGCAATTTTACATTTATTATATGCTCGTTTCTTCACTAAAGCTTTAAGAGATTGCAAATATTTTGATATTAATGAGCCTTTCAAAGGACTTTTAACTCAGGGAATGATTTGTCATAAGACATTCAAGGATTCAAATAACAATTGGTTAAGTCCCGACCAGGTTATAAAAAAAGGTGATAAGTGGACTATAAAGAATAGTAACGAAATCGCATTGGATGGACGTATTGAAAAGATGAGTAAATCTAAAAAAAATACAATCGATCCAAGTGATATGATAAAAAAATTTGGTGCAGATTCTATAAGGTTGTTTCTTCTTTCTGACTCTCCACCAACTAGAGATTTAGAGTGGTCTGACGAAGGTATTGAAGGTAGCTATAAATATTTAAATTCTTTGTACAAATTCGTTAAAAACTTCATTAATAACAAAAAGGATAACTCTGATATAAATGATGCAAATGATGCAAATGAAAATAAATTTAAAAAATTTCTTCACCAAACTATTCATTCAGTAACATTAAATTTAGAAAATTTTACTTTTAATAAGGCAATTGCTGAAATGCGAAAATTAACTAATGAGCTTTTCATTTACAACTATTCAAATAATTTAACAGAAGAATCTTTAATTGCTCTAATAAAAATGTTGTCTATTTTTACCCCCCATATTGCGGAGGAGCTTTATTTAATGCTTGGGAAAAATACAAGTATTTATCTTGAAAATTGGCCAGTTGCAAATCAAAATTTACTGAACAATGAATCAGCTAAAGTTGCAATTCAAATTAATGGTAAAACACGAACAATTATAGAATTACCAATTAATTGTGAAAAAGAAGAAGCATTAATCAAAGTAAAATCAATCAAAACACTTGATAAATATTTATTTAATGTCAGTATTAAGAAGCTAGTATATATTAAAAATAAAATAATTAATTTCGTGGTTTAAGTGGGGATGCATAAATTAACTACTTTCGTTATAACTTTTTCTATCATTAATTTATTTGTAGATTTTTCATTTTCTGGTCAAAATGAACAAAAAAATACAATTGAATTAAAAAAGCAAATTGACGAGATGCAACAGCAGCAAATAGATCAATTACAACAATATGTTTTTAATCTTCAAGATTTAAAAGATTTACCTAGTGCCGTCACAACATTTCAAAATGATGAACTTATAGAGCAGATTAAGTCACTTAGGAAAGAAATGGAATATGTTAAGAAAGAAATGCAATCTATCAAGTATGATTTAAATCGCACAGTACAAAGCATAAATAATAAATTAGACAATTTAGAAAATGAAATTAATGAACAAAGTAATAATCAACAACTTTTAAATTTGATTGATTCTCAATTAGACGCTCCTTCAAATACAAATTCTGCTATGAATTCTAAAAATAAATTTGAAGATGCCAACAGTTTTAAAAAGGAGAATGCTGAATATCAAAATATATTAAAATCATTAAAAAATAAAGATTTTGATGTTTCAATTCTAAAATTTAAGAAATTTTTAAAAACCTACCCTAATAGCATATTAAATTCAAATGTGTATTTTTATTTAGGAGAAATTAATTATCAAAGAAAAAACTATACTTCAGCTGCAGTTAGCTATCTAAAAGGTTTCCAATTTGGTCAGGGAACAAGAACATTAAGTAACTTGACAATGCTAGCAAAAAGCCTAGCAAATATAGGGAGTTATGAAAAAGCATGTAAAGTTATTCATTATACTTACACCAACTATTCTGAAAAACCATTTTTGATAAAACAAACATTAAATGAGGTTGAAAATACTGCAAAATGCAAGCAATACGTTAATTAACTCTAACTTCTTTACTTATTATTTTACTAAAGCAGAGCGTCGCTATTTTCATCAATAATTTTCTTTAACTCGTATAAAGTATTTTTATTATCGAGTTTTTCATCTAGCTTTGGTAATATTTTGAAGATCATGGTACCTGAATATTTTAACCATGAATTTTTTGGCCAAAACAAACCAGAATTAACTGCAATTGGAATAATTGGCGTTTTTGGGAATTTCTTTTTTATCGCTAAAATTCCTGAGTGATATTCAACTGATTCAAGTGGTTTAACACGCGTTCCCTCTGGAAATATAACTATACTTCTATTTTGTTTTAAATTTGCCTCACAATCTCTCAACATCTGTTTTAGGGCAGAAATTCCTCCCTCCCTATCAATTGGTATCATCCCCATATGCTTTAAAAACCATCCATAAAAAGGAATTTTCAATAATTCTTTTTTTATAATATAAACCGGGAATTTCAAATATTGCTGAAAAAAAGCAGTCTCTAAGACTGATTGATGTTTACATGCAATTATATATGGAGAACTTGGTAAATTATGAGCTCCTTGAACCTCAATCTTAATATTACAAATAACTCTTAAAGCAAATATAGTACCATATGACCAGCTAATTCCCAAAGCAGACATTACTTTAGGATTTTTAAAAAATATCAAAGGTGATAGCAATGTTGAAATAAAAACAGTCCAAACGGGCAAAAAAATATTAAAAATTAATGACCTAATATGGGTTGATAAAAATTTAGATTTTTTCATATTTTTCTAGATATTTTTTAGATTTTAGCAAATCTTGCTTGGTATCGATACTTATATTTGGATCCTCTGTTATCACCACCTTAACTTTCATATTATTCTCTAAAGCCCTTAATTGCTCTAATTTTTCATCTTTCTCTAATGCTGATTGAGGTAAAGACATAAATTTATTCAGAGCTTCTTCTCTAAAGCCGTATATTCCAATATGTTTAAAATTTTCGCTTAATTTAATAGGAGATCTAGTAAAGTATAGCGCAATGTTTTTAGCAGTTTTGATTACCTTTACAGTATTCCTATCATCAACTAAATCATCATCAAGTTTGGTTGCTGCTGTAGCTATCTCTATATCAATATTTTGCTTATCATTTAGAATATCGTTTATTTTAATAATTGTATTTGGGTTGACATGAGGCATATCGCCCTGAAGATTAATAATATTGTCAAATTTTTCTCCCAAATTTTTATATGCATTGTAAACTCGATCTGTACCAGATGGAAGCTCAGGATCTGTATGAATATAGTTAAAATTATAAAAATTAATTAATTTTTCAAGCTCAGGATCGCATCCCGCAATAATAACCTTACCAATATTAGCTTTTACTGCTTGATTATAAACCCTAACAATCATAGGAGTACCATCTATATCTATCAAAGGTTTCTTAGGTAATCTAATTGAACCTAAGCGCGCTGGTATTATAACTATAGTTCTCATTTTAATTTCTTAAATATATAATCAATCATTCATTTGATTATATACATCATTAACCATCCTTTGTACATCTTGAGCATTAATAATTTTACTTCCTTTGTTTTTATTAAATTGCAACCTCACTAACAAATGAATTATATTCAGCTCCTTTTTATGATTAATTGCGAGCCTTTCTTTAAAATTATTATATAAATTAAGCAAAAGCCTTTTTCTATCTAAAAAAGAGTAAGATATAGATTGTTTTAAAATTTTCTCAGCATCACTTTGGACCAAAGTTTGGTTATTATTCATTAATAAATATATATATGGTTCAGAATTATCGTTAAAATCATTCCAATTTTTTTGTTGCCAATATATATTTGCCCTAATTACATCAGCTGGATTTGACAAATCTCCCTTTAACATTTCTATCGCTTTATCATATTCCTTAACCTCTGACAATGCTTTTGCATATAATTGAATCCTTGATATCTTAATCCTATCTGAAAGATTATTTGTGGATTCCATATTATTTAAATATCTAAGAACTTCTTTGGGACGATTTAGCTCTAAATACACGCTTAATAATTTATTTAAGACTATATCCTTCTGATAACCACTCAACCTATATTTATATTGATGCTTTAAAATACTGGCCGCTCTTTCTAGTAAATCTAATTGAATCAAGTTATCAGATAACTTTAGTGCAATTTTATCTCCCTCACTACCAATTGGATTCAAATCACTAAATTCATCAAATATTGCAACTTCTTGAAATGCCGAGTACTTTTTTCCAATTTTTGTTAAAAATATATTAGTAAAAATTTTAGTCATATTCTCTCTTGCAACTAATGCTTCAATTTCATTTGAGAAATATTTATGTATTACTCTCCAAGTTAGTAACGAATTAATATAATCCCCTTTCTTCAAGTAAAGCTCGGCAATTCTATCTAAAACTTTAATTTCTATGTCAGAATTTCTTATTTTAAAATCTAGCATTTGTAGTTTATTAATAGCTGCATCTATATTAATGATTTTATTTTTCAACTCATAATTAATTAAGTCAAATTCACATTTCGAACTATAATACACTGAATTAGGGAGAGTTTTGCATTTGTTTAAAAATTTCAATTCACCTTTCTGATTTAAGATCAATCTTTGCAAATTAGCTATTTCATAATACATTTCTGCTTTGTTTTCACCTTCTAATTTAAAGCCAGATAATTCCGTAATAGTGTTTTGGGCTGCATTAAAATAGCTATTTTTTATTAAAAATTTAAGCTCAATAAGTTTTAATTTAATTAAAATATTATCTGAATAATAATTTAAAAAAGTATCATTGGATTTAGAAAAGATTTCAACTAAACTACTGTTTAGGTTGCGATCTTTTTCATTGGATAAATTGATAATATCTTGCCAAAATCTTATTTCTCCTAAATTTTTTGTTGGAACAGAGGAAATATCAATTTTATTGATAATCTCCTCTGCATACTTATAATTACCATTCATAAATTCTGATGCTGCATAAATTAATAAAAAATCAAATTTATTTTTTAATAACGAATTATTAATTATAGCATACCGTAATTGAGCTTTAGACTCTGGATAAAAGCCGTTTGCCAAATTAAGTAAAGCAAGATTTATTCTTAATTTATACTGCGAATCAACAGAACTGCTATATATCTCTTTTTGTAATATTTTTGCAGTTTCTACATATTTTCCAAAATCTTTTTTATAGGGTTTTAATGTTAAGATACCGTCGTTATCTTTAAATTCATCCAACCTTGAAAAGCCTGGCGTTTGAAAAATAGAATTACCGATTGAAGAATTATATTTAGAAGATAAATTAAGCCCCGATTTTGAAATAATCCAAAATAAATTATTATTTTTATTAAAAACTAATCCATCTGATTTTTCTGAAATAGCTATACCTTGAACAGTTGATATAATATCTAAATCAACAAAATAGAAATCATTTTTTATAGTATATTGATAATTTTTTATAGCTAAAACCGTAGTTTTATCTCCATTTATCGGATCAATAAATGATATTATTTTTGCTTCCCCTAGATTTTCAATATCAAATTCTATTTTAGCGGTTGATACATCAAACGGCTTTGAGACAAAATTAGTAATTTTTGGTTTAATTTTTTGAGGAAATATTTTTATTATCATAGAGTTATGATCTTTATAAACTAAAAAATATTTATTACTATGCTTATTTTTCTCAATCAACTTGAATACTATACATGTGGTATCCTTTCCAATATCATAAGTATAAAAATTATCAATTAGGGCATGCTCTACAACATTTTGGTTTATATAGTTATTTAAGAGTTTGACATTTACTGGTATTTTTTTATCAAATATAACATATAGATGATTATTTTTAATATAAGAAGCCATGTTAACTGCTTCATCCCAAGGAAAAGTTATTTTAGTGCTTTCAATATTTTGTTCAGCAACAACATCAAGCCTTTTTTGAACAAATTTGTGCACTTTTACCTTTTCAACCGCCTTAGCCTTGACCTTATTTACCGTTTTTGGAACAATACTTTTAACTTTGTTTGGTTTTGGCTTTGGAATATTTTTAAGATGTTGTAATAAATTATATGGACCATCTACTTTATCACCATAGCAATATGATGAGTTTAACAAGAACGTTACAAATACTAAACAACATACAAAATTTAAGGTCTTTATTTTCACAAGCAAACTACAGGTAGTAAATAACTATTTAATAATCACAAGTTTACTGATAATATTTGTTTTGTAAATTATCAATATCATTTTTTATGAAAAATAATAAAATTAAAAATAAAACAGCCGTTGTAATATATAATTTGGGAGGTCCAAATAATAAAGATGAAATAGAATTTTTTCTATTTAATTTATTTAGTGATAAAAATATAATTAACTTACCTAATCCTTTTAGATATTTACTTGCTAGGCTAATTTCTAGGCTGAGAAAAAAAGAGGCTACTAGTAATTATGACAAATTAGGTGGAAAATCACCATTGCTTAAAAACACTATAAAACAAAAAGATGCTCTCCAAAAGGTGCTAAATAAAGAGCAATACAAAGTTTTTGTTAGCATGAATTTTTGCCACCCATTACCCCAAGAGACAATAAAGCAAATAGCTGAATACAATCCTACAAACATAACTTTAATTCCATTATATCCTCAATTTTCCATAACTACTACAGCATCATTTTTAGAAAAATGGAATCTTGCTTTATCTGATTCTGGTTTAAATTGCCCTCAAAAAATTACTTGTTGTTATTATTCACAAAAAGAATTCATTTCATCTATTACAAAAATTTTTCAAACAAATTATGATCAAGCTTTAAAAGAAAATGGAGCACCATACGTTGTATTTGTAGCTCATGGGTTACCAGAAAAAATCGTTGAATCTGGAGATCCCTACCAATGGCAGGTCAAAAGCACTATGAGATTGATTGTAGAATCAGCGAATATTCAAAATTTAGATTATATTTTAGCTTATCAAAGTAGAGTAGGACCAGTTTCTTGGATCAAACCATATGCTGATCAAATCATAATTGAGGCCTCAAAAAAAAATAGAAGCATATTAGTAGTACCTATTTCATTTGTATCAGAGCATGTTGAAACCTTAGTTGAACTAGATTTGGAATACAAGGGATTAGCAATGAAAAATGGCGCAAAAGCATATTATCGAGCTAAAACAGTAAGTGAAGACGACAAATTTATTGAAGGGTTAAAAAATATTGTTATGGATCAAGTATATAAAATTGCTCCCTGTCCAAAGAAATTTTGCAAATGTATTCAAAAAAACTAATTACCAAATGCAAAAAATTGATTTTATTTATTCTAATAACCCAATTGATTATAGCTTTGCTATTGAGTCCATGAAAATGAAGGTAGAAAGAATACTCGATAAAAAAGAGAATCAAGCGATCTGGTTGTTAGAACACCCAAGCATATATACACTTGGGAGAAGTGCTGTAAATACAGATATAAAAAATAAAATAAACATACCTTTTATCGATACAGATAGAGGAGGCAAAATCACTTATCATGGACCAGGGCAAAAGGTAATTTACATTATGCTTGATTTAAAACAACTTTTTAATAATAAACCAGATTTGAAACTTTTCATAAAAATGTTAGAGAATTGGGTGATATCCATACTTGCTCAAAATGATATTGCCGCTTATGCTGATAGAGAAAATATAGGTATCTGGGTTCAAAATAATAACGTTAATAAAAAAATAACCTCTATTGGAATAAAATTGAAAAAATGGATTTCATATCATGGGTTAGCAATAAATATTAACCCTGATATGAATTTTTTTAACAATATTGCCCCCTGTGGAATAGATAATTGCAAAATGACATCTATATATATGGAAAATAAAATACACATTGAAAATAAAATATTAAACAAAATTATTAAAAATTGTTTTTTTGACACTTTCAATTTCAAATTAGATAATGAATATGAAATTTAAACTTTTTTTACCATTTATATTTTTTATATTAATCATAACTTTATTTGCCTTCAAAATGATGCTAAATGACAAATCTGAAAGTGTTGTTGAGTTAAAAAATAATAAAATTAGCTTCCTAAAAATAAAAAGTATAATAAGTGGAGATGAGATTAAGCTCAAAAGCAACAAAGATAAGTATATCTTTTTGCATTTTTTTTCAACCTGGTGCAAAGAATGCATAAGTGAATTATCAGAGCTAAAAACCCTCCAAACAAAGGATATACTGCTCTATGGGGTAGCAATAGATGAAGAGCGATATATGGTAACTAATTGGCTTAAAAAAAATGGAAACTATTATGAAGATGTATTTATTATAAATTCAGAATTATATCAAAATATGAAATTAAACACCTTTCCCATGACTTTTGTAATAAACTCTACCAATAATGAAATTATCGAATTAATTAATGGACCAATAAATTATCAAAAATTAAAAACAATGGTTGTAAATTAAAATGGAAAATAGTGTTGAATATAGGCAAGTTAAATCGTTAAAAAGAATCATTAAAAACTTAGACAAAGAAATTACTAGTTTAATTCTTGAAAAAAACACCTTAATTAGTGCTATAGATATTTTAAATACTAAATTACAAAATTTACTAATTGAAATTGAACAAGAAAAAACTTTATCTAAAGAATTTTTAATTTTTGAATTTGATAAGTTTTTTGAATTATCTAAAATAAAAATACAAAAAATCACCGAAGAAAATGAGCTAAATAAATCTCAGCTAGATTCGTTAATCAATAACCTAAAAGAAAAATTCGATGAGCAAAAAAAATATGAGAATTTATTAGATAAATCTAGCTCAAGAATAAAACATTTCAATAACCTCAATGAACAAAAAAATCTAGATGAATTAGCTCAACAAAGACATAATTCTAAATTTTAATCAGATAAATATACTAAAAATTTAAATAATTCGCACATAAAATTTGCTTAAATTACAATAACAAGTAATCTCTATTTTTTTAATTTTAACCTTATAACATGGATTGCTATTAAAGATAACATTACCAAACTAGCCCATATTTCACCAAAATCACTACCGAGAAGATGTATAAGATTGTGAATTGGTAAAAGTGCCACTGAAATTATTGCTAATGTGTGTATACTATTGCTTAATTTACCACCTAACATTACGTTATTTTCTTCTATTATTAAACTTAGATCTTTTCTGATATCTTCTGCATCATCTGCATAAAGATTCAGTTGATTATATATATTTTTAAGTGATGATGTAGTTTTTAAATATTGTGGGTTTTTCAGTAAAAAGTAAATTGTATCACGCTGAGGAATAACATATTTTTCTAAAAAAAGTAATTGTTGGCGAGCTTTGTATATTCCATTAGAAATTGGTTTTTTCTTAGTTATTAATATTCTTTCAAGCCTGGAAATTTTTTCATCAAGAAAAATTAAAGCCTTATTCATACTAATAAGCATATGTTCTATTAAAGCACTTATAATATCCTCAATAGTTTTACATTGATCATTTATGTCGACATCCTTCAATATATCCTCAATCACTTGAAGTTCGCAATTTTGAACAGTAACGACTTGGTTATTTTCAACCCATACTCTAATAGATGGAACATCTATTACTTCTCCATTTTTAGTCAAATTTATCAATTTTAAAATTAAAAAAAGACCACCGTCATGTTCTGTAGCTCTAGGTCTTGCTTCATTAGAAAGCAATGCTTTTATAGCAACATTATCAATATTAGTAAAATTTGTTGTTAAATATTCTTCTGCTTGAGTATCTTTGCCATTAATATGATGCCAATCAAAGATTTTTGTGTTACTTGCATTAGTAAAAGTATGAAACTTTATTATGCATTGATCAATATTTGTTGTCATTAATGATTAGGGATAGAATTATCTGCAGCTCTATTTTCAAACTTATTATTATTTAAAAATTATAGTTAAAATAGCACTTTCTACAGCAATCATCAACCATATATTTTGCTGTTTATTCTAATGAAACTAGGTCGTATAACTATTACTATATTTTATCAATAAAATGAATTTACATAAAGAGCTTGATAATAATTCTCATTTGCAATATGTTACCAATTAAAAGGAATGATTCTCATTATTAATATGGAATGATTGTGATAATTCACCTAAAAAACAATTTTGGAGATAATTTATGAGCTTTATATGTGAATCAGGCATAGGCCATGCAATTGGTGAGATTGCAGAAACAGGATTTAATATTTTTACTAATTATAATTACCCAATACCAGGTTATATACTACATGAATTTATAGTAGAGCCTGCTATTGATTATATTATTTGTTATCAATCACAAGACCCACAGAAAATAATCGGGATTATTAACAATTCCTCATTGCAAAATACAACACTATATATGGCAGAATTTTACACAAAATATCAAGCATCTGTAGCTGTAAATAACGTTATAGCTTGGTACCTAGGAGTTATCACAGTTCCAATTACTCCAGCAATAATTTTAGTAGCATCTTCTGCAGTAATAATAACTACTCAATTAATATCCTCAGCATTTAGTTATATCCCCTCCATTATTGATGACATATCCTTATTTGATAACAATATGTCATTCGAACATCTTGATACAGGAATATATATTCATCCTTGTGCACCACGATATGGCACTGATATATTTTACCAAAATTTCACAGAGGTTGAAAATGAAATATTTATTTTATTGCAAGATTTATTGCAAGATAATTATTAGTTTATTTAGCATCAACGTTCATAAAGTATGGAAATTACTTTAAAAAATAAAATTCTCCCTAGACTTTTTTAAAATACTATTATATATAATTTTATATATTTATTCCTCGGTAGCTCAGTGGTAGAGCAAACGGCTGTTAACCGTTCGGTCGCTGGTTCGAATCCGGCCCGGGGAGCCATTATTCTAGGTTTTGATGATTATTTGTTGGAATGTAAATTCGATATCTTCTAGGTTTAACCACCTTGTTAAGCTCATTAAAGAACATAATCCAAAAGTAATACTGTTACAGGAAATTAAGTGCATAGAAGAAAAATTTCCTTATGAAGAATTAAGTGATCTCGGATATAATATTAAAATTTTTGGTCAAAAAGCATATAATGGCGTTGCTATTTTGAGCAAATACCCCATAGAGGATACCATTATAGGGCTTGAAGGCATGGGAGATAACCAAGAAGCTAGATACATTGAAACCACTATAGTTATAGAAAAAATATGCTATAAAATAATTTCAGTTTATGTACCCAATGGCTCTGAGGTAGGCTCAGAAAAATTTAAATATAAATTAAATTTTTTCCAAAAATTATATGAAAGACTCGCATACTTAATGAAGTATGAAGAAAATATAATAATTGGTGGTGATTTAAATGTGGCGCCAGAAGCAATAGATGTTTACGATCCAAAACGATCTGATGGTAAATTATTGTTCAATATAGAAGAAAGGAAATGCCTTAGAAAATTACTAAATCTTGGACTTATAGATACATTTAGAGATTTTAATAATGATGTCCAACAATTTAGTTGGTGGGATTATAGAGCTGGTAGTTGGCAACATAATAAAGGAATGAGAATTGATCATATTTTAGCATCTCCAGCAGTAACCGATAAGATATCAACATCCGGAGTACTAACTGAGCCCAGAGGATGGAGTAAGCCATCTGATCATGCACCAATATATATCAATTTTTAATTTCGAATATTCTATTACCTATTGCCAATTAAATTTTCATATCTCTTTTTTGTTGAATTTGTATATTTTCAATAAAACACTTGATTTTTGCACTACCTATAAAATAGGATATATATAAAAGTAGTGTAGTGCATATGAATATTATATATACAATTGGGAAACTGTTTGTTCTTATAACGTTGCTTAGCCCTCTTGCTTCATGTCATAAAAGCTCAACATCAGCATATAATCATACAGCGCAGCCAGCTCCACTTCATGAGCAGCATGGATATAATCATCCCCCTCCGCCTCACCATAAGCAGCATGGATATAGTCATCCCCCTCCGCCTCACCATAAACAGCATGGATATCCAGAATAACCTAAAACTGGGTTAGATATAGCAATGAATTCGCAATAAATACTTTGTACTACTTGATCGCAAAATAAGTGCTATTCAAGCACATCTGCTACTTATGATTGCTAATATAGGTATTCACAGCTTATAAAATAAAATGTACTGATAATAGTATCATGTACTATTTTAATATTTTTAAACTTCTTTTTCATACCTTCCTCGTCTCCTATATTGTAAATTGCTATTTTTGCTCTAAATATCAGTCAATTATTATCATTGAAAAAATATTTGCATTTTACTTAAAAATTTGATTGGCTATATTTATGTTAATTAATAGTTAAAAGTTATGGAAAAATTACATTATATTGATGTTGCTATTATTATAGCATATCTTTTATTTATAACACTATTGGGCTTGTTACAAACTAAAAAGATAAAAAACATTGAACAATACACTGTAGGTGACAGAAATTTTAGCACTTTCGCAATAATAGCCACAATGTTTGCTACATACATCTCTGCACAATATATATTAGGAAAAACAGGAAAAGTTTATGAACAAGGTTTACTTTTTATATTACCATTTTTCATACAACCCCTAGTTTGGATCACAACAAGTTTATATTTCAGTAAAAATATTGAACATTTTAAAAATTCAATCTCCGTAGTTGATATAATGCAATTAACCTATAAAACTACTGGAAAATATGTAACAGCTGTCTCTTCAATCCTATTCTCCATTGCGGTATTAAGCGTTCAAACAACTGCTATTGCCTATTTATTTCAACATTTTCTTGGGCTATCGTATGAGGTAGGTGCGCTTATTGGCATTGGAATGGTAACATTATATTCTGCACTTGGGGGCGTTATATCAGTAGTTGTAACGGATATATTTCAATTTTTAATTTTCTTTTTTATTATCCCTATAGCTTGTGGCTATTCATATTTTAAATCTGGAGGTTACCATGTCATTATCAGTAACATACCAGAAACTCATAAATATGTAGATTTTACACTTGATAATGCTAGATACATCATAAGCCTAATATTATTATTTTTAATGCCTTTTATTGAAGCATCATATTGCCAAAGATTATTGATAGCAAGAGATTCAAAACAAATTAAATACTCATTAAGAATTATATTTTTATGTGCCTTTCTACTAACATTTTCAGTTTGTATAATAGGTTTAATTGTTAGATCTGAATTTCCAGATATAGACAGCAATTTATCATTTTATTATTTTATTGATTATTCTTTAACAGATGGATTAAAAGGATTAATTATAGTTGGTCTTTTAGCTGTAATTCAATCATCTGCTGATTCATGGATTAATACATCAAGTTCCATTATAGCCAAGGATATAGTTAAACCATTTTTAAATAAACCAAGTGATAAACTATTAGTATTAATAGTAAGATTATCTTCTTTATTAGTTGCAATTTGCGCAGTTAGTATCGCGTTGATTAGCAAACAGATTTTAGAATTAATATGGCTTGTAAATAATTTTAATTTCCCTGTGTTATTTATTCCTCTATTACTAGCACTTAAAAGAATAAAAACTACTGAATTTACTTTTATATTTTCTACAGTTATTGCTTTAATTTTTGTTTTAATAGGCAGGTATTACACAGGTGAATTTGATATTGAAAGTTCAATGATAGGGGTTTTTGGTAGCGGATTAGGTTTCTTGATAGCACACCAATACCAAATTAAAAAAGGAATACTTAAAGTGTCAGAAAATGATGTGTATAAAATTAATATAAGACAAAGTATTAATAAGGTTATTCAAAATGTAATTAATATTAAGCATAAAATTGTTTTTAACACATCACTGTTATATATAATGGCCTTGCTAATCATGTTTATTAATATCCCCATTCTTGCATTCAGCTATTCCTCATCCACTGACATAGTTAACATTACTACCCAGATACTGCGTTATAGCACCTTATTTTTTGGAGTAATATTAGTTATATATAAGTTATTTAATACTAATAAATACCCCATCTTATTATGGCATTTACTTTTATTATTAGCTTTACCTTTAACAAGTGCATATATGCTATTTACAAGTAATCATCCTATTATTTGGGGATTTAACTATTGTGTTTCAATAGTAGGATTATTTATATTAACCAATATATATTACGCATGGATTTTAACAATTATTGGTACACTTTTAGCCACCACATTAACTTTAACGTATAAAATGTGGTTACACTCAAAACTCATACTTAATTCACAAACAGATAATCTATTTTTCCCTCTATATTCTTCAACTCTATTGTCAATAATACTGATATTTATTATATATTCTAAATTTAGAGAAGAAAAAATCAAACAACATTCGTTAGAAATTTTAGGTAGATCCATAGCACATGATGTTAGTACCCCCTTAGCCATTGGAATAACATTAGTTAACCTCATTAAAAATGCTTTGAAAAATAAAAAATATGATTTAATAGTAGATTATGCTGATAATTTGGAACAATGCAATACACAAGCACTGCAAGATATTGATATAATGCTAAGTAGCATAAAAGTAGATAATAACATTAAGCCTAAGGATTGGGGAAATTATTCGATGACAGCGTGCATAAATGAAGCACTAAATAATTTTCAAATGACTAAAGAACAAACAGAACGGGTTGCATACATTACGAATAATACGGCAGCTAATGATCTTAAGTTTATTGGCTCATTAACATTGATGCGCCACGTTATATTCAATTTATTAAAAAATGCTCTAAAATATGCTGGCAACAAAGCAAAAATAAAAATCTTTATTAAGGACAAAAAATTGCATATAAAAGACAACGGATATGGAATTAAAACTGAAGTTATGAATCTACTATTTCAAAAAAATATTACAACAGATGGCTATGGAGTAGGACTTAATTTTTGTAAAGAAGCTATGCTTAGAATGAATGGTGATATTGAGTGCAAAAGTAAAGAAGGCTTAGGTACAGAATTTATTTTAAGTTTCAATAATTAGATTTGTCAAAATTCATCTTTTTTATTGCAAATCTAAGCGAATTTAGTATCACTGTAATGGATGAAATTGACATAAAAATAGCTGCTATAATTGGATTAACTTTACCCATAATAGCTAATGGAATTGCTACACTGTTATAAATTATTGATAAAGTAAAATTCTGCTTAATTAAATTAACTGATAATTTTGAAGCTTTAAAAATTACTAAGAGACTTTGCAAATTCCCATTGTAAATTGCATCAGATGCATCTTGAGAGATCGCAATTGAAGTTTTAGGAGAAATCGAGGCATAAGAGGCTTTTAATGCAACAGAATCATTTAAACCATCACCAATCATTAAAACTTTTTTACCATATTTTGATAATTCCTGTACGAAATTATACTTTTCTTCATAATTTTTTTCACCAAAATAATTTTTAATATTCAACTCCTCAGCAATATTTTTTACGTTATGATTTTTATCCCCTGAAAGTAAGAATAAATCATACCTTGATTGCAATGATTGTATAACCTGTTTAGCCTCAACTCTAAGCTCATCTTTAAAAATTAATCTTTTGGCTGCATTGCCATTTTTTTTAAACCAAACTTCTAAATAATCATCTTCATTTGTAGCATTATCTGCACTACACCATGATTTATTACCTAACCAAATTTCATTATTTTTATATTTTGCATATACCCCTTTTCCTTTAACTTCTTTAATTTCTAAATCTAAAATAGCATCTTTATAGTTTTTAATAATAGAATTACATAAAATATGTGCGCTTTTTGAAGCTATGGAAGCAATAAGCAATTTTTCTTGATCATTAAATTTATCAAAATTTAATAAAATAGGCTTCCCGTATGTTAGTGTCCCCGTTTTATCAAAAACAATTGTATCTACCATATTGACCCTTTCTAAAAAATCTGAATTTTTAATAAAAATGCCTTGCCTTATTAATTTTGAAAACGCTACGATCTGAACCATTGGAACTGCAAGTCCAACTGCACAAGGACATGTAATTATTAAAAGTGTCACAGCATTAAGCGTAGCGTTCATAACGCCTGTTTTAGCCCAAACAACAAATGTTACAAGTGCCAAAGATATAATTACCGGAGTAAAATACTGAGATAATTTATCTGCAATTTTAACAAATTTTGATTTATTTTTTTCAATATTTTCTACAAGCCTAATTATTTCTGATAATGTGGTTTTTTCACCAGTATTCTTGGCTTTTATTTTCAGTGTATCATTAAGATTAATCGTTCCGGCATAAACCAAATAATCTTTCTTTATGATTACTGGATTGCTCTCACCAGATATTATACTATTATCCACTTCACTTTCACCTTCTATAACCACCCCATCTACAGGAAATTTTTCTCCTGCTTTCACTAGTACCAAATCATTTTGATTTACTGATTTTGCAGAAACACTTATTATTTTTCCATCTCTCATTATATTTGCAATACTTGGTTGTTGAAACATAATTTTTCTTATGCCAGCTTTTGCTTTATTTCTTGCTTTTAAATCCAAATATCTCCCAACAAGCAGCAAAAATGTCAAACTTGTTGAAGCATCATAATAAACATAGTCACTCATTCTTATGGTTTCTTGAATACTAATCAGCAGCGTTGCAATGATGCTAATTGAAATAGGAACGTCAATATTTGTTTTGCGCTTTTTTAGAGCTTTATATGAAGAAATCATAAAAATTTTGGAAGAATATATTATAGCTGGTATTCCAATAACACCAGATATTATGTGCAATATATATCTAAGGTACTCTCCCATGCTTTGATTATAATTACCAATCCAAACCGCAAATGCAAGGGCCATGATTTGAGCTGCAGCAAAACCTGAAACGGCAATGGCTTTTAATAATTCTTTTTCTCTTAAAGTTTCTTGATCGTTAAGTAATTTTACATCATATGGTGAAACTTGATACCCTAGATTAATGATTAAATTTGTTATATCATTTATGTTTTTCACCTCTCCTTTCCACATAATTTCTAACCTTTTAGTAGACAGTGAAAATTTTACTGATGTAATATATTTTAATGATTTCAATGAATTTTTAATCAGCCACACGCAAGAACCACATACAATTCCATCAACTAATAAATTAATTGTAAAACTTCCCTGTTTTCTAGCAATAACCTCTTCTATAAAATTTATTTTATTTTCAAATTCCAAAACCCTTGGGGGAGACGTATTATAAATATTTCTACAGTATTCATAATAATCTTTCAACTTTAACTTCTTAATAAGAAAATTAGCACTTTTGCAACCAATGCAGCAAAATTTCTCATTTTCAATAACTGGCTGATTACAATGCAAACAATTTTTCATATAATATGCTAAAATTTACTTATCCATACTATTGTTTTTCCATAATTCAATCTATTTATCATAAGAATTATATAGCTCGATTTTTCATCCCTTTTCCATCATCGATAAAGAATAAAAAATTTTCAAATTCGCTTAATATAATAATCCACATTTTCCTCAGCCTTATAATAAATCTTATTGTAGTAAATTTGCAAAATTTATTTATTTTTAAGAGAAGTGCCATATAGCTCAAGTTTTGAGTTAACTAATTTATAACCTAACTCTTTTGCAATTTTTTCTTTTAATTGTTCTAGGTCTTTATTTTTAAATTCTATAATATCTCCAGTTTCAATATCTACTAGATGAAAATGTTCATTAGCTTTTTTAAATTCTTCATATCTTGCCTTACCCTCTCCAATTTCAAGCTTTTTAATAAGACCATATTGCTCAAAAAGGTTCAAAGTTCTATAAACTGTTGCTATACTGATTTTTGAATCTATCTTATTAGCTCTAAAATATAGCGCTTCTACGTCTGGATGATCTGTCGAATTAGATAATACCTCTGCAATAATTTTTCTTTGACTTGTTAATTTTAAATTTTTTTCTATACAAGCTTTTTCAATATTATTCATAAGCATTAAATATTTTGAATTATTTTTTCTTTTAATTTTCTTATACCCAGTCCTTTAAAACAACTCGTCATAACTATATTCTCTATAAAATCAAACTTATTGAAAATTCCATCCGTTGAATCATTTAAATTTTGAAGCTCTAGTTTTTTGAGTTTATCAACTTTATTAAATACTAATAACACGCTAATATCTATATTTTTAAAAAAATCCAACAACATTTCGTCCTCTTGACTTACACCTCGCCTTGCATCAATTATAAATACTAATTTCTTCAAATTTTCTTTTTTTGTTAAGTATTCTTCAATCAACTCACTTAGATTTTCTACCAGATGCTTAGCTCTTTTTGCGTATCCATGACCTGGCAAATCAACTAACATTAATTTATCTCCAAGTTTGAAGTAGTTTATTTTTATTGTACTACCAGGAGAATTTGATGTTCTTACTAAATTTTTTCTATTAACTAAAGAATTTATTAAGCTAGATTTACCAACATTTGATCTACCTAAAAATGCTATTTCTGGCAAATTTGATTTAGGATATCTCCCCTTTTCATCAACACTATAAAAAAAGTTGCACTCCTTTTGAAATAAGTCTGCCTTCATGTAAAATTATTACGCCTATAAATTATAGCAGAATTTTAGCATTAATTTGGCATAAAACACATAATAATTTTTAAGTAGCTTTACTCTTGATCGTTTTTGAGGCTGTATGACCATATTTAATTCTTATATCCTTTTAAAAAAATCCTGCTATTATTTAACTTCAAGTTATGCAATCAATTGCGGCCAGATAGAGTTTATATTATAATTTTTTGGAACTATTTAAAATTAGCACAAAAGCTAAGAGACGATGAATTAACCCCCACAAGCAAATTTTATTATATTTTTTGCTCTGCTATATTTACTGTATTTATAATAGAGTGCTCCTCACTTTACCAAGATACAGAGGATACAAACATAATAAATGTATTGAATGTTATAATTAGCGTTTTATTTACAGGGTTTACGTGTTTTATGGGTTATCAAATTAACACTCAAGGTGATAATAAAAATTTTATTGAACGATATATCTGCCTTTATTTACCAATAACTGTTAGATTAGTTGTCATTTTTTACCCTATTATATTATTGTTATTTTTATATATTGACACTCCGCCTAAATTACAATCTCAAGATACTCATGAATTATGGGTTATATTCCTAATTGAAAGAGTTATGGAGATATATACGTTATACTGTTTTTGCAATGGTATAAGGGTAGCATCTAGCTCATCTAAATAGAGCTTCCTAAGTAATTTCTATTTCTCACACTTCTTTCCAGCTTGATTTTATACTTTACCCATCCCTTTTTAAAACCTTTTACAATTATCAAAACTACTCTTAGAGAATGTGCTTAGGCATAGTATACAATCAGTATTTTTTATTATTACATCATTCCTTTTAACATATCGGGAGATATACCTAATTTACTCATTTCTTCATTACTATATTGCTCTGAATTTTGCTTTGCATTATTAAATGCTGCAACAATTAAATCCTCAATTATTTCTGTATCATCAGGATTTACAATGCTTTTATCAATTTTCACTTTCTTCACTTCTCCTTTTCCAGTCGTGATAATCGTTACCGCCCCACCACCTGCAGTACCGGTAATTTCTTTTGCATCCATTATTTTTTGCAATTCTTGCATTTTTTTCTGCATTGATTGAGCTTGCTTCATCATTTGTTGGATATTCATAAATACCTATTTATTTGTTATCAATATTTGATAATTTAATATCATCAATTTCTATTTCTGAAAAGCTTTTAAGTATTTTTTGAACTAATTCATGGTTTACTGCCTTTTCCTTTCTTTTTTCAAGACCTTCATTTTCCTGCTTTCCATAATTAATTCCTTCTTTAGAATTATCACTTTCAATTGTCCAATTCAAACCTGTGATAGAACATAATTTTGCTCTTATATCTTGTTTACTTACATCAACATTCTCGATTTCTTGAATTTTTATATATCCTTCCTTAAACTCAATAATTGAAAAATCATTTTTAATTGTGTGAAGTAACATCATTTCCATCTTCTCTTCTAGAAAATGAAATAAACCCTCAATAGTATTTAAATTAAGGAGTTTTTTTTTACGTCTTGTGAAATACTAGGTTGGGTGATTTTTGAGCTCATATTACTGTCATCTAGAGATTTTAAAATTTCCTCAGGAGTAACTGTGAGGTTCACATGAGATATTTTTATGATAGTCATTTCTAGCGAGAGCATTTCATTATGTGAGGTCTTCATATCAACTAACGCCTTATTAAACATTTGCCAAAATCTTGTCAAAATAATTATGGATGTTTTTTCTGCTATAAGATTGCATTTTTTTAGTTCAAAATCAGATAAAATCAAATCTTTAGCATTACCTATTTTACAAAGAGTAATCTTATACGAGATTTCAATTAACTCTTGCAAAATCATAAATGGTTCAGCTCCTTTTGCATATAAATCTCTAACCGTATTTAGAGCATCATTTAACTTCCCTATTAATATTAGATCAAATAAATTATAAATATATTCTAAACTAACAATACCTAGCATTTGTGTTATAGATTCTAGATCTATAATGCCGTCTTCACATGTAAGTATGGCCTGATCCAAAAGAGACAAACCATCCCTGGCAGAACCTTGAGCAGCCTTTGAAATCAACATTGAAGCTCTTTCCTTTATTTCAAATCCTTCTTTCTTAGCAATATTTTGCAAATAATTGGCTAATTCTTCAATACTCAATCTATGTAGATCAAATCGTTGACATCTTGACGCAACGGTTAGAGGTATTTTCTTTATCTCTGTTGTTGCTAAAATAAATTTCACATGCTCTGGTGGTTCTTCTAAAGTTTTTAACAAAGCATTGAATGCACTATTGGAAAGCATATGAACTTCATCAATAATGTATACCTTATATCTAGCCATAATAGGCTTATATTTAGCATTTTCTATAATTTCTCTAATATCTGCAACTCCTGTATTACTTGCTGCATCAATCTCTAATATATCCTGATGCCTACTTTCCTCAATAGATATGCAATTTTTGCAGATTAAACACGGTTCAAAAGTGGGCTTATCATTTTCGTTTTTTGTGCAATTTAATGCTTTAGATAAAATTCTTGCATATGTTGTTTTTCCAACACCCCTTATACCCGTCAAAACATAAGCATGATGAATTTTATTACTTTCAATAGAATTTTTTATTATCCTAGTAACATGAGATTGGGAAATAATATCACTAAATATTTTCGGTCTGTATTTTCTCGCTAATACCTTATATGCTGAACTCTCTCCATCTTTATTTTCAAATAAATTATCTTTCATAATGAAGAAACATAAATTTAAACCTATCTTAAGTTATAATTTTTAATATGAAGCTAATAATAAAGGAAAATTTATAAAAGTACATAAGCTAATTATACAAATAAAAAAGTTCACTAAACTTGTGGCTGTGGACAAGAGTTTTTTTTTGTGGAATCATCTTCCTTTAACAATTAAAAGGGATATAAATGAAAGACTTTTTTAAAGATGCTAAAGCAGCTTATACAATAGCTAAAGAAGTTCCAACTTGTGTAAAGGCTTTTAAAGCTAAAGATTATAAAAATAATCCAACAAAAATTGTAGATTTATCAGTAGCAATTTCCAAAAAATTAGAAGCTGATTATGGTTTAAAAGGTAATACATTAAAATATTTAGAAGATTTTGTTAAGGATGCAATTAAAACTTTTGACCTAGTATCAGTTGACATAAAAAACCATGAATATCTTAAAACACTTAGTGTCTTTGCATCTGGTTATAAAGTACTGTTAGCTGATCAAGCAAGTCTAGTTTCAGCTATTATGCAAGATGTTAGTGATGCTCAAAGTTCTTCCAATACAGCTGTAAAACAATTCAAAACTGATAAAGTTGAAGCTGGTGTTGACCTGTTTGAAAACATTATTTTAGCTGTTTGTACTGAAGTTGAGAGTACAAGTACAGATGCAACTAAAGACGAACTATAAATAATACATAATCTAAAAAGTTCAGCGATTACCATATTGCTGAGCTTTGTTACTTTAATCCATAGATTATAGACAAGATCTTGATCTGCAACTACTAACCATCAAAAGGATCATTGATAACATTTAAATATAAGATGTATGATAGGACAAAATATCATTATAAAAGAATAGAAAAAATATTATAATAAAAAGTTTTCAGAAATAAATTCTATTATATAGATTAAAATGTAATAAGTTTTTTTAATAATTTTGGTGTTTTACTATACCTTAATAGAAATTTATCAATACTAAATTCACTAGGCTGAAACAATGAAAATGAAAAAATGATTGATGACAATAATATCGGATAATTCCAACCACTTGTAGAATCTTTAAGCCAAGCAAAATGATATCCATATTTCAATCCAATCAGAGTAGTAATTGCTAAATGTAAAGTTAGTACAATGGATCCAATTCTTATTAAAAATCCACAACTAAAAGATAAGCTACAAAAAAATTCTATTAGCCCAGTAGTAATTACAATTGCTGTTGCCGCTCCTAAACCTAAATTATAAAAATCATCTATTTCTTTAGACCGCATCATAGTCCCTTCAAATAAGCTATCACAAAAATAAGGAATAAAGTCATACCCTAATAAAATTCTTATAAAAATACTTAGCCAATATAAATGATAATCACTATTTTGAAATCCTAATTTATAGATCTGGTGAATACTTGATTTAGCAATAAATATAAATTGAATTGCTTTAATTAAAAAAACCAATATCAGTATGTATACTGGCATTTTAAAACCTATTAAGCTACAAAGTCTTAAATTTATAACAAGTGTAAAGCCACTTAATAAAAATGATGGTACAGGCACCACCAGCTCTAGAACAATAAAAATAATAGTCAATAAAGAAAATGTTAAAACATTGTATCCAAATGTCTCAACTATAAATGCTGAATTATTTATCTCATAAACTTGAAAAATAAAATTTAGGCATATTAAAAAAAGCTGAAGAAAAATTAATGATTTAAAGTCAACCACTCTCATGAAGTATTATTTACATATAGTATTCATTACATCGAACTATACATTTATTGAAAATTTTTTCCAAGGTAAATTCTACGAACTTGTTTGTTTTTAACAATATTTTTACTATCATCACATGCTATGACGCTTCCATTATATAAAATATATGCTCTATCAACTAAGGCTAAAGCCTCTTTAACATTATGATCAGTAATTAGCACTCCTATATTTTGTTCCTTCAAACTCCTAATTAAATCCATGAGATTATCAATTGCTATCGGATCAATACCTGCTAGAGGTTCATCAAGCAAAATATATTTTGGCTTCATCGCAACACATCTTGCAATCTCTAATCTCCTCCTTTCTCCACCTGATAAAGATATTGCATAAGAAAATCTTAAATGCTCAATAGAAAATTGAGCCAATAACTCCTCTAATCTTTGCTCTCTTTTAAGCTTATTTTTTTCTATAATTTCTAAAGCTGTCATTATATTTTCTTGAACAGTCATGCCTCTAAAAACTGATATTTCCTGTGGTAGATATGCAATCCCTAGTTTCGCACGATATGATAATGATAAATTGGTGATGTCAATACCGTTAAAAAATACTTTTCCTGTATCAGGTCTTATTAAACCAGATATAATATAAAAAGAGGTGGATTTTCCTGCACCATTTGGACCTAACAAACCAACTATTTCTGAATTTTTAACAGATATTGTTACATTTTTAACAATTTTCTTTTTTGAATACGTTTTAGATAAATTTTCAGCTACTAACATTTTTATTTATTTTGAATTTTGCTTTAATTCGTCCTTTAATTTTTTTATTACCTTCTTTTTTAGAACTTAATTTAGATATTTTAGTTTTGAAATTGTATGTAAAAATATCTCCTGTAATTTCATTATTATCACTTTTATATTTCACATTATCAATAATTTTTAAAATATTATTATTTTTCGTATATTCAGCTCTGTCTCCTAAAATTAATTTATCAAATATTTGCAACTTTACATTATTAAAAAAATCTATTTTTTCTATTTTTTTATTTTGGAAAAAAAGAGTTAATTTATCTGTAGAAATTTTAATATTATCCTGCTTAACAATAACCTTATCAAAAAAATCTGCTTTTTTAGCCTGAATGTCTATATTTAAATTTTCAGATTCAATACTAATATCTCTAACACTCGGATCAAATGCATATGAGCACACATTTAATAAAAAAAACAGTGTAAAAAAACTTAACTTTAACATTACATATTTAAATATTTAAACACAGGCAGCCTATAAGCTGGGTTCTGTAGATACAAAAATGTATCTGATGGTTATTCATCTCGATTTAATGTTGCCATTAAACTCTAGCAATCTACCCGTACTCTTAACTTGGAATATAGCATTGTTGAGCACTACTTGATCTTGCTTCTAGAGGGGTTTACCATGCATTCTTTATTACTAAAGAATCGGTAAGCTCTTACCTTACCATTTCACCCTTACCTATTACTAGGCGGTATATTTTCTGCGGCACTTTCCCTAAAGTTACCTTTGCTGGGAGTTATCCAGCTCTATTATTCCATAAAGCCCAGACTTTCCTCTATACATTAATTATAGCAACCATCTAGCTACCTGTTGAATTATAAATAAAACAATTTTAATAAAAAATCTACCTAGAATATGTAATTAAGTTTGCAAAAAAGTATTTTTTAGAATAAAAAGTATATATTCCTAGATTTTAAGTGGGAAATAATAATTAATTCATAATTAACAAATATGCTAGCATCCTTATTAGGATTATTCTCATCTGACATGGCTATTGATCTTGGTACTGCAAATACATTAGTTCATGTTCCTAATCAAGGGATAGTATTGAATGAACCATCAGTTGTAGCTTTGCTTCATGAAAAAGGCTCATATATACCGTATGCATTTGGAAACGAAGCAAAGGCAATGCTTGGAAAAACACCTGCAGATATTAAAGCCATACGACCATTAAAAGATGGGGTTATCGCAGAGTTCAAAGGTGCAGAGGAAATGATAAAGCACTTTATTACCTCAGTTCATAAAAAAAGAAGTTTTTTTGCAAGGCCAAGAGTAATTGTATGTGTACCATATGGCTCTACTCCAGTAGAAAGAAGGGCAATACAAGATGCTGTAGAAAGCGCAGGAGCAAGAGAAGTATATCTAATATTTGAACCCATGGCAGCTGCAATTGGCTCAAACCTACCTGTTATAGAACCAACTGGATCAATGGTTGTAGATATTGGTGGCGGAACTACTGAAGTAGGTGTAATATGCCTTGGAGGAATTGTTTGCGCTCAATCCGTTAGAGTTGGCGGTGATAGCATGGATGAAGCAATAATATCGTACATAAGAAAAAATCATAACCTCTTCATTGGGGATTCAACAGCAGAAAAAATAAAAAAGGAAATAGGCACTGCGAAAAAAAATGAAAAGGAAGAAAAAAGTATGGCAATCAAAGGAAGAGACGCCGCAACAGGCATACCAAGGGAAATTATATTAACTGAAGCAACTATAGCTGATAGCATTGCTGATCCAGTAGCACAAATTATAGATTCAGTAAAATTTGTACTAGAACAAGCTCCTCCAGAATTGTCCTCAGATATTGCAGATAACGGGATAGTCCTTACAGGAGGGGGTGCCTTATTAAAACACTTAGATACAGTAATTAACGAAGCTACAGGACTAAAGGTTCAAGTAGCAGATGAAGCGTTGAATTGCGTTGTACTGGGAACTGGAAAAGTTTTAGAAGACTTTTCTTATTTTAGACATGTATTATTTCAGCAGGAATAAATGAATTTAGATATCAATTTTAAAAAATTACAAAAAGAATTAATTTTTATTCCACTTGGTGGCTCTGGTGAAATAGGAATGAATTTGAATTTATATCATTACAATGGCAAATGGATAATTGTTGATGTAGGATTAGGATTTGCAGAACCAGATTTACCTGGAGTGGACATTATTGTACCCAATATAAATTTTATAATTAAAAAAATTAAAAAGGATATTCTAGGCATAGTATTAACACATGCTCATGAAGATCACATAGGAGCAATACAATATCTATGGTCTGAAATAGAATGCCCTATTTATGCAACTAAATTTACATCCCTTATAGTAAAAGCTAAATGTAAAGAATATGGTTTAACTAAAAGAATGAAGTTTATTGAAACCACTTCAAATAATTCATTTCAATTACAAGATTTTAAGATAACCTTAATCCCAATTACTCACTCCATCCCAGAAATGAATGGACTAGTCATTGAAACAGGTAAAGGGAAAATATTTCATACAGGTGATTGGAAATTTGATAAAGAGCCTGTCGTTGGAGAAGCTACTAATGAAGACACCTTATCAGATATTGGCAAAAGTAATATCTTAGCATTGGTTGGGGATTCAACAAACATCTTTCAAAAAGAACATTCTGGCTCAGAAGGAGAACTTGGTCGCAATTTAGAAAAATTACTGTGCCGTTATCCCAATAATATGATTATCGTAACTACCTTTGCATCAAATATAGCAAGGTTAGTTTCCTTAGTTAAAGCTGCTAAGAAAGCTAGGAGAAAGATAATATTACAAGGCAGATCATTATGGAAAATGTATACTGCAGCTAAGGAAGCTGGATATTTACAGGAATCCATAATATATGATGAAAAGCACTTTAAGAAATTCAAACGACATGAGATCGTCGTTGTTTGCACTGGGTGCCAAGGTGAGGCATTAGCCATGACCAATAAAATTGCCAATAAGACTCACCCTCAAATTTCATTAAAAGAAAATGATATAGTTATATTTTCTTCTAAAATTATTCCGGGCAATGAAAAAAAGATATATAATTTATTCAATAAACTTGCTGAGATGAATGTCAATGTGCTAAGTGAGACAAATGAATTTGTCCATGTATCTGGTCACCCATCTGCTCAGGAAGTGAAAAAAATGTTTAAACTCATTAAACCACAAGTAGCTATACCAGTTCATGGTGAGGCTATCCATATAAATGAACACTGTAAAATTGCTAAAGAATCAGGTGTAAAACATACAATAAGCATTAGAAATGGAGATGTCGTCATTATAGATCCTGAAGAAACAAGAAAAATTGGAGAAGTAGAAGCTGGGCATTATATAATTGATGGAAATTTAATTCTAAATTCAGAAAATATAATTATCAACCATAGAAAAACACTTAGAGATAATGGAGCTATCTTTATTTCTTTAGTAATAAACGAAGCCAAAAAACATATAAATCAAATTTTCATTACCGCTCCTGGTGTGTTAGAAGAAAATTTAGATCAAGATATTTTAGACTCATTAAAGCTCAATGTTTCAGAAACTTTCAGCACTTTATCAACTTTAGACAAAAATAAAATTAAACATTCTATTGAATTATCACTTAGAAAACACATTAGAAAACTAATAAAAAAATCACCTTTAATTAATACAAATATTTTCTTTATCTAAATTTCAATCTGTTATGTTGATTAGAATAGCAACTAGAAACAGCCCCCTTGCCATAAATCAGGCATTAATAGTTGCTAAAGAACTTCAATTTTATCATCATGATATAAAAGTTAAGCTGGTAAAATTAAAAACCCAAGGAGATATTTTAATTCATCACTCTTTATCCAAAATAGGAGGCAAAGGATTATTTCTTAAAGAAATTGAGCAAGCCTTAATTGATGATGATGCGGATATAGCAGTTCATTCTATGAAGGATGTTCCTTCAAATCAAAATCAAAGTTTAGAAATTAATTGCATTATTAAGCGTGGCAATCCAAGAGATGCCTTCATCTCTATTAAATATAAATCTTTTTTATCTATGCCAAAAGGAGCAACGATTGGCACATCTTCGCATAGAAGAAGGGGACAAATTTTATCATTGAGACCCGATTTAGAAGTCATAAATCTTAGAGGTAATATTAATACTAGATTGCAAAAATTAAAGGATAATAAAGTTGATTCCATTATACTTGCAGCTGCTGGGTTAGAAAGAAATAATCTAAAAGAAGTTATAAATCACTATTTTGATATTGATGAAATGCTTCCTGCAATCGCTCAAGGTGCAATTGGAGTTCAGAATAAAAAAAATAATGACGAAATAAAAAAAATACTACAACCCTTAAATCACAAAGTGACTCAATTAACGATTGATTCTGAAAGATCATTTTTAAAATCTTTTAGTGGTGACTGTTCAACTCCAATTGCTTCTTATTGTTATATATGTGGGGATAAACTGATATTAAAATCAGGCTATTTTAATGAAAATGGTAACTCGCAGTTTTATGCACTTGAAGAAGGTGACATTGATAAAGGCAATATTTTAGGAATAAAATCTGCAGAAAAAATTAAAAAAATCATTTTTTATTAAAATTTTATTTTTAACTCACAAAAAAGCTACCACTATAAAAGATTTTATGATAGCCTTTACGAATATAATTTTTCAATAAAACAGGGTTTAAAAACATGAACTTTAAAGATATCTCAATTTGCGTTTCATTGCTACTTTCGTTGACAATTGCACAAAATTCTTTTGCTGCACAAAGTAACGATACTAATTTAAAACAAATTAAATCTTCTGATTTAACCAATCAAAATAACAATGTAGTTAACACAACTCCAAACACTACTGATGGAAATGTTGACCAAGGTGCTAATGAAGATCAAACCAACACTCCAACACAAGACCCAAATTCTGATCAAACAGCTCAAAATACTGCAACTGACACAGCAGTAACTACAAATGATTCTCAAAACAATCAATCAAGCCAACAAAATACTAGTAACAAAACTAACACGACTACAAACAGAATGTAATTTTGTAATTGTAAAACTATAACAGCTTAATTTATCAGATTTATAAATTAAGCTGTTTATTTGTTTTTAATTTGCATAACAATATTACTTAATAATTTCAATTCACAACTAAATACTAAACTATTAGCATGAACTATAAGCAAAAAACCTAGACGGCTACTCTTTATATAAACCCGTTATTTAGGTAGTATATCAGTCATTAGCACAGTTATTACTTGTAGTTAACATCATGATCGTCACAAATTATAGCACCTTCTATTTGACTAGATAAACACAAATATGCCATATTTTTGTTTCAGATAATTATAATCTTCGCAATCCCCTTCTTGTGTATGCAAAAAGCCATTTTTTACATTTTTTCTGATAATTTCTAAATTTCACATCTCTTTTATAAATAAAACTATTCTAAAATAGTTTTATTTATTTCTATCTCTCTTTACTCAGTTTGATTCAGATTTTTGCCCTCAAATAAACTCTCAGTCTAACAAATTTACATTTGATTTTTTATTGTGCATTTAAATTGCTTTAATGGATAAATTCCATCTTTGGTTACAAAAAATCACCTTAATATTGAATAAAACCCTCCTATTGCACCCTCTCTATACTGCAGTAAAATTAATTATCAATAAACCAAAACACTGAATTCCTAGTAATTTATACAAAATTATATTAAAAAGCTTAAGCGTTAATTTTATAATTTTTTACTTATATTATCCCAAATCATATCAAATTGGTTAGAATTAACTAAAAATAAATGAAAATTTTCAATTAATAAAACCCTGAGAGGATCAAATATAACAAATGCTACTTTTCTATCATAAACATAAATTGGTAATGGGAAAAAATACTCAGATGGAATCTGCTTATACTCTTTATAATTTTGGTGATCAACATCATCATCTCTATCACTAATTAAAATTTTGCAACTTAAATTTTTGACCTTTTGCATTCTATTTTCATGCATCTCAAAATATTCTTTATCTAGCATTTTAGCTAAGGATTTTTTTTCAATTCCACTAATTTTTACACAGCCACCAGTGTCTTTAACTGAATCATATATATCATTAAGAAGATATATAAATCCTTCTCTACCATCTAATGTTTTTATGATATCAAATTTACTCCTTATGCCATCATTAACTAAAAATTCAACCTTAGCATTTTTAAATGCTTGATGAATTTTGTTGGCTGTTTTACTTGTTAGATGGTGTTTTTCATTTTCTATATTAGCAATCGTTGCTTTCGTTAAACTACACCTATTTGCTAATTCCGATTGAGTCCAATTTAATAATCCTCTTGCAGCTCTAACTTGAGCACTCGACATCATTATTTGATCATCACTCTTACCCATATTAAACATAATCAATATTATTAATATTTATTTCCTGGCGTACAGTTTATACTAGTACATTAATTTTACAATAATTATTAAATATATTACTTATTTAATCTATCAAATATTAATTTTTTACCTATCATTGGTAATAAATTTTTAAGCTCTGGACCGTATTCTTGGCCAGTTAAAGCAACTCTCAGTGGTATAAATAATTTTTTACCTCTTAAATCAGTCTGCTTTTTTATTGCTTCTATCCATTTGCCCCATGTATTCAGATCAAATTTTTCGTCTGGCAATAAACTCTTTGCTAAATTAATTAACTCTATATCAATAATTTTAGTCTTAATATCATGATTACAAACCGTATACCAATATTTTATATCTTGAATATCACTCACATTATCTCGTATAGATAACCAAAACTCCTCATCCATATCTGTTATACTTAATTTCTGAAGTATACCTTGTATCTCATCAAATTCTAATAAATGTAACATTTTAGTATTAAAAGCCTTTAATTCATTATAATCATACTGAACGGTTGATTTACTTAATTTAGAAAAAGAAAACTCTGCTATCAAATGATCTAGGCCTTTTTTGGCTACAATACCATCAGAGCTTCCAATTTTTGAAAAAAATATCGCAATAGATGATGGCAAAACACCCTTTTCCCTCAATTCTTTTAGGCTAAAATCCCCTTCTCTTTTGGATAGTTTTTTATCTTTCGTTGTTAATAATGATATGTGGCTAAAATTCGGTGACTTAGCAGATAAAGCTTTAAATAGCTGTATATGTATAGCACTATTAGATATATGGTCTTCGCCTCTAATGACATCCGTTATTGCATATTCAATATCATCCACAACTGAAGCTAGGCTATAAGTTAAAGTTCCGTCAGTTCTAACTAGTACTGGATCACTAAGATTTTTTGCTTCAAATTTCAAATCACCTCTTATCTTATCATTCCATGATATTGCTTCCTCGTTTAATAAAAATCTCCAATATGGCTGCACCCCTTTTGCCTCTAATTCCCTTTTTTGACTTACTGTTAATTTCAGTGCCGCTCTATCATATATCGGTGGCAAATTTCTACCTAGCAAACTTTTCCTCTTAACAGCTAATTCTTCCTCAGTTTCATAGCAAGCGTATAACCTACCTGTATCAATTAATTTTTTTTTCGCCTCCTCATATTTAGCTAATCTACTTGATTGCTTAAAACAAATATCCCAATCAATACCAATCCACTTCAAATCATCTTTTAGTGCATTAATATACATCTCTTTAGACCTTTTAGTATCTGTATCATCAATCCTCAGTATAAATTGCCCAGAATTTGACTTTGCATATAACCATGCTATCAAAGCAGTTCTTAAATTACCAACATGTAAAAATCCTGTAGGACTTGGTGCAAATCTTGTTATAATGGTCATATAAAATTCAATCTTGTGTTATTAATTCATCGGAAGGAAAAATATTTTTCATACAAACATTTTCACTTACATATAAGATCTTATCAATACTTTTGAAATTAGTTTTTTTCATCGCTTCATAAGCACTACCTGCATCAATTTTTTCAACTTTATCATTGAAATATAAAAGATACGATCCACTGCAGTTGCTCTTGATCTTGAAAGAGGGAAATTCATAATTTTTGAATTCCTTACTTTTTATATTTTCAGCAAAGCTATCTTTGGGACTGTTAAATTCAAATTTTTTGGTATTTGTCATGTTAATAATGCTACTTTTATAAATCTAATATATATATTAAACTTTTTTTCTAATTTTGGTAAAAAAACTTTTCATCAATCTTGTTGCTTTTTGTTGTTCTATTCCACCATATATTTCTGGTACATGATTATGTGTTTTGGAATTGAACAACCTAACACCATTTTCAATAGCTCCAAATTTTTCATCATAAGCTCCAAAATACACACGCTTAATTTTACTAAATGCAATTGCTTGGGCACACATTGCACATGGTTCGAGCGTTATATATATCTCACAATCACTTAAATTTGCCGTCTGTAATTTTTTTGCTGCCTTCCTTATGCAAAGAATCTCTGCATGAGCAGTAGGATCATGTTCAGATCTCATTCTATTATAATTAGTTGAAATTATACCATCATTATGTACTATAACTGCCCCAACAGGCACTTCATTTTCTTTAATCGCAAATTCAGCTTGCTCTAAAGCATATCCCATAAATTTGCTTTTATATAAATTAACCACCTTTTTCAATTTCACTTACTAATTTATTATTTCCTGCAATAACTCCTTCGTATACATTAAGTCCCAAATCTTTTTCATTCAGATCTCTAACAACACCACCAGCCTCCCTAATAAGTATCAAACCTGCAGCATAATCCCATAAATGCAACCTTCCCTGAATTAACAAATTTATTCTTCCATCTGCTAGATACGCCATTTCTAATGCTGATGCTCCAAAAATTCTTATTTTGCTATGTCTTGAATGAATAAAACTTAAATATTTTTTCATTTTATCATTACTATTTGAATCATCATGGGTAGCACAAATCACTTTCTCGTAATCATTATGGGCTGTCACTCTTATTTTTCTTTGTATACCTAAGCTATCTATTAAAAAAGCCCCCATATCTTTACCTGCCCAAAATATTTCATTGCTAACAGGATTACATACAACTCCTAATAAAATAGTTGACTCATCTTTAGTAATTTTTGCCAAAGCTATAGATATGCAAAAAAATGGCAATCCATGCATAAAATTAAATGTACCATCGATAGGATCGATTATCCATTTATACTCCGCCGTATCTGAATCATCTTTTTTTATACTTTCAAGAATACCGCTTTCTTCAGTAATAAAACTATACTCCGGTCTACTTTTTTGCAAATAATATATCAATATTTTTTCTACAGTTAAATCTGTTTTTGTGACAAAATTAGCAACTCCCTTTTTGGAAATTTGCAATTTTTCAACTTCATAAAAATCTTTAGTAATTTTGACTGAAGCTTTTCTAACAGCTTCTAAAACAACATTTAAGTCTGCATTAAAATTTTTCATTATATCTATTTAATTTGCGATTGAGATAATTATGGACAAAAATATCAATAATTCAATTAATAATTATCTTCATACTTGGCATTGCTTAAAACAATCCTAATTATTTTCTTCTAATCCCTAATTCAATACCTCAAAAATACTCTTTATAGTTGATTTTTTCTTATTTGAAGAATTTAACTTACGGTTATTTTTACCAATTGTCTTTTTATTGAAAATTTTTTGTTTTGCTGATTTATCATTTTTATGTATATCGGCGCTATCTTTTTTTATATCCTGTACTATATCAAAAATTTGCTTGTGAGAAAAATCTTGAATTACACTTTCAGATTTGGAATTAGAATGATTTATTTTTTTGCCCTTCTGCTTAATGCTGTTATAAACTATTTTGTCTTGATTAGAAAAAATCAAACCATCATTTTGCTCAAATTTTCTTTTTATACATTTATCACCTTTTTTTATTAAAGGAATATGCTCTATGTCAACAGGATTATACGCATAGTTATACGCCTTATAGATAATCAAAAAAAAGATAGTTATACTCGCTATAATAAATAATGCTCTAAATACAAACCTCTTAGATGCTTGACAATTACTGAAAAAGAATGATCTTTGTTTTCTTATTTTGACTTTATTTTTCTTCAAAGACATAAAATTTTATTATAAAAATTCTATTGATTTTCTCAACTTAAAGACCCCAAGCATATTTATAACCATAAGAAGACCGCCTGAAACACTCATAACAAGAATAACCTGTTCCTGACTATAAAATGAGAAAAATATAAATGCAAATATAGAGTACAAAATATACAAATACTGACCATATTTTTTATTTAAATATTTTGCACATTTCTGCCCTACAACCAAGTAACCTGATATTGTTGTGAAGCCTGCAAATACAAAAAGAATAGCCATAAAATACTCAACATTTGGCAAATATAATTTTAACGCACTCACAACATACTCCGATGGCTGCAACCCTTTAACCTCCCATATTCCTGTCACTAAAAGTATTAATATACTGATAGTACAAATCAAGGAATCTGTGAATAGTGCAAATATTGACATTCTAGCCTGTTTTTCTGGATATATTGTCTGTGTTTCACTTTGGATTATTGAATCATAACCTATCCCTATATCTCCAGAATAAACTGCTCTAGAAACACCATAATGAGCAGCTAAAAGTATACCCCCAGATATAAAACCTCCTACTTGAGATTTATAATCTAAAAACGATGAAAATATTAATGAAAATATACTTGGCAAATCAGAATAATGATCTACTATTATCCATATCCCAAGTGCAACATATATCAACATAAATGGAGGCATCATCGCTGAGCATACAGTTGCAAATCTCTTAACACCTTTAACCGCAGTTAATAATATAAAAAACAATAATATCCCTATAACTAAATATCTATTCAAAGAAAATGTAGTGACAATTGTATCAGTTAAAATTAAAAATTGGGAAACTTCTGCTCCATATATACACAGTAAAATACATACCATTACAGGCAAAACTTTATTCTTAAAAGCAACTCTAAGATAGTACATTGGACCACCGTCAAATCCTTTATCATTGTTTTTGATTCGGTATTTAATCCCCAAATAAACTTCAGAATATTTAACTAACATCCCAAGAAATGAAGCAATCCAAAGCCATACAACACTTCCAGGCCCACCAATTGTAACTGCACTAACAATAGTAACTATATTACCTAAACCTACCATTCCACCAACTGATGCAAAATATAATTTTATAGGATTAGTCCCCTGCTTATCTTTCCCCGCACATACAATTAAATCTTTTACATAGGTTCTTATCCTAAATAAAGCTCTAAATTGGAAAAATTTTGAATAAATTGTTAAATATAAACCCACCAATAAAATTATTATCAAACCAATATAATCCCATAATATTGCATCTAATTGCGTTAAAAGTTCAAATATTATCCCTGTCATTGATGTTAAATAATCTAAAGTTTTTTGATAACAAATTCTTAAATTGATAAAAACTTATACATGATCAACATCCATTAAACAACATTTATTAATAATGATTAAATTACTTAACTTATAAAATAACAAGTAAAAAATATCTTCAAAAATAATAAATGCAGTCTAAAAGAGTAAAAATGCATTTGGCATTATCAGGCTTTTCATTATGATTATTCAATATGTGCCTTTTAGCTGCTGCGCTAATTTCTAACACCATTATCTAAAAATATTTTCATTACTCTATAAATATCAAATTGACATGTGCAATTTAAACGCGTATAATTACCTTGATAAATATGTTGAGTGCATTGTAACAAAGCATTTTTTTAAAACAATAATTTTATAATTAAGAGGGGTTAAATATGAATAAAACACAATTAATAGACACATTCCAAAACAAAATTAAAAATTTGGATAATATAAAAGGTACAAATGCTCTAATGATAAATGTGACTACATAAAAATTATACCTCATACTTGTAAATCTAAACTATGCTCTCCATGTGGTAAAAAGGCAACTGTGATATGGATAGCTAAGCAAAATAATATTTTACCTAACACTGAATGGCAGCACATTACATTTACTATGCATGCTAATTGGATTTTGTTGATATTGCGCTAAAAAAGCATGCAAACCCAATTCTTTTTTTAGAAAATTTACTTTCTTTAATCCCTCTCTTTTATCACAAAGTAATTCATCTTTATTTCGAAAATAGTTAAATTTTTTAAATGATATATCTTCATTATTTTCAGATATAATTGGTATTTTTAAATATTCCCAGTTTTTATTTTTAAGCAGCTATCCTGAGAGATCGTTGTTATTTAAGCGCTGCATTACCACTACAATAACACCATTCTTTTTATCGTTCTAACGAGTCAAAAATGTATTAGCAAACCATTCATTAACCTTGGCAAGTTTTTTCTCGCTAAACGCTTGGGATGGCGTCAAAGAATCATCAACAATTAAAAAATCACCCCCCTCCCCTGTTATATTACTCCCAATTGAGCAAGCAATCCTAAAACCATGATCTGTAGTACAAAACTTTTCCTTTGTATTTTGTTTATCAGAGATAGTAGTATCAAAAATATTTTTATACCAATTTGCATTCACTAAAGTTTTACAATCTAGTGATAATTTTTTGGCAAGTTGCATGCTATGACTGGCTACAATAATTTTTCTAGTGGAATCTTGCGCAAGCAACCAAGCCGCCCATGCAACACTTATACAAAATGATTTCAAATATCTTGGAGGAATATTGATTATAAGCCTTTTAATCTTCTTATTTTCCAAGGCTTCTAAATATTCACAAATCAAATCTATATGCCAATTATTTATAAAAGGTGTATTTGTATGTAAAGTATAAAAAGATTTTTGTAAAAAAACTTTAAAATTTGTTTTAATGATTTTATTTAAAATATTCTGTATCCTTGATTTTGAAAAATAAGACATTTGATAATTAACTAACAAAAATAGTAATTTAAACTGAAAAATTGATTCAAGGAAGGTCGAGTATGAATAGTATTAAAAAAATAAATTTATTAAAAAATTCATTTAAAACTCACAATATAGATGGATATCTTGTACCAAGCTATGATGAATTTCAAAATGAATTCACCCCAGAATGCCTTCAAAGGCTCAAATGGCTAACAAATTTTAGTGGCTCAAACGGTCTAGCCTTAATAACAAAAGAAAAACATTACCTACTCACAGATAGTAGGTACATAATTCAGGCCAAAAACCAATTACCTGATGATTGCACAATATTTAATATGCAAAACACTGATCATATTTTTACCGAGATCTTTAGCAAAATCAACTCTAAATTTTTCATAGGATATGACCCATTTATTTTTACTAAAAGAGGTTTAGAATATTTTTTAAAACACTATATCAAAGATAATAACCATATCGAATTTCTGCCCTTAAAAAGTAATTTAATAGATGAATTTTGGGACAGGGATAAAGATTTTAATACCAAAGCTCCATTTATTCTTGATGTAAAATACACATCAGAAACAGAAAATCAAAAAATAAGTAATTTAATCAGTAAATTAAAAGCAGAATATCTTTTAATTACATCCCCCGAAAGTATCTGTTGGCTTTTGAATATCAGAGGAAATGATTTAAAATACACTCCTTTAATAATGGCGTATTGTTTAATTAGCAATCAAGGAGATATAGAGATTTTTAGTAATCTAAAAAAAATCAAAAATGGTTATGATAACATTAAGCTATCTACTTTTGAAGATATTAAGGCTAGGCTTATTGAGCTAGATAATCAAAACAAAACCATCCAATTTGACTACTCTCAAACTCCAATTTGGTTTATTGATAATTTTCAAAAAAAGAATATCCTTATTGATAAAAACCCTTGTATATTACCAAAATCAATTAAAAATGAAATTGAGGTAGCTGGCATAAAATACGCAACTATTCAAGATGGAATTGCTCTAACAAAGCTGTTTAATTGGTTTGAAAACAAAGTCAGCATCAGCAAAGAAATAACAGAAATTGATGTTGATGAAAAATTGTCATATTTTAAAAAGCAAAACCCCCTATTTAAAAGTAAAAGTTTCGAAACCATTTCTTCCTTCGGTAAAAACAGCGCCATAATACATTACAATCCTTATAACGGAAATAATTCAAAGATTGGGCATGATGATTTCTTTTTGTTGGATTGCGGAAGTCAATATGAATTTGGCACAACAGATATAACAAGAACATTTTTCTTTGGTAAACCATCCGAGGAACAAAAATTGCATTATACTTTAGTATTAAAAGGAGTAATCAATCTTAGCACCCTAATTTTTCCTAAAAAAACTTCTGGATCGCAAATAGACGCATTGGCGCGACAATTTCTGTGGAAATATTTTCTAGATTATCCCCATGGTACTGGTCATGGAGTGGGACATTATTTATCTGTTCACGAGGGACCGCAAGGTATTAGTAAATTTAATCACCAAGAATTGCAAAATAATATGATTATTACCATAGAACCAGGATATTATATTCCTGAAAAATATGGAATCAGAATTGAAAATATAGTGGTCGTAAAAACAATTGATGACAATAAAGATTTTTTACAATTTGAAACCCTTACTTTAGCTCCTATTGCATACAATCTAATTGATGTAAATTTATTAACAGTCCATGAAAAAAAATGGCTTTTGTCCTATCATAAAAAAATAAGCAATACTTTATCCCCTTTTTTAGATAATATAGACAAAAAATATTTAGAAAAATACTTGCAATTTTATAGTAATTTAGCTTAGAATGCACTTGTATATAAATTATTTTTAACTATATAAGTAATAGCAAATAGATAATCATTATGACTATGACTGAATTCAATTTACCTTCAACGTCTACAGAATTAAGCATTTCTTCTTATATGCAGCAAGTTAAGAAATTTCCTATGCTCTCACAAGAAGAAGAAAGCAATCTTGTCAATTCATGGATAGAAAACAATGATTTAAAAGCAGCTCATAAATTGGTAACTTCACACCTAAGGCTTGTAGTTAAAATGGCTTTAAAATTCCGTAATTATGGATTGCCGTTAATGGATATAATCTCTGAAGGAAATATCGGATTAATGAAAGCAGTGAAAAAATTTAAGCCAGAAAAGGGAAATAGACTTTCCACATATGCAATGTGGTGGATTAAAGCTAGCATACAGGATTATATAGTTAAATCTTGGTCTATGGTTAAAATTGGTTCAGGTGTTTTACAAAAAAAACTCTTCTCAAGTGTTGCAAACTTTAAGAGAAAATATGGTAGTATTGATACTGAAGTTGAAAAAGTAGATTGTATCTTAGAAAACAGCTATCAAGCAGTTTCATTAAATGAAAAATTAGGTAAGGAAGAAGGCACTGAGTTTATTGATACAATATCAGATTGCACACAGACTCAAGAAGAAAATGTTGCTGATATGCAAGTTAAAAATTTTAGAGTCAATATTTTAAAAAATGCAATTAGCACCTTAAATGACAGAGAGCAAGATATCATAAAACAAAGAAAGTTATCTGAAAACCCTGTTACACTGGACATTCTAAGCAAAAAATATAATGTATCTAGTGAGCGTATTAGGCAAATTGAAGAATCTGCACTGAAGAAAATCAAAAGCTTTGCCAAGCAAATCTAGGTGTTATCTGATTTTTAATAAAATTAATATGAATTTTTTTACATCAGAATCTGTTTCTGAAGGACATCCAGATAAGATAGCTGATCAAATCTCCGACGCAATTTTAGATGAAATACTCGACAAAGATAAAAATTGTGCAGTCGCATGCGAGACAATGGTCAAAAATTCGCTTGTTATTATTTCAGGAGAAATTAATACAAATGCATGGGTTGATCTAGAAAAAACAATTCATACTGTAATTAAAAATATCAAATACGACAATACCTCAAAAAATATAGATTCTGATAACATCAGCATCATTAATTTAATTTCAAAACAATCTAATGAAATTCATAATAGTGTTTTTGACAAATCTAATGAGTGCATTGGGGCTGGTGACCAAGGCATAATGTTTGGATATGCCTGCAATGAAACTGACACATACATGCCTGCACCAATATATTTTGCTAATAATTTATTAATTGAATTATCAAAAAAACGTAAGTCTAATGAAATAGATTGGCTTGCTCCTGATGCAAAAAGCCAAGTAACAGTTCAATATGAAGGAAACAATGTGTCAAGAATAGATAGCGTACTAATATCAACGCAACATAAAGAAAATGTTTCACAAAAACAAATAAGAGATACCATTACAAGTGACATAATCAAAAAAATTTTACCAGCAAAATATCTTGATGAAAAAACAAAATATATCATTAACCCAAGCGGAAGTTTTATTGTTGGCGGGCCTTATGCAGATTGCGGGTTGACCGGAAGAAAAATAATTGTTGATACATACGGTGGCTATGCAAGACACGGAGGTGGTGCATTTTCTGGTAAAGATCCAAGCAAAGTTGACAGATCTGCCAGCTATATGGCACGATATATAGCAAAAAATATAGTAGCTGCAAAACTTGCAAATCAATGTGAAATACAATTATCCTATGGTATTGGAATCTCAGAACCTTTATCAATTTATATTAATACGTTTGGCACTGGTAAACATTCTGATTATTCATTAATAAAGGTGATTAAGGATAATTTGAACCTAACGCCAAAAGGAATTATAGATACCCTGGATTTAAAAAATGTCAAATATATAGATACTGCAGCATACGGACACTTTGGCAGAAAAGATAAAAATTTTTCTTGGGAAAAATTAGATATAGTCAGTAAGCTTATATAAAAACTATACTTCTACTTTCTCCAAATTTAGAGCCCCTTCACATAGAGTAAATAATATTTTTTCACCACTATAATAGAGATTTTGAAAAATATTCACGCCAAAATCTGTTAGTTTTTTGTCTTCTTGATTGCACTCATTACTTATAGTAACATAAGCATTTACCGTCTCTTTTTCTTCTATCATATACTTTTTACATTGTTTAAGAGAATCAAAATCTTTTGAAGAAGTGATATTGGTTGAGTCATATTCAAATATTTCTTCACAATCCATTATATTTACAGACTTTTCTAAAGCTAATCTACCAGCAAACGTAATAGCAATCCCAGCCTTTTTAAGATAACTTACTGCTATAGTATTCTTAATGCAAGCAACTACCTCTAAAGTTACAAGCCCCATCACACCTGTCCAAACATAGTTTGACACTGTATTATTAAGCAAGATGCATATATTATAACTTAGATTTTGGACCATTTTAGAGGGATTTTGCAATTTCTCTACTGCATCTAAATAATTATTTTCTTTATAGTAGTCTAAAAACTCATTTCTATTTAAAATAAATGCATAATCTAATGAAGTTAATTGAAAAATTTGATCTTTATACATATTTAATTCACCCTTACATTTTACTGAACCTTGTAATGCTTTAAACACATTTATACTTGCAAACATAATAGACAACTGTAGAAAATTAAAATTCATACTGTAATCGTTGCAATCAACATTTACTCTATTAATTTCCTCTATAACTCCCTCTGAATCATCTTTTTTTATCATATTAACTGCCTTTAGGTAACGAGATTTTTCTAAATTATCTAGTATTATTTTGCAATTATTATCATTTTTCGGGATTATACTCATAAATTCCTCTAATAATTCTGCATTAGGGATAGAAAATTCAAATTCCCTACCATTTTTTTTCACTGCAAAATAACCAGAATTTAGTAATAAATATGCAAAAAATTCCTCATTATCAACATCTGCATACCAATCATACTTAAATAAAGAGATTTGATTATCAAATTTTAATTTGAAAGTTGTTTTTGTTGATAATTCTAAAAATTTTTGACTTAACGCACTATTTAAACATTTTTCTTTAGTAAACAGGCGCTGTAAAATTGTACTGGCTCCACTTTTCGTCCAATAATTTTGTGGAATAAGATCATTATTCGAATATGCAGTATTGAGGTATTTCATTACTGCCCATGGAGTATATGCGTGAATGTATTCATTTACTCCCACAGGAATATAATATCCATCATACCAATTTGTTATTGTATCAAAAACTTTTTCTTTGTTTTCAAAAGGAAATTTGCTTACCATCTTTTTCACTTCATCTGGTGAAAAACCAAAATTTTTACTAAATTTGATATCGGAAATTCCATATGGTGATACATTGTTACAACCAGAGCCTGCTTCTTTATAAATTGTATCAAATATCCCTGTCAATATTATCTTTTCTAAATCTGGATTAGTCTTAGCCAGAGGTGAACAAAGTGTTTGAGAAATAAGTTTTGATATTTCACGCACCAACTGATTTTGTTCTGGATTTTGCTCTTTTCCTAAATTGTCTTCTAAAAATGCATTGATTGGTTTATCGTATTCATCAACTAAAATATAGACTTTTTCTCCATGATGTTTGTGTAATAACTCACTTAAAAACCTTATACTGCCTTCTAATGTAATTCCCTGATAATCGATATTTATATATTTTTGAAAATCTGCCCTCTCGTCTTCATATAATTTATCACTATCCAAAATATATCTAAAATCCTTATATAAAGATTTTATCATATTCTTGAGCTTATCTCTTATTTCCTCAATTACATCACCTGTTATCTCTTTTAAGCTTATGAATATCACTGGGTGTTTTCCTTGATATTTCATATAATAGCCTTTATCTGCTTTTGATATAGCTAATTTATAATTCAAAAATATATCTTTATTACAAACTAGTTTCTCACTATTCCAAAAAGGCAATGACCAAGTCCACGGGTAGAAAGGAGAGTAATTATCCTCTTCCTGATCTACTTTTTTACACTTTTTAGTTTCTGGCTCAAGAAAGGTTTTTAACATATCTAAATTTAGAGTCTTTCCCCATCTCCTAGGATAAGTAATAAGCATCGCTTTTTCACTGCTATCTAATACTTCTTTAATAAATAAAGTTTTATCAACATAGATATCGTACTGAGTAACCATCTCTTTAAAGTTATCCGTACCTAAGGCAATTTTTAGTGGCTGATTTTTATTTTCAGGATAAGTCATAACACACACCAAGCAAAAATTTATAACCTATATATCACATTTTCACTTAATTTATACTTTTTATCAATAAAATTAATTCATTTGACGTTAATTTTATAATATTGTTTTAGTTTGTTTTGCAGTGTGTTTATTGAAATACCCAGAACTTTAGCTATTAAATCATAATTTTTATCATATTTTGATAAAGCTTTATTAATTGCCTTTTTCTCTGTTACCTCTAGTGACTCTATACTATCCTCATCTAAAACATCTATTATAGATATATATTTATCTTCAATTTTGGAACCAATTGAAGTTAATACTGCTCTATGAATAGTATTTTCAAGCTCTCTAACATTACCTGGCCAAGAATGCAATATCAACTTTTGCAATGCAAATTCATCTAAAGCTTTGGCATCTAAATTATTTATTTTACAATATTTTTCAAGGAAATATTCTGCTAAGGGCTTGATATCCTCAATCCTATCAGCAAGTGGCGGCACCTCTAAATGTATAACATTTAATCTATAAAATAAATCTTCTCTGAAATTGCCCTTTTTTACCTCTGTAATCAAATTTCTGTTAGTTGTGGCTATAATTCTAATATTAAGCCTTACTGGCTCATTACCACCAACTCTAAAAATTTCTCTTTCCTGAATCGCCCTTAATAATTTAGCTTGTAACTTTAAATCCATTTCGCTAATTTCATCCAAAAAAAGCGTACTATTATTTGCTTGTTCAAATCTCCCAACCCTCCTTTCCACCGCACCAGTAAATGCACCTTTTTCATGTCCAAACATTTCTGACTCTAGTAAATTTTCAGGAATTGCAGCACAATTTATTGATACCAATTCATTTGATGAATTTTTACTATGCTTATGTATCAATTTTGCAATAATTTCTTTGCCAACTCCTGATTGACCAGAAATCAAAACGTTAGCAATAGATGGAGCAATTTGCTTAGCAATTGAGATCACTTTCAACATTTCTTGAGAAAAACAAATTATCTCCTCATCATTTTCTGAATTATTCGATATTATTGAAAATAAAGTAGCTATCACATCTTTATTTGGTGGAAGCAATACATATTCAACCGCACCTTCTTTTATACTTTCAGCAGCTCTTTTTGGATTATTAGAAAGCCCACAAGAAACAATAGGTACTGAAAAATGTTCACTATCAATAGCACTTTTTAATTCTTTAATGTTCATTTCAGAATCAATCATGATTAATTCAATATTTTTGCCACTTCTCAATGTTATCATAGCTGAGTTAAAATCAATCGCATGCAAAATCTTAGCTTTTTGCTCCTTAGCTAATTTCGCAGCATTAATCATATGTCCTTTTAAATCACCTACTATTAATAAACGCATCTTTCACTCTAAAACTTATTACCTAAATTATAGTCACAAAATCACTTAAATCAATGTACGATATAAAATACCTATTATACCAACTACCCAAATATAAAAAGGATGCTTAGTAATATTTCTCCAATTATTGTTTTTTATGTTGTATAAAATTGAACATATAAAACCTATGATAAATACTATAGATAATATTTCATAAGTAGGAATATTTTCTAAACTTGCAACTAATACAGCCGACACAGCCCATATTAAAAGCCCTAATTGACCAATTATATTAGCTTTATAACTCTTATAAAAACTACTATTAATTTAGCCATCCCTACTATTAAGGATAGCATTTTTTTAGCAAACGAAAAAAGTCAGCGTTGTTATAAAGAGTTGTTATCATCAATTCATTGATATAGACTATATATTTTAATTTTTTATTATAAACATATTGACTAGCAATCGAATAATCAGTACAATGCGTCACGAAATAATATTTTAAACCTATGAAAATTAACCACACATTATCTTGTAGCATTCAAGACACTTCCCTAAGATGGGTTAATTATGATTTCATTAGGCTAAGATTTACATCTTATTTAAGGTCAACTTATAAACTTAGTTTTTTTATTATTTAGTTAAGTTTCTAAACTACCCTCTAATTTTCCTACATCGATCTACAATAAATTTTAACAGTAAAAATCATGCATCATATAAAGTCTATAGCAAATGCTATGTATACAATCAGCAAACCAATACTCGCCCCAACCGCTAAAGCAACAGCAGCATATTCAACTGCATACCTATTTAATTCATATATATACGAATCCCTAGCTGATACTACATCATACTATGCTAAAGCGTGGGAGTTATATGAATATAAAGCTGCTGTTTCTGAAAGCATATACAACTTTATTCACACCAATTTAAGCCCTGAAATAGCTGATTTTGGTTCTCATTTAACAACAAATTTTCTTCCATCATTAAAAAATGCTATATTGTTAGATGGCATAGTGTTTTTTGTCTTAGGAAGCCCGATATTACCAGGAATAATTGGAGCGACAATTGCCTATGACTTAAGAGCAAGTATTAATAATTATTTTGAAAATTCTAAGCCATATGGAGTAGCAGGAGGATTTTTTGCTGGTGCAATTAAATATGGAATTGCAGGATTAACCTTAGATAAAAAAGTATTATTGATAGGTGCTATAAATAATGCAGCTTATGAATATTTCAGTAAAGAAGTTAGTGCTATAGTTAATAATAACGATATCGTAGGCTTATACGCATCATTTTTTCAAATTGAAGGTCTAGATGCTTTTCTTAACATTATACAAAAATATGCATTTTATCAAGATATGGATGCTGATAACATTATGCAAAAATATGCATTAAATCAACTTATAACAACTTTAAATGTTGCAGCGTTATTAAGTGGTTCTGCATGGGTATTATTACAAAAAAGTAAATTTAGTGAGTTAGAGTACAACCATACTGAAAGCATTCTAAATCTTTCTAGTAAGTTTTATAACGATATTTTACATGCAGTTAATCTACAAAAACCTGTATCTGGTGATTTAGAAAATGAAGTGATAGATGTGAACTTTACATTTTATTATAATGCTAAAACACAGTGCATTTTAAAAGATTTTACACAATTAAATATCTGCAGCTTAGATGAATATTATGATGAGTTATCACAAAATACTGAGTTAAATAATGGAGAAACTCAACAAGATATAAAAGAAGAGCTATAAATTATATAAAAAAAGCTTTACAACATAATTACTAAAACTTACCATTTCACAATAACATTTTTTTACTGTGAGAATGGTCAAAAAAGTATCAGATTTTGAATCAACAGGCCAAGGCACTAGTGGTCAAACCCCAAGTTTCCAAGCCATATTAAAAGGTGATGCTCAAAAAATAAGATATCAAATCAAACGTTCAAATTATATCAATAATTTAAGAAAGTGGATTGGGTTAGATCCAGATCAATCTGATATACTAGGTGAATATATTGCATCTAAAGTAACAGAAAGTTTGCTTAATAAAAATTCACCTCCAGATTTAGCCCCTGAAGTTGATTTAATTTACAATGAGAATCAAAACGATTTTAGTTTAGCCTCAAAATATTTAAATGACAGGGATAAAAGATTTGTCGGCATGACTCTTGGAGAGTTAATTGAGGATAAAGATAAATTAAAAGTACAAGAAATAGAGGATATTAAAGAAAAATATTTCAATGAATCAAGAGCATTATTTGTTGATATACTAGAGGAAATACGTCAAGCTTCAAAAAGTAATGAGAAAGGAGAAAAGGCTCTATATCAACATGCTAAAAACACCATTAAAAAATTAGATGCAATTTTTCATAAAATTGAAAAAAACAAGAAAGTTAAAGAACCTTATGAAAAAAGAAGAAAAAAAACCAAATTAGTATTTGGAAAGGCGTCAGATAACCAATTATCAATGGATAAACCTTGTAAAATTCAAATAGATGGCACAACAGAAACTGTTTCTATAAATAAACCTGAACTCTACGATGCTTTAGCAAGCTCAATTATTTTAGGTGACCATGATATTAACCCTAATAATTTTTATGCAATTTTTGATAAAAAAACAAAAGAAGTACGTATTGGAAGGATTGACTTAGGCCATGCATTTAATGATTTAATAAAAAATTGGATGGTTGGCTCTCATACGCCTAACATTAATGGCAATCGTGGTACAGTCCTAGATTTCCTTAATAGGCAAAAAGAAAATGGTGGCATAACAAAATTCAATAGACATATTGATAAAAATATTGTTTTAGATCCTGAATTTGCCAAAGCTTTAAGAAATCAATCTGAAGATGTAACTAGTACATTAGATGTTTGTAAAGGTGAGTTATTAGAATTAATGAAGACAGATAATAAAGTAAGAAAAAAATTAGTAAAATCAGCAAAGACTTTGCAAAAAAGAATGGGAGTAACTGGTTTTTTTGATAAAATCTCCCATCAAATTGGTAACATTAAAAATAAAAAATTACGCAATATTATAGGAGGTTTGGCTTTATTTGTTAGAAAAACATTTCAAGTGGCATTCTTTTTACCAAAAAAAATACTGAGTCTTCCAAAAAAAATTGTAACGCTCATTCCACCAATTAAAAATTATTTTAAACACAAGCAATATAAATCAGATGAAAAATTAATAAGTAGTCTTTTTGATAATTGTAAAAAATACATTACTACAAATCAGCAAGAATCAAAATCTGTTGCAAATTTGATTGATATTCAAATTATAGTAAAAAATTTGCTTAAAAAAGAAAATCTTACAAAAAAAGATGTCAATATTGCTAAAGATAAAATCAAGGATATTTACAAAGCAGATCAATACTATTTAAAAAACAAATCTTTTAAAAATAAAGTTGAATGGGTAAATCATAACAAACCCTCTAAACCATTAAAAATGGATTTAAATAAATATATTAAAACACAAGGTAAAAAGTTAGGAAAAAAAGATTTGGCAATACAAATAGTAAAAACTTTTAAAGACGAAAATATCGCCTCACAAAAAAGTTATAAAATAATTAATCCAAGCAAAAACATAACTAAAAAAATAGCTACATTAAATCAACACCATCAACATCATTCACATCATGCAACCGATATTGGGCAACATCATTCAATAAAAACAACCCTTAATTCAGTAATAAATCATCATCATGATAAAGAACAATTATCCTCTAGATTAAAATTTCATAGTAATAAAATTACAGAGATCACACATTAGAATTAAATAGCATAATTTATCATCTCTGTTGGATCTGTGGTTCAATAATTTTGATAATTTGTAGCAAAAATGGTAATGATACCGCCTTGATATGAAATTTTACATTCTTCCCTAAAAATACTACTTGACTTATATGCTTATTTTATGTATGATCCGCATAATTAAACAAATGTGTGTGTGAAAATGAACATGGAAAATAATCAATTTAATACAAATAATGATCAATGCGATTCATCTATAGATGCTACATGTGGCTCAGATCAGTCTCAAAAATTTGACAAAAAAACTGGTGCTGGTATGGAGCAAGCACAAGCTACACAGGAACATATAACAGGTTATGTAAAGAGTCTTATTGTGAACTCTATTGCTCCATATGTTAAGGTGTCTGAGGTAGATCTTGGAAATCACATGCAGGTTTTTTATGCTGCTTCTCAAGGTATTAATGATAAGCAGTTAATCTCCGCTGCAAAGATGGCATACGATACTATTGGCAAAAAACTTACAGCATCAATAAAAACTCATATGAATTATATTGAAACTTCTTTTGCAAATAAAAACTGTTACTACGTCGATAAAGATGCCGGGAGCGAATGCATGGGTGATTTAAAGTTTAACAACCCTAGTATCTTTTTAAAAGCTTTGCAAGAAAGTCATTCTGATACGGCAAGAATGATCTCACCTGCGGATAAAACCTTAGCATATAAATTTTTTATGATTAGAGCAGTAATTGGAGACTATGCACGTAAACTAGAACCAGATTGGGTTGTTACTTTTAAAGAAGATAGTAGTAAATCATATACCGCACATGATGTATTAGATAGCTTTGAGTATATAAGCCCAAAGTCCGAAAAAATGACAGGACACAATGGAGTAAAAGTAAATAAAGCATCGGCTAAGATACTAACGAAAGATAAACTTGAAGTTGACAAGATAGTACATAATGTTTTTGATGAATTTATAGCTGATTGTAATAAGTTAAAAATAACAACATCATTGCATCATCAAGTGACAGTATGTCAAAATGTAAACGAGGTTGGAGATCCAGATTATTTCTTAGAATTATTAACTTGTCTTGAAATATTTAATCTTGCTACAACCGCAGGCTTTTGCAAAGAGTTGGAATACGAAGAAGATTTTAGTTTTTAAAAAAAGGTTGGAGGAGGATAATTCATGTCGAACAAAAATGCACTTACCACAGTAGATAACAACAAAATTAAATTATTACAGAAGGGAGCAGACAATGGCTACTCCCTCTCTCAATATAGATTAGCTGAATTGCTCATAGATGGTAAAGAAATTAAACAAGATTATGATGAGGCAATTAAATTGCTGATAAAAGCTTCAGATGGTGGCTTAGCAGAAGCGCAGTATCTTTTTGGAATGTTGAATTACAAGGGAGAAATAGTAAAGCAAGACTATGATAAGGCATTTAAAATGTTTAATGACGCAGCTGAGCAGGCAAATCCTGGCAGCCAATATATGTTAGGGGTACTTTATAAAAATGGACTTGGTGCAAAACATGATTATACAATGGCTGCAAATTGGTTTAAAAAAGCAGCAAACAATGGATATTCAGAGGCATTATACACATTAGGGGAAATGCATTTAATTGGTGAAGGAGTAGATTTAGATTTCAAGCAATCTGAGGATTACTTAGTAAAATCAGCAAGACTTCAAAACGAAAAAGCTGATTATCTATTGGGTAAATTTTATTATGATGGCAAACTTGTTGCTAAAAATTATAAAATTGCACACAAGCATTTTAAAGCATCTGCAAAAAAGGATTTTCCTGATGCAATATATATGCTTGGAAAAATGCACTTAAATGGCAATGGTGTAGCTGAAAATCATGAAGAAGCCATAAAATTACTAACTAATGCTGCTGAACTCGGTTCTAAAGATGCTAAATATGTATTGGGTATGTTGTTTTTAGAAAAAGATAATTTAGAAGAAGGAGTGAAATTATTAAAAGAAGCAGCTACAAGTAATCATAGTGATGCGCAATACGAGCTAAGTAAATTATTTTTTAGTGGTACAAAAAAAGTGTCTAAGGACGCTAAAGAAGGTATAAAATGGCTATCTGAATCAGCAAACAATAACCATTTGCTAGCACAATTAAAATTTGGTAACAAAATACTTATTGACTGTAAAAAAGAATCAAATGAAGGTATTTTTGAAAAATTATTAATATCTTTGGGTTTTTATGAAGAAAAAACATTGTGTGAAGTAGGTGTTAATTGGATTAATAAAGCAGCTGATAGTCAACATGTTTATTCTCAAATCAGACTAGCTAAGATATATTTAGAAGGTGAGTTTGTTGAAAAAAACAAAGTTAAAGCAATAGAATACTTAACAAAAGCGACGGAACAAAATTCAGCTACAGCATATCATTTACTTGGAAAGATTCTTTTAGATGGAGATAATATCAGTAAAAATGATGCTAATAACGCATTAGATAAGCTTGAAAAAGCTTCTGAAAAAGGTAATTTGGATTCATCATATATTTTAGGGAATTTATATTTAGAAGGTAAATATGTTGGTGAAAAAAATACTATGATGGGATTAAAATATCTCACAGATGCTGCTAATAATGATCATGCTAACTCTCAATATGCTCTCGCTAAGGTGTATTATGAAGGTAACCACATGAAACAAAATTGCGAAAAGGCCGTTGCTCAATTTGAAAAATCACTTGAAAATAAAGATGATACGTCTAATAAATTGATGTTTAATGATGCTGAGGAGTTGATAGGCGATATTTATCATCGTGGTTGTATAGGCATAAAAAAGGATGTTGGAGAAGCAATTAGTTGGTATAAAAAATCTGATGCTAGAAGCAATCCTTCGGCACAATACAAATTATACGAAATTATGGAGGAATTAGAAAATACTAATTCTCAAGAGTCTGAAAATGGACATAGTGAACTTTAAAATTTACAAATATCTCTGATATTTCGGTAATTATTATTTAACAAAATTATATAGAGGTAGGTGCTTTGTTTATTAGAATTTTTGTGTTAATCATGGTTTTTTTCTTCATAAATAAAGCATACTCAAATGGTGTATATATAAAAGTAGAGTTACCTATATATAAAAAATATAGCAACTTAAACAAGACTAAACATGAACAGTATAAAAAATATGCTAAAAGCATAACTGACACCTACGGGTTAGGCTTAGGTTATAATTTTTCAAATTATATTGAGACCGAACTTGTGTTTGATCAAATGAAATATCTATTTTACGGTTCTAGGAATGAGATAGGCAGAGTAAATGATGGTGTAAAAAAAGCAACAGCTAAAATAAAAAAAGGTACTTATCTTACTTTTGCAAAAAAATCAGAGCATAGAGGAGTTACCACTGGGCAATGCAGTGATATTCCTCAAACTTTTGTCACTCCAGATGAATTTTGTGATCATATGCCTTCTAATAAAACTATTATTAATAAATATCATGATATTGTGATTCAAATGAAGCTGCAGGCTTTAATTGCATCGGTAAAATTAAAAGCTCATAATGAAGGTAGGGTTATACCTTTTTTATCACTTGGCGCAGGTATCTCTCATATGAAAATTAATCAAAATAAAGGTGAATTAAATGAGTCTGGAATTCGGGATGCACCTAAATTAAATAATAAAACCTCTTTTGCATATAGAGTTGGAGTTGGAACAAAAATCAAGATATCCTCAAAAGTTGCATTAGAACTTAGTGCTAGATATTTTAACTATGGCAAATATAAGTTATCAAATAATGTCTCCAAAAAAATAACAGGGCATGATTTCTCTGCTGGCATTATATTAGGATTTTAGAAAATTTAATTAGATTATTGATATTTTAATAAATTTGCATCACTTTATTGCATAATTACTAAAGTGTATTTTAACAAAAACTAAACATTATATAAGAAATGTAAAAAATAAAATATACCATTCTTTTCTATTTTTATTTTGATAAATATAAAAAAGTAAGTATAGTGAAATCCTCAAATAAAGATTGATGTTTAATCAAGCTTTTTTAAATTTTTAGTATTGGAGGTCATTTAAGAGTTGAAAAACAATTATCCGATTTTAAATCTCAAAAACATCTGTAAAAGCTATCAAGGAGAAGAAATAATTAAAAATGTTAGCTTCTCTGTAAATAATGGTGAATTTGTAGCCATACTTGGGCCATCTGGATGTGGCAAAACAACACTTTTAAGGTTGATTGGAGGTTTTGAAATACCTGATTCAGGAAGCATTTCAATAAACAAATTAGAAGTTAACAACATTTCGCCAACTAATAGAAAAGTAAATACAGTTTTTCAAAGCTACGCTTTATTCCCTCATATGAATGTATTTGATAATATTGCGTTTGGTTTAGTAGTTGAAGGCAAATCTAAGGATTATATTAAAAAAGAAGTTTATAAAATCGCAGAAAAAGTTGGGTTAGAAAAATTACTACTGAGAATTCCCGATCAATTATCTGGTGGACAAAAGCAAAGAGTTGCGATCGCAAGAGCTATAATCAAAAAACCACACATATTATTACTTGATGAACCCCTAAGTGCACTTGATAAAAAATTACGCCAAAAGATGCAAGTTGAACTTAAGAAATTGCAAAAAAACCTGGGCATAACCTTTATATTTGTAACTCATGATCAAGAAGAAGCACTATCTGTAGCGGATAAAGTTATAGTAATGAGCGAGGGAGGAATTGAACAAATTGGCACTCCAAGAGATGTATATGAAACACCAAGCAATTTATTTGTTGCCGAATTTGTTGGTGAAATAAATATATTTGATGCAGAAGTTACTAAAATTTCTAACAAAAAAATTACCCTTCATGTAGAAAATGAAATTATCTATATAGCAGAAAGTAATGATAATTTCAAAATAGGAGATAAAGTGAAATTGCTATTTAGACCTGAAGATTTAAGAACTGAGACCATAAAGGATTCAAAAACCTTAAAAAATGTATTCATTGGGAAAATTGAAGATACCACTTATAAAGGTGCAACGCTTGAGTCATCAATTATTCTTAAAAGTGGAAAAAGAATAAAAGCCAGTGAATTTTTTGATGAAGATGATGAAGATTTTGATTATAAAATTGGAGAGAACATCACTATTAATTGGATTGATGGTTGGGAGGTAATTTTGAAAGATGAAGAACAATAATATTTTTAGAAAAGCAGTCATTATAAATACTATATTATGGCTTTTTATTACTGCAATAGCTCCAAATATTCTAATAATTTTAATTAGCTTCACAAAAAGAGACCCAGAACAATTAATAAATCTCAGCTTTACCTTAGAAAATTTTTCTCAAGCATTTTCACCACTTTTCTTAAAAGTCTATTTCAAGTCACTAAAAATTGGAACAATTACTGTGATACTATGCTTAATATTCGGGTACATTTATGCATTGTTAATATATAGAGAAAAAAACAAATTTATTAGATATTTTTTGCTTGTTGCAATTATAATTCCATTTTGGACTAGCTCATTAATTAGAACTTATTCAATAATTTTTATTATAAAATTAAACGGTTTTTTAAATCAAATATTATTAGCCACTGGATTAATAAATTCACCACTCCATATGCTTTATAGTGAAGGCGCTGTGATATTTGGTTTTGTTTATACTTTAATACCATTTATGATAATACCCATCTTTTTATCTTTAAGAAAAATAGATTACTCATTAATTGAATCGGCAAAAGACTTAGGAGCCTCTTCAGCTAATATTTTTTTAAAAATTATACTACCCTTAAGTAGTAATGGAGTTATATCAGGTTGCTCAATGGTATTGCTTTCATCACTTGGAATGTTTTACTTATCAGATTTGTTAGGTGGCTCAAAAAACATTATGATAGGAAACTTAATTAAGGATCAAATACTACTAAACAGCAATTGGAATTTAGGTAGCTCCATTAGTATTATACTTTATTTGATAGTTATTTTTGGAATTATATTTCAAAAAGAAAATTACAAAATCAATTTTTACACAAATAAGTAATGGCAAAAAAATTGAAACTAATATATCTGAGTATCTTTCTTTTAATACTCTACTTTCCAATCACCATGTTAGTGGTAAATTCATTTAATTATTCTATACATTCCATTAGATGGGAAGGTTTTACGTTTAAATGGTATATTAAACTCTTTGATAATTTTGCCTTAATAGAAGCTATGAAAAACTCTCTAGTTTTAGGATTTTTATCAGCCACTTGCGCATCCATTATTGCAACCATCTCATCATTCAGTTTTTATAAATATAGGTATTTCGGTCGCAAAATAATTTATTTTTTTATTCAAATAATGATTATGTTTCCAGATATTATTCTTGGAGTGAGTTTATTATTTTTATTTATTTTATTTAATTTTGAACTAGGTTTTTACACATTATTAATTTCTCATATAATATTAGCTTTACCTTTTTCGATAATTACAATATTTTCTGGATTTAGAGGATTAGATAAAAACATTATTGAAGTAGGGAGAGATTTAGGAGCAAGTGATTATGACATTTTAAGAAAGTTAATCATTCCTATAATATCACCAAATATAATAGCAGCCTTTCTAATAGCTTTTACATTATCATTAGATGACGTGTTAGTTAGCTACTTTGTAAGTGGACCACAATATGAAATTTTACCACTAACTATATTTTCCTTAGCAAGGATGGGAATCAAACCAGAAGTCAATGCAATATGTACCTTAATGTTGCTTATTTCTATTTTTTTGATACTTTTATCACAAATTTTATTGAGAAAAAAACATGATTAAAATCGCCTTATTTGCACTATTATTTTTCAATTTCAACTTAGTTTTCGCCAATAAGCTATATATATATGGGTGGTTTAATAGTATTCCCGACCATGTTATAGAAAAATTCACAAAGGAAACTGGCATTAATGTTGTATTTTCTTCTTATGAAAATAACGAAACTATGTATGCAAAACTAAAATTACTCGGTAAGCGGCCTAGCTATGATGTTGTATTCCCTTCTACCTATTTTATTCAAAAAATGATTAAAGAAGATTTACTTGAGGAGCTTGATAAAACCAAAATCCCAAATATTAAAAATATAAATAAGGATGTACTAAATCTAAATTTTGATCCCAAAAATAAATTCAGCATACCGTACGTTATGTATTTTACAGGAATTATGTACAATAGTAAGTTTGTAAAAAATAAAATTGATAGCTGGGCAGATTTATTTGATCCTGAGTATAAAGGCAAAATTTTATTATTAGATGATGTTAGAGAAGTTTTTCATATAGCACTAAATTTATTGGGATATGATGTTAATACTGTAAACGAGGAGGAAATAAAAAATGCATATATAAAATTAAAATCCATCCTTCCTAACGTTAATCTTTTTTCAGCAGAATCTACGAAAAAATACTTCTTAAGCGGAGATGTAATAATTGGTATGAATTGGAATTCTGATTCATACGAAGCAATGTTAGAGGATGAGAATTTAAAACTTATATATCCAAAAGAAGGAGCTATTTTTTCAATGGATAATTTTGTTATTTTAAAAAATGCTAAAAATACACAAAATGCTTATAAATTTATAAATTTTATTTATAGAGCAAATATCTCAAAAGAAATTATTGAACATAATGGTTTAAGCATACCTAATTTAGCCGCTAAAAAGTTATTAAAGCCTGAATTGCAAAATAATAAAGTTATATTTCCTGATACTAAAGTTATCAATAATAGTGCATTACATGATGATTTAGGAGACAACATAAATATTTATACTAAATATTGGAACATGTTAAAAGTTGAAGATTAAAAAACATCAGTTATAATGCAGGTTAAAGTAATAATTAAAAAGTAATTTTATGGCTAAGAAAAACGTTGTTTTAGTGAAATTAGTGAGTAGTGAAGGAAGCGGATATTTTTTCGTAAAAAAGAGAAATCCTAAGCAACTCAAAGAAAAGTTAAGTTTTAGAAAATATGATCCTGTTTTAAGAAAGCACGTAATATTCAATGAGAAAAAGCTAACTAGTTAATTATTTATAGTGTGTCTTTAGTATCTTTAAAGAATATAACTAAGAGCTATTCTTTTGGTAAAAACAATTATCAAATACTAAAAGATATTAATTTAGAGATACAGCAAGGGGAATTATTATCCATTGTTGGTCCATCTGGTTCTGGCAAAAGCACCTTGTTAAAGATCATAGGATTGCTGGACACCCCCAGTAGCGGTTCAATTAAAATAAAAAAAATGGACTGCAGCAAAATTAGTGAAAACAAACAAACCATTTTAAGAAGCGATTTTATTGGTTTTATATTTCAATCTTATAATTTATTGCCTGATTTTACAGCACTAGAAAATGTAATTTTACCACAAAATATTATGGGAATTCCTACAAAAGAAGCAATTTCTAGAGCTAACGAATTGTTTAAGGAATTGAAGATAGATAATAAATATCACAACTATCCAAATCAATTATCAGGCGGAGAACAGCAAAGGATTGCAATTGCAAGAAGCCTAATCAATAAACCAAAATTAATTTTGGCAGATGAACCAACTGGAAATTTAGATACTGAAAATACAAATAATATAGCAAAAATATTGGAAAAAATATCAAAAGAGCATAGAATTACTACTATTATCGTCACTCATGACATGAATATTGCAAAAAATGCTGATAAAACCTATTGTTTAAATAATGGTAAATTAGAGATTCAAAAATGAAATTATGGATATTACAGGTAGTGAAATTATTAGGGATAAAGTAGATACAGAGGATTTAAACGAAGTAAATATTAGGCCTGAAAAACTAAAAGAATTTATTGGGCAAGAAAAAATAATTCAAAATCTCAAAGTATTTATAGGCGCTGCAAAATTTAGAAATGAAGCTTTAGATCACGTATTATTTCATGGACCACCAGGTCTTGGAAAAACGACATTAGCTCAAATTATAGCTAAAGAAGTAAATACCAATATCAAAATCACCTCAGGTCCTATGCTTAGCAAAACTAGAGACCTAGCTGCAGTCTTAACAAACCTTGAGAAAAACGACATACTATTTATTGATGAAATTCACAGAATGACATCATCTGTAGAAGAAGTTTTATATCCAGCAATGGAGGATTTTTATATAGACTTAATAATTGGAGATGGACCAGCTGCACGAACTGTAAAAATTAATCTGCCCAAATTTACTTTAGTAGGTGCAACAACTAGATTGGGATTATTAACCAACCCCTTAAGAGATAGATTTGGCATTACATTTAAACTAGATTTTTATAACGCCAGTGAACTTGAGAATGTTATTAAAAGGGCAGCTATAATTTTTAACATCAAAATTTCTCAAGAGGCAGCAGAAAAAGTATCCAGATGTTCTAGAGGAACCCCTAGAATTGCAGTAAAATTATTAAAGAGAATTAGAGATTACGCAAATTATAATAAAAATGATTTGATAGATACTGATTTAGTTAAAACATCACTCCATCAATTGCATATTGATTCTATAGGATTAGATAATTTAGATTATAAATACATACAGTTCATAATCAATAACTACAACGGTGGACCAGTCGGCATAGACACTATAGCAGCTGGATTGTCAGAAGAAAAAGATACTGTTGAAGATACAATTGAGCCATATCTGCTTCAAATAGGCTTCATTAATAGGACACCAAGGGGTAGAGTAATAACCAATTCATGTGCAAAACATATAGAGGCTAATATTACTAATAGAGACCTAGAATTAGTGTTATCATGATTGTTCATAATTGCAATATAAATTCTAATATCAATATTGATAACTTAATTTTGGCAATTGGAAATTTTGATGGTGTACATCTTGGACATCAAAAAATAATACAGCAATGCATTGATTTAGCAAAAAAACATAATTTTATTCCTGCTATATTAACATTTGAACCCCACCCTAGCCAATTAACAAACACAGGTCAAAAGAAAAAACTTATATATAACAGTGCTCAAAAAATTGCCATAATCAAGGATTTAAATATTGCTCACTTATTTATTTTTGAATTCAACAATCAAGTTATGAATATGCCACATAATAAATTTGTTGAGGATATTTTAATTAAAATGTTTCGAGTTAAAGGCATCGTAACAGGTTATAACTTTTTCTTTGGTAAAAATAGATCGGGTGACACTAATTTTTTAAAAACTATCTCAAAACAGTACGGATTTACATACGATGCTGTAGACAAATTTGATAAAGATTTTATTGAGGTATCTTCATCTAAAATAAGAGATTTGCTATCAAAAGGAATGCTTGAAACCTCCAGCAAAATCTTAGGTCAAAATTATTTTATAGCAGGGAGTGTAATTTACGGCAAAAAACTAGCAAGAACTTTAGGTTTTAAAACTGCAAATATCAAATTAAATCAGGATTATATTTATCCACTAAATGGAGTATATTTGGTAAATATTATTATAGAAGGAAATAATCATATTAATTATTTTGGTGTTGCAAATATTGGAATCAAACCAACAGTCTCAAATGATAAAACAATTGCCTTAGAGGTTCATATATTTGAATTTGATGAAAATATTTATGAAAAAAATATTAAGGTAGAATTTATTAGCTTTTTACGACCTGAACGGAACTTAAAAGATCTTGAAAAACTTAAACATCAGATTAAGAAAGATATTAGTGATGCTAAATATATTATAAAACAAAATGCCAGAGCTTCCTGAAGTTGAAACCGTTGTTCAAGGATTAAAAAAAATTCTTCCTAGTAATAAAATCACAAAAGTAGTTAGAAGCAACTATAATCTTAGAATCCCATATCCTGAAAATTTTCCAGAGGAACTAACAGGTGCCTGTATATTAGAAGTAATTAGAGTAGCAAAATATATAATTATCAACACAGATTTAGAAAAATCTATAGTCATTCACTTAGGAATGTCTGGCAGACTTTTATCACAAAACATCACTAGCTTAAATCCACAAAAACACGATCATGTAATTATCCATCTCTCAAATAACATGTGTATAACGTATAATGACCCTAGAAGGTTTGGTCTAGTTACTACGATTAAAACTACTGACATAAATAAACATAATTTATTTAAAAATTTAGGAGCTGAACCTCTTTCTGAACAATTTAATACACAGTATCTCAAGGCTAAAATTCAAAACAAAAATACATCTGCAAAAGATTTTTTAATGAATTCACAAAACGTTGTTGGAATTGGGAATATTTATGCAAATGAAATTTTATATTTAGCAAAACTATCTCCTTTTAAAATGGTTAAAAAATTTACACTAAATGAGGTGGAGCAAATTATCACATGTACTAAACAAATTCTTAATAATGCAATTAGCGCCGGAGGTTCAAGTTTAAGAGACTATATTGCTCCAAATGGTGTATTGGGAAATTTTCAGAATTTTTTTAAAGTATATGGCAAGGACAATAAAAAATGTTCTCACTGTAATGAACTAATTATGAAAAAGAATTATCATCAAAGAGCAACATATTTTTGTCCAAAATGCCAACAAAATTAGCTTATTTTTATATTTTGATTTCTTGAAGAAAAAATAATGATAAATTCAAACGTCGCATAAATTTTATCTTTCTCTGAATATTTTTTAAAATATAAATTTTCAACTTGTTTAAAATAATTTTTGCAATCCAAGTGATTACTTTTATCTTTTAAAAAATTTTTTTGTCCTAAATTTTTTAAATCTCCCAGCATACTTTTCAGATCATCATAATAAATTTTCACCTGTTCTATCGTAATTATGGGGTTACTATATTTAGCTCTTTGAAGAAGGTATGGAACAATTTTTGGCTGAATCATGGGAATAATTCTTGGATAAATTTTACCATATAAATTTTCATCCACTTCAATAAAACAATTCTTCAATTCCATTAGCGTCTCACCTCCAAATAATACAGCTAAAAATGAGCCTTCATGATTTAAAAAATTTTTATATTGAATCAATGAACCAATAACATCATTGCTATAATGAAGAGATAAAAAACTAACTATCAAATCATATTTTTGCAATAACCTCACTTCATCTTCATCCAAATCTTTGAGTGAAAGTTGTTCAACATTAACATTACTATCACTCTGAATTTTCTTATTTATATCTGGTAAATTTAAGAAATCTATTGAATAAAATAGTACATCTTTAACTTTTTCACATTCTAAAATTAAATCTAAGTTATCATTGAGCAGCAACTTTGATTTATTAAATAATAAACCTAGATTAGCTTGATCTAACCTAGGTTTATTGTGCAAATTATTAGATTTTTTATCAAATATACTCTTAATAACTTTTATACTTTTTTGTTATGTATTAATTATTTTTTGGACATGGTCCTACACCACCTTTGCCGGAAGCTATGAATTCAACCACTGAATTTGCTCCAAATAAAACTCCCAAGCCAACGGAAACAGCAATAGCTACGCCCCAGGTTATTTTACCTAAAAATAAACCTATAGCAATAGAAATAATTACCAAAATTGAGATTGTCTTACCTACGTTGCCTTGAGCAATTTTAATTACATTACATAAAACATCTGCGATTTGTGAACCAGGATCAGCAATATCCTTTGCACCTGGTGCTGGATCATCAGCCATAGATACTTTAACATTGAAAAAAGTTATAGTTAAAAATAAGGATAGAAAAATAAACATTGATATATAGGCTCTTTTCATATTTACACCACTTTAAGTTGTATAATAAAATACTAACATACCAATAAACAACTTCAAGCTTTTTATTCTACTTTAAGGCGAGTTTCGTTAAATTTAACTTGCTGTGATTTTTTAGATTTTTTTATATTGTGAAAATACCCTATTGATTTTCCAATTAACAATCCAGTTAATATAGAAAAACCCAAAACGTATAACTCTTCAAATAGCGAGTTATTTAATATTTTTTTATCAACTATAATTATGTATTGAAAGTAGTACTTACTAATAAACATAGTAATAACATAAAAAAAGGTGATTTTAGAATACGGAATTCTTAGCTGATTGTTATCATCAAACATAGATTCTCTTGTGACAATTATGAGATAACTTATAATTATTCCAGTGAAAATTGACATCACACATAAAAATACAATTAAAGTATCTAAATTTGGTATGCTCATTAAAGTATGAGTTAATAATAGTATCAAAATAGCGGGAGTAATAATCGTCTTTTTAAACTGCACAATTTTTTCTTTTGATGCTTTAATCTCTCCCCATACGTAATATACAAATAATAAATATACCCAGGAAGGGGTACTAAATAAGAATAATTTTACTAATTTCACTTCACTTCACATATAATTCCTTACAATCTCAAGTATATCATATTTTTGTTAATTTATAAAATCTATCCTTTAGCTACGAAATCTTTAAATCTGTTAATATTGTTACAAAGCACTTCCTTTAAGCCTTCATCTAATAAATTTCCATCACCATCAAAATTTTTCATTGCAAATTGAATCCCCATTTCGCCTGGCAAAACATTAACTCCAACATTATTTAAAAAGAGCCTTAAATAGGGCAAAGCTCTCATTCCACCGAATTTACCTGGTGATGCTGACACAATCATTGCAACTTTATTTCTAAAAGCTTTTAAAGGAGCCTCATCCTTTGTTTCCGGCCTACTTAGCCAATCTATAGTATTCATTAGCAATGGTGAAAAAAATCCATTATATTCCGTAGTAGAAATAAAAAAACCTTTAGAATTGAAAAATATTTCTTTTAGTTTTTTAATATCCTGAGGAAGCCCATTTTCATTTTCCCAATCACCTTGATAAATAGGCATTTCATAATCTGCTAAATCTATGAGTTTAGATTCAATACCAATATCAATAGCATAATCATAAGAATATTTTACTAACTTTGTATTAAATGAGCCATTTCTAGTGCTCCCTGAAATAAACAAAATAGTCATAATTTTTATTTATACGTACAATATTTTTAAAGATATACACTACGTGTAAAATGGTCAATATGAAATAATTTTAAATTTGATATAGCAAAAGCATGATGGTGTTTTATTGATTCTTGAAACTTAAACCAATTACTTTTTTCATACTCTATATTTTTTTTCCAAACATATCTTTTTGTATTTTGCTTAACAATTGATTCATCTCTCCAGCAATGGCGATTGTAATTCAAAATGTCAAAATTTGAATTTTTTTTTCAATGCGATGATATCGCCTTATTCTTTTGTTTTTAAACCTTTTTACATCAAAATAACTATTTTTATTACCATTATTCATAATAAATTTTAATTCAGAAATAAATTTATTTTTATTAAACTTGCACTGGCCAATAAATCTTAAATACAAGTTCATTAATTTTTTAGATGCTTGAGTAAATCTGTAGACATTATTAATCTCTACTTTTTTTAATCTGGTATCTTTCCATATTAACCCTACTAAATGAGGTTTATCTAGCGCATCTAAATGTCCAATATTAGGCAATAATTTTGCTAAGAAGTTATTAAAGGCATTATAATTGCTGCGCACTCCAACAAAATTCTGATGAGCCCAAGTATCAACATAAGCATGAGTGGCAATACCTATCCAATATAAATTACCACTCTTTAGTGCATTAGTTAAAATATACTCTGCGAATGTAGAATTTTTCACAGTATTAAACGGATTCATTGCCCCATCCTTTCTATTACCTTTAGTTTTAACATCTGGTAAAAAATGAAATGGTATTAATATCTCATCTAATTTGTGAGGATTTAAGTTTTTTTCATTAATCGCAGAAATAGAATTTTTATACCTAGCTTGGCTGTCATTCGAACTATAGACAATATATTCATAACAATTATAATCTACAAATTGAGAGCTATAAGCAATTGTATAAGCTTCCTGTATTTCAAAGCCCGATTTTATTGCTATTAAATATGTAATATAGTAATGATACCCTATATCCATTGAATTATATTGATATATTTATTATTTGTATTATAAGTAACTCAGAAGCAATAAGTCTGTAAGTATCTTGGGTAAATAATGTTCGCTGAAGTTGGAAATTTTTTTCTACATCTCTCCCTAATAATGCTACTTTTAATCATTTTTAACTCTATTTTTCCAAAATATAGAAGATTAAAAATTTCAATTTTTTTGTGGGGTGCAATTGCCGCATCAACAATAATCAGCTTTATGTCTTTAATAGCATGTTATGTTATATCTGATTATTCAGTTTTAAATGTACTTTATAATTCTCATAAATTAAAACCACTGATTTATAAAATAGCGGGCTCCTGGAGTAACCATGAAGGCTCAATGTTACTTTGGATAATTTCCATTTCTCTTCCAACATTCCTATTTGGAGTTTATACTAATAATAATTTACCAACAAAAAATCTTACGCTAATCCTCCAAGCCATCTTAGCATTTATGTTTGTTCTATACACAATATACACATCCAATCCTTTTGAAAGGATCCTCCCCGCCCCCGTCAGAGGATTGGGCATGAACCCTTTATTACAGGATATAGGCGTCTCTTTTCATCCGCCCATATTATATCTTGGTTATGTTGGATTTTCATTACCATTTTCAGCAAGTTTATCAGTACTAATATTAAAAAATACAGATTATTGGATTGAATCAATAAAGCCATGGATAATATTTGCTTGGAGTTTTTTAACTATAGGAATTGGTACAGGAGCATGGTGGGCATATAGAGAATTGGGTTGGGGAGGATTTTGGTTTTGGGACCCTGTAGAAAATGCTTCTTTGATACCATGGATAACCTCAACTGCATTAATCCATTCAATGAAATTTTCTAAAAAATCTACCTCCCAACTCAGTTGGACAATATTGCTCAGTATACTAACTTTCACTTTAGTAATGATAGGTACATTCATAGTAAGATCAGGAACAATTGCATCAGTTCATTCTTTTGCTCAAGATTCCAAAAGAGGATTTTTTATTCTAATTTCAGTCTTTTTAATCTCCGGCTCTGCTCTATTACTATATGCATTTAATTTTAAAAAATTATACACAGATAAAGCAGCAAAGAAAAGCACAAATGGATACCTATTATTAAATAACATAATACTTTGCATAATAACATTCATTATATCCTTAGGCACCTTATATCCGCTACTTATGGAAATAATATTTCAAAAATATTTCTCTATAAATAGTGATTATTATAATCTTTTAGTTCCACCCATAACCTTAATATTAGCAGCATTATGCACATTTGGAGTTGGCAATACACCGCAAAAACATCCTATAAAAGATAATTTATATTTTATTTTAATTTCTTTGATTTTTACTTCTACCATCTCATATTATTTGGATATCAAAAAAACCTATTCAATATTAGGTATTTTTATTGCAATACCACTAATTCTATCATCTATAAAAATACTCATAGAATCCAGAGACTTGAATAAACTACCAGTATCATTCTCTCATGGGGGATTTGCTTTATTAATTTTCTCAATTTCGATGTTTTATGGATTGAAAGATGAGGTTGTAAGAACACTTAAATTAGAAGAGACTCTAACATTTAAGAACTTGCATATTAAATTAGAAAATATAGATTATAGAACAAAATCTAACTATCTTACCAAAACCGCAATAATATTGATTAACAACGAAATGAGGGTATATCCTGAAATAAGATTTTTCCCTATTGAAAAACAACAAACTGTAGAAATTGATACAATAAATCATGTTTTTTATGATGTATATTTCTCAATTAATTCTCCTGAAAGTTCAGAAAAAATGACTGTTAATATCCAATATAATCCAATGATAAATTTTATCTGGCTGAGTTGCGCATTGATTAGCTTGGCAGGTTTGATTAGTATAATTCAAAGAGTAGTAAATTGTAAAAATAAATGATAATAAAGCGCTTAATTAATCAGTCAATCCAAAATCAAGCACTCAGCAATGAAGACGCTAAAATATGTATGAACACTTGTTTAAAGGGGGGAGCTACACCTGCACAAATTAGTTCATTTTTCACTTCCATGTTAATGAGAAATTTTACTCATGAGGAATTTGATGGAATTATTAAAGGAATTAATTTTCCTATACAAAGATTTCAAAATATAAATATCGATTTTTATATCTACTCATTTTTACAAGATAATTTTTCACTCGCCATTTCTTTAATTCTTTCTGAATTAGATTACTTTATTTATGGAAAATTTAAAAATTTATATCTTGATAATTCAAATATTATTGATGCTTTAAAAGAATCTAAAAATAATCAAAATGAAGAAAGTTTATTAAATAAGTACAATATCCATTTATCTTTATTAGATTATAATAAAACCTTAAAAAATATTCTTTTTTTAAGCTCTGAACTTGAATTTGATGCCTTATTAAATTTACTTCAAATATCCATAAATCCTGTGCATTCAAAGCATAAAATAATAATTATGGATAAGGAATATTTTTTAGAACTAAAAACTATTACATCATTTTTAAATTTATTTAAAGACAGTTTGTTTTTGATCATTTATGAAAATACAATAGAATTAATTAAAATGGAAAACTACAAATTGTACAAAGAAAAAATTCTTCATTTTGATAATTTAGAAAATTATGATTCATGCCAATTTACACAAGCAATAAGAGATGAGAAATTCTTAAAATACCTCAATAATATCATTCATGAAATTTTTGATTTATTACAGATAAATTGCAAAAAACTGGAGAAAACAGAGATTAATTCAAAAAATGAATTTTGTGAGAATATTATAAATAAATATTTAAAATCTTTTGAAATAATCAAACCAACAGATAATATTTAATCACTATTTTTCTCTTTCTTGTTTACTTTATGCTCATGCTTCATTAAGAAAATACCAGAAGCAATTATTAACACGTATCCAAAATATACAGAATTATCAGGAGATTGACCAAATATTAAATACCCCAAAACACCTGCGAATATAATTTTCAAATAATGATATGGTGCTAAAGCAGACATATTAGCCTTTTTCATTGCTTTAAAAAATGCAATGGAATGAGTTACATAACAAATGGTAATAATGATAAAATATACCGCGTAAATAGGTTTTAATTCTAGGCTGTAAAATGGAACTAAACCATCAGGCATTGGAAAACTAAAACCAATGTTAACATATTCCCAATTTAAAAAAGCTATAGGAAATGCAAAAAAAGAAGAAAATAATAAAGAATAAAATGCCTGTGTCTTATTTTTTGCAGTCTTGCCTAAAATTTTTACAGAAACACTATTTGCTGTCCAGCTAAGCACTGCTAAAAAAGTAAACGTATAATACTTATCATAGTCAGCAATTGATACTTTACTTACATCAATAAATGGAAAAGATGCATTTATTAAACCAGGGTAAATAATCGCTAAAGCTCCTAAAAAACTAGCAAAAATTGCAATAAATTTCTGCCAAGAAAATTTTTCTTTAAAAAACAATATAGCAATAACTACCCATAATACCTGCTCTAAATATGATAAAGCCGTAGCATTCACTACTTTGACATACTGTAAAGAATACATAAAAAACAATGAACCAGATGCACTAAAAAACCCTCTTAATATATGTAATTTTAGTTGTGGAGTTTTTAATATTTGCATTCCCTCATTAAAAACCCAAGGTGAAATAATAATTAAACAGCAAAATTTATAAAAAAATACTACTTGGCTTGAATTTAAATCAACAGAGAGTTTTTTCATCAATATATAAATCAATGACAGTGCAAAAGAATTCAATATCATGTATCCAATTCCTCTAAGTCTATTATTTTTATTCATTATTTTCATTACCGATCTTTAAATTAAATGATACTTTAATTCCATCTTTGATATTTGATAAATTAAGTTTACTATCGTGATCTTCTAGTATTTTTTTAACTATTGATAATCCCAAACCCATACCAGATGTTTTAGTTGTCATATATGGCTCTGCAATCTTGTAAATCAAATCTTGCTCCACACCCTGCCCGTTATCCTCAATTGATACTTCTAAAGAATCGTTACTAATATGTTTTAGGACAAATTTTATCTCACCTACCTCTTTATTAGCTCCGTATCTTGAGTTTATAGATTCAGCAGAATTTTTTGCAATATTAGTCAATACTTGCGTAATTTGTGTTTTGTCACATGTAACATACTGATTTTCTCTTTCATAATCAAACGAATATTGAATTTTTCTAAAAACATTTTGTTGATTAAAAATTACCTCTCTAATTATTTGGTTAATATTATAAGAGCTTAATTTAGGTTTAGGTATTCTTGCAAACTGTATAAATTCATTTACTATTGAATGAATATCATTAGAATTTCTAACGATTGCATCAACATATTTGTTATAATTATTTATATCCTTATCATCAATTTGTTTAGAAAATTTGCTTTTTAACCTTTCCGCAGAAAGTTGAATTGGAGTTAGAGGGTTTTTAATTTCATGTGCAATTCTCCTAGCAACATCTGACCATGCAGCTTCTCTTTGAGCTACAACCAATTGAGTTATATCTTCGAAACTAATAATAATATTACTGATCTGATTTTCAATTATTACTGCCCCGATTTTAATAAAAAGATGTATCGACCTACCCTTTCTCTTGATAATTATATTCTCATTAAATACGCTCCTTGGTTCCTCTGATATATGATTAATTAAATCACTAATCTCTGGAACTATGCTAAATATTTTAGCATTTTTATCAAAATTCTCTAAACATAACAATTTTTTAGCCGGGTAATTATATAAGGAGATGCGCCTATCTTTATCAAGTGCAATAACACCAGATGAAATTTCCTTTAAAACTGTTTCTATGAATTTCACCCTTTCATCAATACTCTTATAAGCAACCTTTAATTCGTTATGCTGCTTCTCAATAGTTCTTGTCATCTTATTAAATGCCGTCCCTAATTGAGAAACTTCATCACTTAATTGCATCTCAGGAACTCTAGCAGAATAATCTCCCATTTTAATCTTAGCAGTTGCATCTAAAAGCCTATTTAATGGATTAGCTATAATATTTGCCAATTTTGCTGAAATAATAAATGAAAAAAGGCACATTAAAGAGGAAAGAATGATAAAAGTAATTTGCAAACTTCTCTTAGTAAATTTTAAATCAGCTAATAAATAATAGTACTTATCTTTTGAATCTTGCGTTTTTCTCAAATAATTTACAATTTCTTTATCTATATATTTTCCAATCATCAAATATACGTCGCCAAAAAATACACTATCTAATTTTGTTATTGCCCTAATCTTATCTCCACCTGGATTTTCTAATAAAACTATCTTCTCTTCATCAACCATTTTGTAAACCTTAGGAGAAATCTTCTGAAACATAAACGAAAAACTAAGTGAACTTTTCGCAATAACAGCCTCTTTTGTAAAAATTATAGCTTCCGAAATACCTCTGCTTTTGACTTGCTCATCAAGTATAAAATTCAATTCACTACTTTCATCTATAATTTTAACTTGCTTATCAATAGCTTTTTCAATTTGGAGCAATTCAAATTTTATCTTTTCATTATTCTCTTTTAAATATAATTTAGCTACATTTACTGTATCTGAAACAGCCTTACTAACTTGATCATTAAATAGTGATTCTATCCCAATATAGTAATAAATAGATGCTAATAAACCGATTAAAAATATCGGAGAAATGGTTGCAATTCCTGCAATTAAAATAATAAATTTCTTTTTTAATGAGAGATCTAAAAATTTATTTTTTAGTTTTCTTATCACATTAATATTAATCACAAATTAATAATTTTGGGATTTTTTGCCCTATACCATAATGTTATTATGGCTTTTGTGATCGAAACAGAGGTAAACATAGAACATAAAATTCCTATAATTAATGTTATTGCAAATCCTCTAGTAGGTCCTGTTCCAAATATATAAAGAACAATCGCAACAAAAATAGTTGTAGTATTTGAGTCAAAAATTGTAATAAATGCATATTTATATCCATTATGTAATGCATTAAGTGGGACCATCCCTTTTTTTAATTCCTCTTTTATCCTTTCAAAAATCAAAACATTTGCATCTACTGCCATACCTAAAGTTAAAACTATACCAGCAATACCAGGCAATGTAAGTGTTGCTCCAAAAATTGAAAGCACACTAATCATCATGATAAAATTTATAATCAAAGCCACACATGCTATGAGTCCAAAAAATCTGTAGTAACATAGCATTATAATAAAAACTAAAACAGCAGCAATTATACAAGCCTTTATACCCGCTTTAATTGATTCCATTCCAAGTGTAGGGCCAACCAATCTCTCTTCAATTATTTGTAAAGGCACAGGTAAAGACCCAGCTCTAAGTAATAATGCAATATCAGTTGCCGCCTCAGGAGTCATATTACCAGATATAATCCCCTCACCTCCTAATATAGGCTCATTAATCACAGGGTGAGTAATTATTTTATCATCAAATATAATTGCTAACATTTTACCGTTATTTTTTGTGGTAACATCGGCAAATATATCTCTACCCAAGCTATCAAAACGAAATTTAATTACTGATTCACCTAATCTTCCTTTATCCACACTTGCAAACTCCAACATATCACCAGTCATGACTGGTCGGCTTTCAACTATAAGCGCGCCCTTATCATTTTCCAAAGATACCACTTTTGAATTAATTAGTAGTGTTATTTTTTCAGCCTCAGTTAAGTTATCTGTAAGTTTATTTTTAACCATATGAAAACTAAGCCTAGCTGTCTTTCCAATAATTTTCTTTATTTCTTTTGGATCATTCAGCCCAGGCACTTGTAGCAATATCATTTCTTTACCAAAAGTTTGAATCTCCACCTCTTTAGTACCTACAGAATCAACCCTTTTACGAATAATCTCTATACTCTGCTTTAAAACTTCTGATGTTAATTTCTCAATATATTCATTATTAAACTTGATAGTAAAATTATCTCCAGAATTTTCTAAAACAAAATTTTTATTCTTTAAAAGATTTTTTACTTCCTTTAGCGCATTTTTATGCTGATTAGTTTTAATTGAAAATTTCAAATAACTCTCTTTTAAATCCCAATCTTCAAAATCAACATTATTACTGTTTAACTTGTTCTTTAGTTGCTCTACAGTCAGTATAAACTTTTCTTTCACATAATCATCCAGACTAGCTTGTATTGTCAGCGAAACTCCACCTCTTAAATCAAGACCAAAATTCACCTTTTGATCTGTAAAAAATCTCGTTTCTTTAACATTATAAAAAAATGTAGGAACAGAGAAATAAATTGAAAGTAATATAACGATGACTATACTAACTAATTTCCACTTCGAAAACTTTAACATTAAGTTTACTATATATACAACTAACCAAATAAATAAGGAATATTTTCTAATTATGCAAGAAAAATTTGAGCCAACAATCATTATATTATCTGCTGGAAATGGAGAAAGAATGCAATCCTCTATTCCTAAGGTGCTCCATAAAATTAGTTCACAATCTATTATTGAATACGTTATAAACCTGAGTATATCATTAAATACCAATTCAAATCATACGCATATTGTAATTAATACAGAATTACAAAATCATAAAATTTTTCAAAAATTAAATGAACAATATAAATTAAATAAAATAGTTCAAAAAGAACGGCTTGGAACTGGAGATGCAGTTAAAACAGCTTGCAATAATATCGACTCTCTCAATGACTTAATACTCATTTTATATGGAGATACCCCCTTTGTCAGAAAAAAAACCATACTAAATATGCATGATAAAATCAAAGATGGTTCTGATTTATGTATTATTGGCTTTAACTCTAATAATCCTAAAGGTTATGGTAGAATTATATCTGATGAGCAAAATAAAATATCAGAGATAATTGAAGATAAAGAAGCCACCACAAAACAAAAGGAAATAAAATTGTGCAATTCAGGAATTATTTTAACTAAAAAAGAAGCCCTATGCGATTTTTTAGACAAACATAGTAGCAATGAGTATAATTTGAATCATGAATTTTACCTAACTGACATCGTAAAATACTTAAACCTGAAGCAAAAAAATTGCACATATATTACTGCTGAAGAAGATGAGGTTATTGGAATCAATAATAGGCATCAACTTATATCTGCTGAAAAATACAACCAATCTTTAATTATTGACCGCTTATTAAGTAATGGAGTTACAATAATAAATCCTAAAACTAGTTACTTCGCAAATAGTATCAATATCCAAAATGATGTAGTTATTTATCCAAATGTATTTATAGGGAATAATACTTCCATCGAAAGTAATTCAATTATCCATTCCTTCTCACACATTGAAGGAGCTGACATTAAACATGGTTCAATTATAGGACCTTTTGCTAGAATTAGACCAAAAACCAAAATTGGAAAAAATTCAAAAATTGGAAATTTTGTTGAAGTAAAAAACTCCGACTTGATGAATAATGTCAAAGCTGGTCATTTATCATATATTGGAGATGCAACAATTTCGGATAATGTCAATATTGGGGCAGGAACAGTATTTTGCAACTATGATGGCAAAAACAAACATCATAGTTTCGTAGGTGAAAAAGTATTTATAGGCTCCAATTCATCCATTATTTCGCCAGTAAAAATTGATTCTAAATCGACAATTGCAGCTGGTAGCGTTATAACCAAGGATGTTGAAGAAGATACTTTGGCAATAGCTAGGTCAAAACAGATTAACCTAAAAAACAAATCAAAAATCTCTTAGATAGCCATTGTTTAATAAATAGCTTGTTGATTGATAAAATGTGACCGTGTCAAAGAGATGTTCTTGATTAGACTTCATCAATTTTTGGTCTAAATTTTTTTCAACTGAATAAGCCCAATGCATCTCCTTTGGCCCAAGTATTGTAAATTTATTGTCAGAATATAACCCTATTTTCTGATAAGTCCCAACAAAAGCTCTATTGGCAGGTGAATTTATAATATCTCGTCCTAAAAATTTGCTATCATACGACATACCCAATATTCCAAGCAAAGTTGGAGCAATATCAATTTGACTAGATAAATTATTTATTACTGTTGGTTTAAGAATTTTTGGTGCATGTATAATTAAAGGTATATGGTACTTGTTTAGAGGTATATGAGTTTTACCAGCACTTCCAGCGCAATGATCCGCCACAATGACAAAAATAGTATTATCAAACCACGGCTTTTTCTTAGCATCATCTATAAGCTGCTTAATTGCAAAATCTGTATACTTTACTGCGCCATCTCTACCTGTACCAGATGGAATGTCTATCTTCCCTTCAGGATAAGTATAAGGTCTGTGATTTGAAGTTGTTAGCACCAATGAGAAAAAAGGTTTTTTACTACTATATGACTTATCTGCCTCACTAATAAATTTACTAAATAAATCTCCATCACTCACACCCCAAATATTTGAAAAATTAATTTCCTCTTTATTAAAATTTGCTCTATCAATAATTTCAAAATTGTTATTAGCAAAGAAATAATTCATGTTATCAAAATAACCATATCCCCCATAGACAAATTTATTTTCATAACCAAGACTTTTAAAAACTGAGCCAATACTAAAAATATTTTCATTATTCGGTCTTCTTAGAATTGAATTGCCAGGCAACGGTGGCAAAGATAAACTAATTGCCTCAAGCCCTCTCACGGTCCTTGTACCCGTTGCATAAAAATTATCAAAAAACATACTCTCTGAAATTAACTCATCCATAAAAGGAGTGATGTTTTGTTTATTACCAAAATATTCGAAAAATTCAGCGCTTAAACTTTCAACAACAATTAATACTATATTATATTTTTCTCCATTAGGAGTAGTAGGCGTTACTTTTCTTGATATATCAGTTAATTTATCAGAAATATATTCACTATTTTTTGTTACTACTTTATTTCTAAGATTTTCTAAAACTTTATCTTTATCATAATTGATATAAAAATCTTTATAACTCAATGTATTATTATTAAATGCACTAAAAAGGCCATCCAATCCATTATAGGATAAATTTATGGCATAGTTATTATTATCAAACTCCTTGTTGATTAAGTTTTTTGGATTAAAAGTATAACTAAATCCTAAAAAAATCAGGAATAATAGCGACATTTTTAATATAAAAAACTTGCCAAATTTTTCACAATTAACTTTTTTTATGATACGCTCTATTAGAAAATAAAAAACTGGCACCAACAGTGCTATTATCAAAAGAATTTTTATAAGCGGATAAGACTCATATATATTACCCGTTACTTCTCTACGGTATACCAAGTAATCAACTGCAATAAAATTATATCTGATACCAAATTCTTCCCAAAAGCACCATTCAGCAACCAAATTAAATAAAAGTGCATAAATACATATGAAGGCAAATATAATGCCTAAAAGTTTTGCAAATTTATTATTGATTAATATTTTTGGTAATATCAGGTATATAAAGGATATGGGTGTTATAATGTATAACAGAGCTGATAAATCGCTAATTTCACCTAAAAGCATTATCTTTAAGATATCCGATATATTTCCACTTGTTTGATTTAAATATATGCTTTGAGCAACAAGAATTACTCTTGTTAAAAACATTATGATGCAATATGCAATGGATAAACGTAAAATGGACGAAAGATACCTTGAATTCTTCATTCTTTATGATTTTGTGTAACTACAAGAGCTATAAACTATAACAAATTTTTTATTTTTCAAGTGAATATATTTTATAATCCAATGAGTGAAAAAATTACTTTTTTTCAATTTTGTCTGTGGAAATTGCTTTTTCTTTACCCTTTTCCAACGATTGCCCCTTTTCAATAGATTCTAAAGCATAACTACACAATTCTTCAAAAGGTACACCATTTTTTTCTGACAAGGCTTTTAGCTCTTCCAAACTTTTCATAATCTCAGGAGGCACAGTTCCACCCCTCTCTTTTGAAAGCCAATCAGCTTGAAATTGAATTGGATGATGCTCTTTTTCTGGAGTACCTATATAGAACGTAACTGGAGATGTTTTGCCAGAAAACGAACACGGAATCTTAAACTTTTTCATAATGATAAAATCATAATATTTTCAGTCACTCTAAGTAAATTCTAAATGTTTCTTTTGTCTAATACAATAAATAATTTTTTTATTGAAAATAATAACTACTATTTACCTAGCGCAACTTAACTAGAGAAAATAATGTTAAAATAAGTGTGATAAAGGTATATAGGTAAAATCTATCTATTACGTTGTTTTTCCCCCACTTATGTAACGACATAATTTTTTCATTAATGCTGAAAATTTATGCCTAGTTTGTTCTTTTCCTAAATAGCTACTATCTTTAACCCAATTCAGTTGCATTGATTTCCTAATCCCTATATGTGGCTTATGCCCATGCCATGCATTCTCAACACATTCAAATGCTACCAATGTTCCTATAAGAGGTTCTATCTCTTTAAAATAATTTTCCAGATCATTCCCCCCTTCATGTAATAATCTTAATCTTCCTCCTTCACTATCCCACTCATCATTAAAATATATCAGGAGTGTCAGCACCTTCCCTTTGGAATCTATATGTATTTTTCCATTACCTTTTTTACACATTCCTCTTGCTGTTATCATCACTGGACGCTCTGCTAAATCAACATCAAATTTCTTAGCCATAACTTTTCTAAATTCATCTCCCTCTAGCTCTTTTACAAACTCATTAAATTTAGCTTTATAGTTTAATGAGGATAATGGAATACTGCCACTAGTTTCTATATTGGGAAATTCATTGCTTAGGTCTTTCACATAATCTTTACTGATAAAATCCTTTATAACAAAATATTTAAATGGCTCTTTATTAAGCTTAGCTTTAATGATGCTATTGTATGTACATTGCTATAATAATCAATATATTGGCTTTAAATATTTATACCTCAAAGCTGTCATTACTGTAAATAACAAAAAATTTAAAAATCAATCATTTGTATTTTATAGATTTAGTAACCTTCCTTTTTTATATCGCAAAAAACAGCATATTGCCATTTGGATATTTTTTCTAATCTTAATCCTATAGAGCATCAGGACATCAAGCTACGAGGATTAAGACTTACGCATCCATTATAAATCTTACATCTACATATTTTTTATTTTCTTGCAAAGTTCTTCAAACTTGACTTAACGGTGCCATTTGCTCTCATATTGTTACCATATTCTATTTTTAACTAATCACGTTTTAGTTATTCTTAAAGCTATCCATACTCCTATAATTGCTATAATTGGAATAGCACAAAATCCATAAACAAATATTTCTATAACTTTATCTTTTGGAATATAAGAAGTAGATGGAACTTTAGTAATATACATTCCCAATGAAATTAGTAGCGAAGAAATCACAACACCAAAACTAATTGATACTTGTCTACAAGTATTAAAAACAACATTGATAGTGCTTATTTCCTTCTTATTAAAATTAATCACACTTATTGTTTGAATTGGTGTGCCACATAATCCACTAAATATACCTCTTATAAAAAATAAAATAATACCAAAGATAAGCATGTTAGAATTGTTAATTAACATAATCATAGGGGTAAAAATAGCAATTCCAATTAATCCTACCGTAATTGGTAGGTTTGCTCCATATTTATTAAATAAATGGACTGAATATCGACTAGTAACCATTGCTCCTACAGCTTGCATACCCATTAATAGCCCCGCTATCATAGCAGAAAATCCAACACCCACCTGCAAAAATAATCCTATCATAAAGATTGCTCCAAAATGACATATTTGGAAACATAGTTGAATCATATTGGCACGCACGAAAGTATTGTTTTTAAAGAACTTCAAGTTAATTAATGGATACTTATGATTATTTTTATTTTAATAAATAGCCAAAAAAAAGGGGCATTAAAGCCATCAGCCCCAATATTACAGATAAAGAAAAGCCAATTTTACTAAGTTGAGATAAATTATAAAATATATTAATTAAAATAATTGATGATATAATAAATCCCATTAGATCAAGCGGGTACTTAACTTTATGAGATTCTTCTTTTAAATAAATAATAGAATAAATAGCTAGTAATAAACAAATTGGTCCTGAAAATACCAAAAAACTGCCAACTAAAAGTTTTTAATAGTATTCACCAAAGAATGGAGCAATAGCAGGAGCTATTAGTGATGGAATAAAAGTAAAGCTAGTAATGCTTGCATATTCTGATTTATTATAGACACGATAAATTATAGTCATTCCCACTGGTATTAGCATTCCATCACCAATACCTTGTGCAAATCTTAGGAATATTAATTGATTTAGAGTTGTAGCAAAAGCGCATAATGTTGAGCCAATACCAAAAATTAGCATTGCAAAAATATAAATCTTTTTAAGACCAAATCTATCGCTTACCCATCCACTAATAGGTATCGAAAGCGCAAGAGCTAACAGAAATGATAAATTATTCCATTCTGTAGTATGGATTATACATTAAAATCTTTTACTAAGCCAAATTGCACACTTACTTGCTTTTTTTATGCAGGTAGTTAGTACAGTGTATCCAGGAGATTCTAAAGCATCATTTTCTATTCCTATTTCTTTGTGCTCAGCTTCTTCTTGTTGAAATTTTTTAATTTTATTAAGTAACACTTTTTCTTTTGGTTTTTTTTTCAATCTTTCTATCTGCTGTTGATAATGCTCTTCAATTACCTCCTCAACTGCCACCGTACAAGCCATAGCAGGTTTACTTCCCATTTTTGCAGTAATAGCACCAAGTGCAAAACCAAGTTTATTCCATAAAGGCATTAAAATTGTGGGTCTGATATCTCTATTAATTAGCTCCTTATCAAAAAAATCCAAATGTTCTAGCTCCTGCTTATACATATGCTTTACAGTCTCTAAATCTTCATCATTTTTTAAATATTTGATTTGCCCTTCATATATTCTTTTTGCCCCAAATTCTCCAGCATGATTGACCCTAATAGTCTGCTCTATAAAATTCTTATTGCTACTTTTACTCATTTTCACTTACTCAATTTTTTATTGAATTGTATTATTAATATAAAAAAAACTATAGTATAAATTACATTCCATATATTCATCGACACACCTAAAAATTCATAGCTAACCTGATCACAAAGAACATAATCTTGATTTGCTAACATCTTTTTATAGTCCTCAAAATTTCCAGCATTATTTAAATTATTTACGCAACCACTTTGAAATTTAAAAAATCTTTTTTCTATTCCATAATGAAAAATTGCTATTAAAAAATTAACTATCAGTAAAATTTCAATGATACTACTAGTTATTCTATTAGATAGCCTTTTAAATAATTTGGTAAGATCAATTACTACTATTGTTGCTATTATAATATAGGGAATTCTTTGATAAATACATAATTTACAAGGCTGAATTTCAAAAAAATATTCAGAAACATATGCAATCACCAAAGGTGCTAAGCTAAGAACTAAAATTATAATTTTTTTATTTGAAAAAAATTTCTCTAACATAAATTTCTAAAAATATTAGTTAAAAACAAATAGGTTTTTTTCCTTATATATTTCACCATCTTCGGTATCTTGTAAAATTAAATTAAAACTTTTTTCATGCAAAGAATCACTATTTGACCAAATAAAAATTTTAAACTCATCTTCTACTTCTGATTCCAAATCAACAAAACATTTTTTATCAAAACACTTAGTTTCACTTTGTATTTTGATATCATATGGTTCTAGTTCTTCTACATAAACCATAAGTTTTCTAAGTTTTACAGATTTATTCTGAATTTTCAATGTAAATGTATTACGTATCTGTCCATTTGGAGTAATTGTAAAAAGTGGAGCTCTCTCCTTTATTAATGATATACTTATATCCGATTTATTTATTAAGCTATTTATTGTAAAAATAGAAAAAACAAAAAATACAGCAGCGTAAAAAAGGTTTTTAATTTTGAATATTTTTTTTATTAATTTTTCATCAACCAGTCCATTTTTTAAAGCATTTAAACTAGTATATAAAATCAGATTTTTTTCTTTGCCTACTTTTTCCATCACTTCATTACAAGCATCAACGCACAATCCGCACCCAATGCATTCCATTTGCAATCCATCCCTTATATCTATTCCTGTAGGACACACTAAAACACATCTAAAACAATCAATACAGTCTCCTGATGTTTGCTCTACTTGTTTACCTCTAGGTTCACCCCTATAATGGTTATATGTTACCAATTTTGTATCATTTTCAATCATTGCAGATTGAAATCTTCCATATGGGCACATGTGAATACAAACCTTCTCTCTTAAAAATCCAGCAAAAACATAAGTTGTGAATGTAAGTGATATCAGCCAAATTTTACTAGAAAAAGTTAGATTGAAATTAACGATATTTATTGCTAAATCAAAAACATCTTGAAAGTAAGCTACCCAACTAAAAGCAAATATAAATGCAAGTGAAAGCCATGTTAAATAGGTTAGAGATTTTTTTATAAATTTTTCTTTGGTAAGACTAGACTCATTTAATCTAATTCGGCTATTTCTACCTCCTTGAAAAAAAGTTTCAATTTTTATGAAAAAATCAGTGAAGACTGTTTGAGGGCAAGTATATCCACACCACAGTCTTCCATAAAGTGTTGTGAAAACAAATAATGCTATAGCAGATAAAATCAAAATTATAGTTATATAATAAATTTCATCTGCCCAAATTTGCAAACCGAAAAAATAACCTTTTCTTGCTGGCAAATCAACCATAATAGCTTGATCAGGTAATCCTAATCCTCTATCCCATCTAACCCAGGAACCAAAAAAATATATAAACAGTAACAGGTAATTGACTCTATTTTTAATTGACCTATATTTACCATTAATCGATTGAGGGTAAATTCTCCCTGCCTCAGAAGTCATCTAACAATCTACAATATTTACCCTAACGATAAATTGTACTCTTCCACATTTCGTTCAATCCATTCTATAAGTACCGTTTTTTGAATTGTGCCAATTTTAGTATCAATATGCTCTCCATTTCTGAACATCATCAGAGTGGGTATGCTTCTTATACCTAATCTAGCTGGAGTTTCTGGGCACTCATCAATATTCATTGACATTATCTTAACTCTAGCCTCAATTGTATCAGAAACCTCTTTTACTATCGGTAAAAAAACTTTGCACGGACCACACCATTCAGCCCAAAAATCAACTATTGAGATACCTTTATGTTTTTCAATTTCTTGATGAAAATCTTTATCTGTGACAGGTAACATTCTTCTTTTTGATAAATTAAATTCTGTCCAGATGCTATTAAAACTTAAAATAAATGTCAATATGTAGTTGAAATATTTATAATAAAGTCTATAAAGTATATAAATCTAAATAAGATTAATAATTTATAGTTGTTTTGTAATTATGGCAAAAGATGACATCATTGAAATGAGAGGAAAAGTTATAGAGCTGTTGCCTAACGCAACTTTTAGAATAGAGCTTGAAAATGGTCATCAAATAATTGCATATACCTCTGGAAAAATGAGGAAAAATAGAATCAGAGTATTAGCAGGAGATGAAGTTACGGTTGAAATGACCCCATATGATTTGACAAAAGGAAGAGTTAGTCATAGGCACTAAGTATTTATGTATAAATTTATACTTGCATCATCTTCACCTAGAAGAATATCTTTATTGAAAAGTATTGGGTATACACCAGATAAAATAGTACCTGCAAATATTGATGAAACTCCAATGGCAAAAGAATTACCTGCAAAATTAGCTGAAAGATTGGCTTTGGAAAAAGCGTCAAAAGTGCACGAACAATTTCCTAAAAGCCTAATCCTTGGAGCTGATACAATTGTGGCAAGAGGTAGGTTAATAATCCCTAAGCCAAAAGATGCGATAGAAGCGCATAAATACCTAAAGCTATTATCAGGTAGAAGACACGTAGTATACACAGGCATATGCATCATAAATGGCGACAAATATCTAAAAAAAGTAGTGCAAACAAAGTTAAAATTTAAGTTACTCACAAATCAAGAAATTGATAATTTGATCATCTCAAATGAATGGAAAGATAAATCCGGAGGCTATGCATTGCAAGGAGTAGCAGGAGCTTATATCAGTTGGATAAGTGGCCACCCAAGCAATGTAATAGGATTGCCCGTACATGAAACTTATAAAATTTTAAGTGGCATAGGCTTGAAACAAACTATAAACACTGTTTAAATTTCTTATAATAAATTCTATCTATGTTAATAATATTAAATTAGTGTGATTAAGTTACATAAAATTATAAATTTATAGATATGACTAGGAGGTTTTTAAATTAAGTAATGGTAAAATACTCTAGTGCCATTGGAATCCCTCAGTTGATAATACGCAAATACATAATCAGCAAGATGTTTGTCGACTTAAATATTTAAGGTAAAATTCACCTAATAATAATAAATGTGACATGGCCGTGTATTTTATAAAAATCAATAAAAAGTAATTTAAAAAGACGGCCATTTATTTTTAATAATTAAGATAGGTTGCGAACAATTATTTATACTTCGTTTCTACTTCTTAACAGTTAATTATTTTAATCAAATATCTATATCAAAATTTTCCTTTAGTTCAAATTCCAACAAGATAGATCTTTGAAACGGCGCTCTGTTATCGTCTGTTAATAAATACATTGAGGTAGAATTATCAGTTGTTCTTACTGCTATTGATTCAAAATTATCTGCATATCCGTATTTGCCTGTCGAACTTGTATTATCAATATGTAATATCTCCTTACCTGTAATTTGCTCATTATTTTCTATATCATGTTTCTTCACATGTTTCACACTTATTTCATAATCTTCAGCAAATCCACCTATTTTTTTCTGATAAAATCTCTCAAGCACTATAACATCTCCATTTTGTAAAAATGCTAAACCAGATATTCCATAACCAGAAGTAGTTATATAAATAGATTCTTTTAATGAT
>JBGCDJ010000005.1:0-55543 GCA_045105275.1 Candidatus Midichloriaceae bacterium
ACTTTTGATAAATCAGCAATTAAGCACAATCTTTTTATTTTGTGCAATAGTTAAGTATTAACACTTTTTTTCTAAATCTCAATCAAGTCTTTACGACAAATATTTAGCAAAAAATTACGACATTTATTTAGCAAATTCACAAGCTACTTTAAAAATAAAAGCAAAACATTCTCCCCCTTCATCCCAAAATATCCCAAAATAATACTATTATATCCCACACAATTATGTTATATATAAAAACATAAGGTAGTTCCTAGAATTTTTACTTATGTAGTTAAATAAATGAGCAATGGTAACACTATTTTTCTCTCAACTTATGAAGGGAAAATAGATGATAAAAACAGAATTTCTATACCTGCAAGCTTTAGAAACATTTTAGAATGTAAAGCCAGTAGGGAGATTTATGCATATAGCTCTTTTATCAATGAATGCATTGAAGTATGCACTTTTGAAAGAATTGATAAGCTACAAAATTTCTTGGAAAATATGGAATTGTTTTCAGATAAAAGAGACGCTATAGCAACAGCAGTTCTTGCAGATTGTGTTCCTATGCAATTAGATTCAAAAGGCAGAGTATCCTTACCAGAAAGATTAGTTAATTTTGCAAAATTTAGTAAAAAGGTATTTTTTGTAGGTAAAGGCTTAACATTTGAGATTTGGGATAAAGATAAATTTAATATCTATTATAAAAAAGCTAGACAAATTGCTAAAGAAACCTCGTTTTCATCACATAAAATAAAAGAAATAGAATAAAAATGGAAAAGCCTGATCACATACCAGTATTATTAGATGAAGTAATTGATATTTTAAATCCAACAAGTAACAAAATTTATGTTGATGCAACCTTTGGAGCTGGTGGTTATACAAAAGCAATATTAGAAAAAGCTTCTTGCAAAGTCATAGGTATTGATTGCGATCAAAACACAAAACCCTATGCTGAAAATTTGAAAAATAATTTTCCTGAAAGGTTTAGTTATATCAATGACAACTTCACGGAAATAGACAATATCTTAAAAAAACTTAATATTCTAAAAATAGATGGAATGGTTTTTGACCTAGGGGTTTCATCTATGCAACTGGACAACAAGGATAGAGGTTTTTCTTTTAGTGGTGATGGACCTTTAGATATGAGGATGGATAATTCATTATCAACCACCGCAACAAATTTAATAAATACATTATATGAAGAAGAATTAGCCAATTTAATATACGAACTTGGTGGGGAAAGAAAATCACGCATAATTGCCAAAAATATTGTACAATTTAGACAAAAAGAAAAAATAAAAACTACATCAGAATTAGTAGAAGCAATTGGTATAAAGAGGTATAGCGATAAACTTCATTTTGCAACAAAAACATTTCAAGCACTTAGAATAGCAGTCAATAATGAATTAGAAAATATAAAATTAGTCTTAAATAAATTATCATCTTTACTAGCACCTGGTGGCATAATATGTACTGTATCATTTCACTCACTCGAAGATAAAATAGTTAAAGATTTTTTTAAAACCTTATCTAGTGAAGAAAATTTTGAAAAAATAAATAAAAAGGTTATTACTCCGCTCTATAAGGAAATTAGAAAAAATCCAAGAGCAAGGTCATCAAAATTAAGAGCTTTGAGGAGAATAATATGAAATTAAAAATATCGTTATTATTTTTAATTTATAGCACTTTATTAATTGTTATTATATTGATTTTATTTTCTATTAAATCTAGGGTCATTACCCAAAACAAGGAATTGAATTGGCTAAACAGTCAAATTTTACAGGAAAAGAGTAATATCCAAATACTTAAAGCAGAGCTAGCTTATTTAACAACTCCAGAAAGAATTAACAAACTGCAAAAAAAATATCTAAATTTAAAAAATATAGATAAACGCCAATATCATACGCTGGATGAGTAATGAGTAGTATAAAAATAATATACACAAATGAAGCATCGGATTGTGAGGTAATTCAAACAAGTCACAGACGAATTCAAATCGTATTTTTTAGTATGTTTATAGTATTACTTACATTGATATTAAGAATTTTTGACCTATCAATTTTTAACTATAGTGACTTGCAAAGTATCGCTCAAGGTGAAAATGAAGTCAATATTAGAAATAATATTGTTGATAGAAATGGAATTATTTTAGCATCAACTTTACCTACAGCATCCGCTTACATATACCCAAAACATTTTACAAATTCAATTCAGTCTCTGAAATCTATTTCAAAAGTTATAAATATAAACATTGATGCACTAGAGGAAAGACTTATCAAAAACAAACATTTTATATGGTTAAAACGTCATTTAACACCTTTAGAACAACAAACTTTACATAATTTAGGTATACCAGGGATACACTTTGTGAATGACCAAAAAAGAATTTATCCACATAAAAATCTATTTTCACATTTAGTAGGGTTAGTGGATATAGATAACAATGGTATATCAGGCTTAGAATCTTCTTTTAATGAGGATTTAAAAGACCCAACAAAAACAGATATCCAAACAAGTTTAGACACAAGAATACAATATATTGTAAAGCAGGAGCTAAACAACGTAATAAAACTACATGATGCGATTGGAGGCACTGCAATTGTAATGGATGTAAATACAGGTGAATTAATAAGCTCAGTGAGTCTGCCAGATTTTAATCCGTACGATGCTAAAGAAATCGCAAATAAAAAATTATTTAACCAAGCAACACTTGGTGTGTATGAAATGGGATCCGTATTAAAAGCTCTAACTTTAGCTATAGGTATAGATTCTGGTGAAATCAATTTAAGTGATTCGTTTGATGTTTCTACCCCTATCAAAATTGACACCTATAAAATTAAAGACTATAGAGGTGGCAAAGGTGGTGTATTATCGATCCCTGAAATTTTAATGTATTCTTCAAATATTGGCGTAGCTCATATAATCAAAGAGGTCGGCATTTCAAAACAAAAAGAATACTTTAAAAAATTAGGACTTCTTACAAAAATTAATATTGAAGTTCCAGAAAAATCTAACCCAATATTTCCAACTGATAGAAGATGGAAGGAACTTCGCTCAATAACAATGAGCTACGGGCATGGAATATCTATGACCCCTGTTCACTTAATTCAAACTTTTTCAGCTATAGTAAATAATGGAATCCTTAGAAAGGCTACAATAATAAAAGATAAGAATAATGAAAATAGTGGAAAGCAAATATTCAAACCTCAAACCTCTTCATTAATGAATAAAATTCTGAGATTAACTGCAACAAGCGGTTTTGCAAGGCGCGCCAATGTAGATCAATATTTAGTTGGAGCAAAAACAGGAACAGCAGAAAAAATTATTAATGGCAAGTATAGTAAAAAATTAAATATAGCTTTATGTGCAGCTGCATTTCCCATGAATGATCCCAAATATGCAATTATAATTCTTGTGGATGAACCAAAGCAAAACAATATTAACCACGGATTTGCAACAGGTGGCATGGTTGCAGCACCAGTTGTATCAAGCATAGTATCAAAAATTGCCCCTATACTAGACCTTGCACCAATAGATCATAATAACCCCAAAATCAGCAAAGCTCTTTATGTAGATTATAAACCAATGTACAAAAGATTCGCTAAACGTTGAAACAGCCCAGGCAGAAGATAAAAAAAGATTAAATCATAAATATCAAAAAGATGTTAATGTATAAATAATATTAATTACTTAACATTAGTAATTGAGTTGGATAATTCAAGTTCATCAATAAATAATATTCCCTCAGTATGATCATATTCATGCTGAGCACACCTGGAAAACCATTTCCAATACTCACTTGAAAATCCCTTTATATCCAATTTTTTCTCTTCAAGCTTTTCATCTATATATCTTATCTGTATATCTACTGGTCTTTTGACATTAACTATTCCATTGTATTCCTTTACCACATGCTCCATAGGCACTGATAAACAACCTTCAGGCAAAATTATTTGTTCATCTGAATTATAATCTATCTTTGGATTTAGAAAAAAATATGGCTTATGCTCTACTATAATTTCTGGTAATGAACTATAATTTGTTAATTTTCCATCCATAATTCCAACAAATTTTTTCTGCCCATTTTTTTCAATTATTTTAGGAATTTTTTTCGTAAACTTGCTCTCATACACCATTTTACCACCTATAAAAGTAGGGGTAACTTCCTTTATAACAACAACCTCTCCTGCTTCCAATTTTTTTCTTAAATATCTTGGATCTTGAAGATTTTTATACTTACCATCTATTAAAATTTTAGAAATAGGTATATCTACAATAAATGCTTTTATTGGCACACCAACTTGTATTGCTGCTATTCCAATACCACCTTGATTATACATAGTAGGCAATAATTTATTTATCATAAATTTGACAACTAAAGACAAATCATCCTCATTTATTTTTACTGATTTAAATCTTAATATCTCATCATCTTCAGGTTCTTTTAGTACTTTTAAAACGCCTGTTTCTTCATCAATTATACTTTTGAACATCCGACCTTCTATATTAACTTCTAGAAGTTTGTTATCGTCCAATGATAATTTATAATTTCTCTTATCCATATTTTTTTTTGATATATAAAAAGCTGATGCCACACAAAGACAGATAATTAAAAGCAATTGCAGAACCCTAGCTCTTTTATTGTGCCAAGCAAATAGTATAGATCCCAATACTTTTTTAGATCCACACATATTTATCACACTTTAGGTTGAAAAATAAAATCATATAACATTATATTTTGGGGCATAATTAAAATCATCAAATCAGTGGTTATAAATATACATCTGATCAGTAACTGCTGTCAAAGAAAAATAGGTAAAAAAGGATTATGATAATATTATTGGTTAAAACTTAATAGCTAAATAGAAATAAAAAAGCAGAGCAAAATTTGATTTTGCCCTGCGTAAATAAAAGTGTAAATTAAATAGAAAATACAATATTAAAAACTTAATTTCACACCAGTCATGAAGATATGACCTTTGTTATTATTCTCTTTATCAGCAGCTTGAGAAGCTTGATTCATTTTGAATGAAGAAAACTCAACATAAGGCAATACACCTGGAGCCACTTTATAATCAACACCTATAACTGTGTTTCTAAGTTTGTTATGTGTTTTGTTTTTGCCAACTTTCTCAATACCTTTTTTGCCTTGCAAATGAGTTAAACTTGCAGATACAGGACCATTAGCATAACCAACACCAGCTGTCCAATAGCTTGTTTTACCAAATTCAGCAGCAGTAGAAGCACCATATTTACCCCAGTCACCATAAGAACCACCAACTGTGAATCCCTTGTAGCTTAGGTTTGTACCAACTTCATAAGCTCTAAGATTTTTCTCATTTTTGTTTTGATTTTTACCAAATTCACTAACCACAGCAAATTTTACACCAACGTTTTTAATTTCACTTGTGTATGATAAACCTGTTTCAAATACATTTTTAAAACCTTCATCACCTTTTACTACGCTAGTTACGCTTGAAGCAGTACCATGAACTTTAGTATTAGGAGTGAAAGTTGCACCAAATCTAAATCCAGAAAATTCCGGAGTATAGTAGTTTAACTTAGCAGCATTAACACCTCTTAAACCAAATGTACCTAATTCATTTGTTGGAAGGTTAGCTGTTTGCAAAAATTTAGTTTTAGTTTTAGTTTTAATTTTGTTACCATTAGCATCAACTTCAGTACCATCTTCCATTGTAGATTGATTCCAATAATATTGAGAATCACCATTAATACCACCTGTTGCACTTGCAAAAGTTCCAGCATTAACTTTCATTGATTCACTAACACCAGTATAGTTACCAACTTCAACTCTACCATAACCACTTTCTAAATATGCCATCACTTGTTCAGCAATGCTATGCTTACCTTCTTCAGCAAACATTTCTTTTTTAGATTTTGAAGTATTTGCATTAAGTTTGATCAAACCACCATATTTTAAACCACTATCTGCAATACCTTTGATGTTAAAGTTTAAATAGGCATCTGTTGCAATATTGTTATTTGATAATTTATCAGCGTTACCACCAACAGTCTTATATCTAAATTTTTCTTTTTGTTGCACATTAGCCATTTTTGCATCAATCGAACCATTTACAGTCATTTCAAGAGTAGCCATCGCATTAGTTGTTGCGAAAGAAGCAACCAATGCTGTTGTTACTAAAAATTTATTCATGTTTATTAATGTATATATTGTTATTTTTCATAAAATATATGACTTATAGCACATTTTAAAGTGCTAATCGTCAAAAATAGATAAAAAAATAATACATTGTTGCATTTTCACCACACTTTATTTCACAACTTTAGCAAATCAAACTATTAAATTTTCATTTATTAAGCGGCAAATAATTGAAAATAAGTAAATATCACAACTGATAATGTATTTATACCTAAAGCATTTTGCAAAACAAAATATTTTATTGTTTTGCTAATTAAATGAACTAGGTTAGTATTTAACAAAATGTGATGATTTAAAATGAATTTTACTGATTATTTATCAACTCTGCACAATGTATCGATATATTTATCTATACCAATATTCACCATCATATTAAGTAGCATCATATTTAAACTCGTTACTTTAAACGCTCACTCAAAAAGTATGATTCAACATTTTAGTGCAGGCGTTGTATTAGCAGCTTTAGCAGTAGAATTAATTCCTGAATTATATAATACACCTTTTAAAATTCAGTTACTCACAGGTTATGTAATTGGAACAACTTTAATGCTTGCTATACAAAAAATATTTAGCAATAATCATTCTCCTGACAGAAAATCAACATCCTCATTATTAATCGCTGTTGCGATAGATGTTTTTATTGATGGACTACTTGTAGGAATAAGTTTTGCAATAAGTATTGCAAAAGGTTTAGTAATTAGCATTGCTTTATCGTTGGAATTACTATTTTTAGTGTTGTCAGTTGATGCTACTTTACAGAAATCTGGCAAAAAATTTCTATCAATTTTATTAATAAATATTGGTTTTGCCATATTAGTATTTGCTGGGTCAGCTTTGGGTCTGACATTTTTGAATGCTTCAAAATCTACAATGGTGTTAATAACATCATTTGGCGCATCTGCACTACTATATCTTGTCGCGGAAGAATTACTTAAGGATGCCCATGAAGAAAAAGAAACAACAACCTCAACAGCAATGTTTTTCTTAGGATTTTTAATTATCCTGTTATTATAATAATCCTGCATCATAAATAATAGAGGTGCTCCTGAAAAACTGGATAACGAATTGAGGTGATTACTATGTATCTGTATACTTTATTTTTCCTTATACTTTTAAGAGGCTTTACAAAAAATATATAATATTAATTCTCGGTTATTTTTCAATAAATATTTATTTATGTTTTACTGTCCTATATTAATAGATACATACCAGTCTTTTTCTTATTTTTATGATTTACTGTGATTAAACTAGTTGATATAACTATCATCAGTATAAATACATCTATTATTATAGATACTCTCATAATTTAAATTTTCGCTCTCAATCACAAAAACATATACAGTAATCCACAATGAAGTAAAGGTAGCTTTATGCAGTATTAGTATATTTATTATAAAATAACTATTAGTTTCTTTCGCCATCTTTTGTTGTTTGTGAGGTTTTAATCCTTCTATTCTTTCTAAATTATGCTGTCTATCCATTTGCTTTAAAAACATAGCTTCATGATCATCTATCTTAATAAGATTTTCTAGCGTTTGCTTAAGTGTGAGCTTAATGTGTTTATCATCTTTAAATTGCACCTTATCTCATATTTTTGTTACTCTGCCTACTATTTGGGCTATACGGGCATTAATTTTCTCTTTCACAAGCTGTACAGTACATTCCGAATCCTCCACTACATCATGCAATATTGCTGCAACTATAACATCTGTTTTGTAATAATATTCTGCCACCATCTCAGCTACCTTAAGTGGATGCGAATAAAATGGATGATCTCCTGTTTTCCTCATCTGCCCATAATGCCATTTCTTAGCAAACGTGACTGCCTTTTCTATTAACTTCATATTTAGCTTCACATTTTTTTCTTTGCTAAATTCATTCAACTTATTCATTAAGTTTGTTGAGTATTCACATTTACTAGTAAATGGCTTATATTCATCTCCTAAGTCCTCATAGTCATAATCCTCTTCATTTATTGCTGTATCTTCATGTGGTGGAGCTTCATATGGGTAATTATGGTATCTACCATTTTTGATTTCTAGCTTTCTAAAGTGGTATATACTCCATGTATACCCGATTGTAGCGGGTATAAGTATGACCAATAATCCATAGTAACCAAACCAGTTAGTAAGTGGAATTAAGCCAAATGAAACCATAAAAAATCCTATAGGATTTGCAATTCCAAATGTTGTTGCAACATAGGTAAAACGTTTGCTAACAGGAAAATTCCTAAAGCATACTGATTCTAAAAGACCAAATGAAGATAACGTAAGTGCAAAAGTAACAAATTGTACACATGATAAAACAAATAAAGATGGAGAAATTGCTAATTTATATAAACAACACGGTACTAAGGCTAGCAACATTACAATCAACAAAGTATTTATTAATGTTGTTTTGATAGGATGATACTTCTTAGCAAGATAAGTTACGGTGATGAGGCCTATAATTGTCAATATAGAAATTTTTAAATTTTGATTGATGACTTCTTCAGATGTCATACCTAGTGATTCTTTCATAAAATCACCAAGATATATATACGTTATATAAATACATACTGGCGTAATAAATTGGGTCAAGAAAAAAGCTAATATAGTTTTTTATCTACCTTTTCCTCTATAAGAGAGTTTTCTTTAAAATTTGGAGTACTCTCTGCAAGAATATTCATTCTCTTTTTGTAATCTGAAAATTCAGCACTTTCCCTAAGTCTTGTTCTTGCTACAACACCTATTGCAGCTATTATCGCCCCTATCCAAAAAGTATATCTCCAGTCAAAATTGAAATTTTAAGAAATTACAAATGATGCAACAGCTAAGGCAAATAACCCACCTATGTTACTAAAAATACCAATAATACTTACATAAATATACCTATGTGGCATCTTCAAAATCTCGGTTAAATATATTGCTGCACCTATCGACTCACCCATAGAAGAAAATCCCTGTGCCATTCTGCATATGATTATTATAACAGTAGCTGTAATGCCGATTTGTTCATAGGTTTTTAAAGTTGCCATTGTTATACAAGATGCCGCCATTATAAAAGTGGTAAGTAGTATAGTATATTTTCTACCGAATTGATCGCCCAACCATCCAATTACAAAACCACCAACTGGTCTTAATACATAAGTCAAACAGAATGCAGTTGCACCAAGCAACTTAGCGACAGCAGGATCACCCTGAGGAAAAAAAGTTCATTCAGAAGTACAGCCATATGAACATATAGCATTAAATCAAAGTACTCTAAAAAAGTACCTATCGAAAGCAGAGCAATCGCCTCTTTTTGTTGTCTTGTGAGTTTACCATTATCCATAACATCCTATCTCTATTCATATCCTACAGATATTAAGAATGATTTTTATAAAAATTGCAAGAAAATTTGTATTTTAAATTTAATTAGCGATGTAACTAAATTCAGCTGATTTTGAAATAGTTATTGAGAACTGTCTCTAAGCTCACCACCTAATTTTTCTTTCACAACATTGATGATTTTATTTGATATACTTTCTATCTCCTCATCAACTAGTGTCTTTTGGATAGGTTGTAATTTTATATTGAAAGCGATGGATTTTTTATTTGAAGTGTCTTGATTGCTTTTATATACATCAAAAATATTTATCTCCTCTAAAATATTTATTTTTAACGATTTAATACATTTGATGATTTCCTGGCTTTCTATATCATCGTCTATGTAAAATGCAAAATCCCTATTTATACTCTGCAATTCGGATAAAAACAGTGACTTTCTTTTCTCTAAATTCTTTTTTGGCAAGTTATCATAGAATATTTCTGTACAAATAACGCTTTGTTTTATACCAAATTTTTTGATAATTTTTGGATGCAATTCACCTATATATCCAATTAAATTTTTACCTATGTAAAATGAAGCACTCTTACCTGAGTGATGAAATTCCTTTGCCCCTTTTTTTGTTATAATACTATCTGATGAAATACTTATCTCATTTAATATTGAGTAAAAATCATCCTTTAAATCATAAAAATCAAATTTCCTTTGATTTGAAAAAATATTTTTCTGAGATGATTCTCCAGTCCTGATTATAGCCAAACAGTTCTCTTCTATTGTTTTATCCGTCTTATCTTTATAATAAATTTTACCTGACTCAAAAAGAGATATATTTTTAGCCCCTCTAGTCATATTGTTTTTTGCAATCTTTAATAGACCAGGCATTAGGCTATTTCTCATTATGGCAAATTCATTGCTTATTGGATTGGCAACCTTAATAGCTCCATTTTCCTTAAATAAATTTGCAAATTCTTGATTTATGAAAGACCAAGAAATAACCTCATATATATTTCTGTTTACTAAAGTGTCTTTAAAAATAGCTGGAAAATCCAACTCTCTATGCTTTAAATCCTGTGCATTATAATAAAAGTATCCCATTCCTTCCAAATGATCCGTTCCTTTTATTCTAATTATTTCTTCAGCAATATCAGCATTATCAACAATATCTCCTTGTCTCCAAGTTGGAATATTAAATAAATTATCCTTAATTTTCACAAAACCTAAATTACTCAGAATAATATTTACATCTTGATCTTTAACCTCGAAACCCAGTAATTTATTGATTTTTTTATAATCAATCTCTATTTGCTTTTTATACTCTAATTCTGAGTCTTTAATAATCGTAGAGCCGGATATTTTTCCACCACAGTGCTTGATAACTAAATCACTCACATATTGCATAAAAGATGCCGTATTACCATAATCAATTCTTCTTTCAAATCTAAATGATGATTCAGTTCTGATGTTTAATTTCCTAACTGATTTAGAAACTTGCTCAGGGTTAAAATTTGCTACTTCAATTAGGATATTTTTCGTATTTTCATCAACTTTGCTATTTTCACCACCTATAATTCCAGCAATAGAAAGTATATTTTCATCATCGGCAATCACCAGTATATCTTTTGGCAATTTGTATTCTTTATCATCTAATGATTTAAAAAATTCCCCTTCCTGAGATAATCTTATCTCTATATTCCCTTTGATTTTATCTGCATCATACATATGGTTAGGTCTGCCAAATTCATACATAGATAAATTTGAAATATCTACTAACGCACTATGAGACTTTATATCTAGTAATTTAAAAATAGTGCCTGCACCATGATTTAGTGAATTTTTGTTATCTATATTTTCTATTTTACAAAAAGCTACTTCATGGCAATTTGTATTTTTTATAGAAATATCTAAGTGATTTATTGAATTTCCAAAATCAAATGTATCTTTGTAAAAATCAATAAATTTTGGTTTTAATACGCCAACTTCTGCTGCTAATAAATCTCTCGCTATACCGTAAATTGATGCACAATCCCCTCTATTAGGAGTAAGATTTATATCGATAACCTTATCATTTAAACCTGTTGAATCTGCAAAATTCATTCCTGGCTTCAAACTACTATCTAAAATCTCTATAATTCCTTCCGAATTATTACCTACCAATAGTTCTGTTTCAGAACATAGCATTCCATTACTTTCAATACCTCTAATTTTAGATGCTTTAATAACCATACTATTACTCGGTATAATTGAACCAACTGGAGCAAGAACAACCTTAATACCGGCTCGTGCATTGGAAGCACCACATACAATTTGCAAAATTTCTTTTCCATTATTTACTTTGCAAATTTTTAATTTATCCGCATCTGGATGGCTTGTAGTTTCGATTATCTCTGCAATTGAGAATTGAGAATATATCCTACCCTTATCTTCAAATTCTTCAACTTCAAGACCAATACTTGACAAAATTTCAATAACTTTCTCTAAATCTACTCTTAATTCAATAAATGAACTAAGCCAATTATGGGTAAATTTCATAAATTTTTAACTTAAAAATAATTAAACTACTTTTTTATTCTTAACCTTTTTGCTTTCGTGATATTTAATTTTAGGTTTAGAATTTAGTTTCACAACATCAGAATCAATAAGTATTTCTTTAACGTCTCCTTTATTGGGAAATTCAAACATTAAATCAAGCAATACCTTTTCTATTATTGATCTCAAACCTCTAGCTCCTGTTTTTCTTTTGAATGCAATTTTAGCTATTTCTTTTAATGCATTGTCATCAAAATTGAGCGCAATATCATTTAATTCAAATAATTTTTGATATTGTTGAACCAAAGAATTTTTTGGTTCTTTTAAAATTCTAATCAGCATAGCTTCATCAAGATCATCTATAGTAACTACCTGAGGCAACCTACCTATAAATTCCGGAATCAAACCATATTTAACCAAATCCTCCGGTTCAACTTTACTAATTAACTTAGAAAGCTCTACATCCTTACTTTTTTCCTTAACAATCGCTTCAAATCCAATTGAACTAGTTTTCATTCTTTGGCTGATTATTTTTTCAAGCCCACCAAAAGCACCACTACAAACAAATAATATATTTTCAGTATTGATTTGTAAAAATTCTTGTTGTGGGTGTTTTCTACCGCCTTGAGGTGGTATGGAAGCAACAGTGCCCTCCATCAATTTTAATAGGGCTTGTTGAACTCCTTCGCCCGAAACATCCCTAGTTATAGAAGCACTTTCAGATTTTCTTGATATCTTATCAATCTCATCTATGTATATAATTCCTCTTTCAGCCTTTTCTATATTATAATCAGCAGCTTGCAACAATCTAACTAAGATGTTTTCTACATCCTCACCAACATACCCTGCTTCTGTCAAAGTTGTTGCGTCAGCAATTGCAAATGGAACTCCTAATATTTTTGCCAATGTTTGCATTAGCAATGTTTTCCCACACCCAGTAGAACCAATCATTAATATATTTGATTTAGCAATCACAACATCATCAAATTTTGTTTTGTGAGTTTGTTTATCAAATCTTTTATAATGATTGTAAACAGCAACCGCTAAAACCTTTTTTGCACGTTCCTGGCCAATGACGTAAGCATCTAAAATTTCATATATCTTTTTAGGAATTAAGTCATTTTTAATTAAATTCTCTGATGTGACTTTACTTTCATCCAAAGCTTGAGCACATAAAACAATGCATTCATTGCATATATAAACAGCCACTCCAGATAGAAGCTTTTTAACCTCATCCTGGCTTTTACCACAAAATGAACAATACAATATCTCTGAATTTTCTTTATTCATTTTTAGCCGCCACTCTTTTAGTAATAATTTTGTCTATTATACCATAATTTTTTGCCTCGATTGGAGACATAAAATTATCTCTATCTGCATCTTTTTCAATTTTAGAGGCTTTTTGCCCTGTATGTTCGCTTAATATTTTATTAAGACGATTTTTTAATTGCATCATCTCTTTTGCATGTATCTCAATATCTGTAGCTTGGCCACGAAAGCCACCCAATGGTTGATGAATCATAATTCTTGAATTAGGGAGGGCACATCTCTTTCCTTTTTCACCGGCAGCAAGCAGAAAAGAACCCATTGAACAGGCCTGCCCTACACATAATGTAGAAATATCAGATTTTATATATTGCATTGTATCATAAATGGCTAAACCAGCTGAAACCACACCTCCTGGGGAATTGATATACATAAATATATCTTTATTAGGATTTTCAGATTCTAAAAACAACAGCTGGGCAATAATAATAGATGCCATATTATCCTCTACTTGCCCATTCAAAAATATTATTCTCTCTTTAAGTAAGCGAGAAAATATATCAAATGCCCTCTCGCTTTTGGCAGTTTGCTCAATTACAACTGGAATATAAGACATCATCTTGATTTAATTTCAATTATTTTCCTTCAATTCTGGCAATACTTTTTTCACAAAATCATCCGTAGTCATCTCTGTGTTCTTGAGTTTAACTTTAGACAAAATCAAATCAAGTGCTTTTTCTTCAAGAATTGGTCCTTTAATTTTTTCTAAATTCTCTGGATCTTTATAAAATTCTAAAATTTTATCCTTTATTTGAGGATTTTTATTAGCCTGTAATTCAACTATTTGCTTTAGCTCTTCTTGAGTTATTGTGATTTCGCTTTTCCTTATCACTTCAGCCATTATTAACCCTAGCTTAACTCTTCTATGAGCAATTTTTTTATACTCTGATTTTAACTCATCTTCTGATTTGTTTTTTAAATCTTCTTGTTTATCCTTGTTTTTTTCTACTTCTTTCCACAGAACATCAAAATCCTGATCAACCATCTTTTCTGGTAAATCAAAATTATATCCTTTGTCTATTTTATCAAATAGCTCTTTTTTCATTTTCATTCTCACTGTGCCCATAAAATCAACATTTAATTTTTGTTTTATAAGCTCATTCAGTTTATCTTCAGATTCGACACCTAATTTTTTAAGCATTTCATCTGATACTTTCCCTATTTCCTCTAGCTCTTGTAGATCAACAATTTTGATCTTAAAATTAGCTTTTTTATTAGCCATATCTTCTTTAGGATAATCCGCTGGAAATACTACATCAAATGATTTCTCTTCATTTAATTTGCACCCTATTAGCTCATTTTCAAAATCAGCCAAGAAGCTATTATCTCCAATTACAAGCTCCATATTTTCGGCTTTATTTCCATCAAAATCCTTACCATCTATTCGACCGTGAAAATCAATCGCTACTTTATCACCTGCTTTTGATTCATAGCCATCTTCAGCTTTTTTAAATTTTCTGAATTCCTTTAATATGTTATTCTTTGTTTGGTTAATTTCTTTATCAGAAATTTTAATGTCAATTTTTTCGATCTCAATATTTTCCCACTTAATCTCTGGTACCTCAGGCATTGTTTCAACTGCAATCTTAACAGACAAGCCATTTTCCTCATCAAAAGATAATACCTCAACATCAGGCTTTGAAAACGGAACGATCTTTTTTGTATCAATTAATTCTTTTATACATGCAGATATGTTTTCCTGAATTTGCCTTCCTGTTTCCTCTTTGCCTACTTTTTGCCTTACAATGCTTAAAGGAACTTTCCCTTCTCTAAATCCAGGCATCTTAAAAGTCTTAGCTGCTTCAGAAACTTTTTCCTCTACTTTTGAATTAACTTCTTCAAAAGGAATTTGAATTTTAAATTCTTTATGGAATTTTTCGTTTTTTGTTTCTTCAATTTTCATTATTATTTACTCTTTAATTATTTTAGATTCAGGTTTATCAGAATTTTTTAATATGTTAAACAATTTTTTTAAAACTACCTAGCAATATCTGATATTATTAGAAAAATATGAAAAATTTAAGAAGAATTTATGTAGTTTAGCCAAAAGAAATTTTCTTATGCATTAAATCATATATATTGTACTTTGTTAACACAGTGCACAGTGCATCGACAAAATCATTAACCATTTTCTCTGTATGAAATGGATTTGCTGTTATTCTTAACCTTTCATGCCCTTTAGGCACTGTGGGGAAATTAATCCCCTGCACATATACATTGTGATTTTGAAGCAAGTCTGTGTAGACCTTTTGGCATAGTGTAGCATCATTAATCATTACTGATATTATGTGAGTCTCATTTTGTAAAAACTTAACACCCTTATCATTAAGTTTATTTTTTAATAATGATACAATATTTTTAAGTTTGTCCCTTTCCAAATCGGATTTTCTAAGATATTTTATGCTACTTAAAATCGCCTCTAAAATTGCTGGTGGAAGAGAGGTAGTAAAAATAAAGCCAGGAGAATAACACCTGATACTATCTATAATTTCATGCTTTGATGCAATATAACCTCCAATTACACCATATGCCTTTGCAAAAGTCCCCTGAATTATATCAACCTCATCTTGATATCCAAGCTCCTCACATATCCCTGAACCTTCTTTTCCATAAATTCCAACTGAATGGACTTCATCAACGTATGTTAAAGCGTTATATTTTTTTGCTAATTCACAAATCTCACTAACATTTGCAACCACTCCTGACATAGAATAAACAGCTTCGAAAACTATAATTTTCGGACATTCTACTGGATATTCTTTTAATTTACTCTCCAGATCACTCATGTCATTATGACGAAATATAACTTTTTCAAGATTACTTTCTTTAATTCCATATATTATGGACGCATGATTGTTTTGGTCAGAAAATATTACGCAATTAGGTATAATTTTTGATATTGTTGAAAGAGTCGCTTGATTTGCAATATATCCTGAAGTAAAAACAAGTGCCGCATCTTTATTATGCAAATCACTAATTTCTTTTTCAACATTTATTATTGCATTGCTAGTACCAGAAATATTTCTGGTACCTCCAGAACCAACTCCAAACTCATATGCTCCTTTTGCCAAGGCTTCAATCACAGTAGGATTTTTACTCATTGAGAGGTAATCATTACTACACCAAAGAGTAATATCTTTATCATGTTTGATGCTATATGCCTTAACACTATTAGAAGAATAGCCTTTTAACTCAGTAAAAACCCTATACCTCCCTTCTGCTTTAATTTTGGAAAGAGCTGAGAGGAAGTGATTTTTCATTTTTGCTTATTGTCTAAAACTAATTAATTTTTTAAAAAATCAATTTATACGTTTTGTCTCACAATTTTGTTTGCCCTAGCAAGTTTTAAACCCATAATTGCTAATATCGATGCATAACCAAAGCACAAATAGCAAATACTTGATGCTTCTTCTCCTGCATGGTGATGTATACCAAACCCAGAAGCAATACCAATAGAACTTAACAATAATATAGTTGGTGAAAAGTCTATTTTCTTACTCGTAGCTTTTTGATATACTTTACTACCAACAATAATAGCAAATATTATAACCAACGGAGCTACATGCAAAAAACTAATTAATTTTTCTATCATAATAATTACACTTAAATGTTATTTATAAGATTAATATATAATTTGTATTTTATAATCAAGCAAAATTTAAATAATTGTACAAATTAATCATTTGTAATTATCTCTGTAAGCGTTAAACCCACCTTATCATCTATCAACACTATTTCTCCTTTTGCAACTAATTTATCATTAATAAATAAATCAACTGGGTCTCCAGGTTTTTTATCTAACTCTATTTTATCACCTTTATTTAATTTCAGTAAATCACTTACCTTAAAATCCACCTGCCCCAAAACAACCTTGAGTTTCATAGGGACATCATAAATTGCCTTAAGATTTAGATTAATCCCATTTTTATTTTTAATATTTTCCGTCTCTGTAGTCATGATATGTATTACCAAAAAATTTATTATAAATTATTTTTAAAAATTGCTTCCAAATCTTCTTTAACCTTTTCAGTATCTTTTTTTATTAATCCATTACCCCAATCTACCTTACAATCATTTATATTTATCGATTCATCTTCAATTAATTTAATTTTTATTGTGGAATGTTGACTCACATTGTCAATATAACCTTTTACATGCGATAAATTTTCAGGATTGACACTCACTTTAATATCATTTGCATAAGTAAGTAGAGGTAAGCTTTTTCCTAAAAAATCTAATATAACTTCATTTGGAAATTTCTCACTTAATTTTCCAACCAGTTTATTGGCGATAACATAGCTTAATTCTACACAATCTTTCGATAAATTATCATATTTACTTTCAATTGTTTCATAAATATTTAATAAATTAGATTCTATCTTAGCTAAAAGATTAACCATGTCACCCTCTTTTTCTTGCTCTACAAGCTTTTTTTGAGCTTTTTCGCATTCTGCCCAGCCATTTTTAAAAGACTCTAATTTAAGCATCTCTACCCTTTCCTTTGTATATTCATTTTGCTCTACTATAATATCTTTCTTTGCTAATATATCACTCGCTACTTTCAAATCCTTTCCTGTATACTCATCTTTAATATTCTTCTTTAAAACTACATCATTATCACGCCCTTCATTACCTAAAAGACTATTAAAAGGAAATTTTTTTATAACATAATTCTTCATATTAATTTGAATTTTTTATAATATCTCTTAAGGTAATTTGATCTTTGTTCATTAACTCTCTTAAGGTTAGCAGTATGTTTTTTTGAGCTCGCTCTGATTCTTCAGGTTTAATGCTATTAGAGTTATCAATTTCTTCAATTAAAATTTTTGCAGCTCTAGCAGACATATTATCAAAAAAGCAATTTTTAATATCATCTACAGCAAATTTCAACGCCTTAGGCAAAACAGATTTATCGGAATATCTTATAAGCATTTGCATTCCCCTTGAATCCACTCTCATAATATCATCAAAAATTAACATATACTTTCTAACTAATTGCGCCTTATCAGCATCATATTTTTCTAATAAATCAAAAAACACACTTTCATCCTTCCTTTCCAAATTATTAAATATATCAGCAACAATTTGATTATTATCAAACTCCTTAGATGTGTCAGATTTTTCAACTAAATCTCTTCTCAATGTATTTTCCAAATTCATTGATACATTTTTATTAACCTCATCTATATTTAAAATCCTTTTAATTACCTCAAAAGAAAAATTTTCCGAAAATTTACTAATAATTTTTGACGCTTTTTGAGATGGAAGTTTAGACAAAATAAATGCTACAGTCTGTGGATATTCATTTTTCAAATATTCAACTAACACTTTATCACTCATATTAGCTATAGTTTCCCATGTCTTATTCAATGGACCATCCACATTTTTAATAATGAAATCAACTTTTTCTTCATCAAAAACTTTATGCAAAAATCTTTTTAATTTTGGTAAATGTCCACCTAATAAGCTAGCACTGCTTACTTTATCAGCAAAATATGACAAAATATCCAGTATTTTATCTGTTTCAATATCTTGCATGTTAGCAATCTGATTTGATATTTTATAAATATCGCTTTCTGATAGATGCTTTAAGACTTTCCCCGCATTATCCTCATTTAATGCTAGAAGCAAAACAGCCGCACTCTCTAAACTTTCATTTTCCAAATTTCTTAGCTCCATAATATACTATAAAATAAGTTAATATAATTATTGTACTTTTTGATCATTGTTTATCCATTTTCTTAGTATCTCTGTTGCTTCATCTGGGTATTTCTCAACCAGTTCATTTATACTATCTAATATTTGCTTATGCTTATTATTAGCAGATAATTTACCAATTTCAACACCATTACCATCAACTTTTGAAGAATAGAAATCTTTATTTTCCATGTTGTCCTCATTAGAAATTTTATTGTTAAATCCTAGTTTTTTAAAATCAAAAAATCTATTTATTTCTCCAGCACCATTTTTATTTATTTCTAAAATTTTTGATAATATCGGTTTAAATATCAACAATATAATCAAAATAACTATTACTCCTATCATTCCCATTTGAATCAAATTCTTTAAATTTTCATCCAACCAATTCCCTTTTTCATCAGAACCTTCAAGTTTACTTTCCACAAATTCAAGGTTAATTATTTCTAATTTATCACCTCTATTTTCATCAAAACCAATTGCAGATTGCACCAAAGTTTTCAGTTGTGCAAGCTCCTCACTACTTCTCTTATGGTATACTTGCTTCTTAGTTTTCTCATCTGTATCATAATATCCATCAATTAAAATTCCTACAGAAAGCTTTTCTACACCTCCTTCTTCAATTATTTTGTTTGTTACCGTTTTAGATATTTCATAATTCGTAATATCATCAAGCTTACTCTTTACCTTAGCCATTTGGTTTGGGTTAGCAATCTGTTGATTAGAATTTGGAATATTATTAGCAACTGAAACATTTTCACTATCATTTCCATCTTTTTCTTTTTCTTCACTAGTTTTCTTAGAGCGTATTACCTGTCCATCAGGGTCAAAAAACTCAGAAACCGTTACCTCTCTATTGGTATTTATTTTTGCCGCAACATTAACCTTTACCTTACCTCTACCAATACGACTCTCTAAGAGGCGCTCTATCTTTAACCTTAATTGTTTTTCTAATAAATTTTGATACTCTATAAATTTAAATTCAGAATTATTGTCACCATTTAATAAACCTTCATTTTCAGATCCTGGCATTTTCAAAGGATGTCCCATGCTATCAATGATAGTTATATTATCAAGTTGCAAATCGGGCACAGCCTTCGACACTAAATTGGTAATTGCCTTAACTTCATTTTTTGAAATTGAAGCACCAGATTTTAACTTTACCATAATTGACGCAGAAGGAGTCACACTCGATTTAGAAAAAAGCTCTTTTCTTGGCAAAACAAGATGAACTCTCGAACTTTCAACTTGAGATAAACTATTGATAGTTCTAGATAATTCACCCTCAAGTGCTCTTAGAGAGTTAATATTGTTTAAAAACTGAGAACTGCTCAGTCCATTTTCTTTATCAAAAATCTCATATCCAACTATATTACCTGAGGTAATAAGACCACTTTGTGAAAAATGCATCCTTAATGATAGCACTTTATTTGCAGGAACTAAGATTTGAGAATGTTTCGTATCTACCTTATAATCCACTCCCATAGATTCTAATTTCAAAGTTACCTTTAATCTATCATGATCACTCAAATCACTATATAAATTACTATAACCAGGTTTAGAGTTTACTATAAAGAATACAGTCCCGACTAAAATTATTACTACAAATAAAGATAATAATATTAACTTATTCGCACTTAATTTTTTTAAAAATTCCATTTGCTAATTAATCACCCACCTTCACAAAGAATCCCAAAGCCCCTTCTAAATAAGGATTCTAATTTATTAATAGATATATGCTAGCAAGTTTGTATTTTTAAATCCAGATTTTTTTAAAATTCATAACATATTTTGAAAATAGTATAAGCAATTGTAGCTCAATATTTAATTTTAATATAATATGACACCAGAATTAATTACTATTCCAAGCAAATACATTGATAAAATACAAAAATACATTAAAGGGATTTTTAAAAAAACTTCTTAATCATGATTTATCTGTATTATGTATAACTAAAATAATTCAATTCTATTTAGAATTTGTATTTTTAACATCTACCATAGAAATTAATATTCATAACAAGACTACGAACATTTTGAACTCCAACAAAGTTTGTTTTTTAACATTATGGCATGGTAGAATTATAGTATTTCCAAAAATTATGCAAAAATTTGGAAAATTCAAAGTACTTACTTCCCTACATAAAGATGGTAAATATGTTGATAAATTTATACGATTATATGGTCATGAAACCATTAGAGGATCAAGTTATAAAGGCAGTTTATCTGCAACAAAAAATATCATCAATTCCATTAAAAACAATGAAAGCATTGTCATCACCCCTGATGGCCCAAGAGGGCCTAAATATAAAGTTAATAGCGCTATTACAAATCTTGCATCAAAATTTAAAATTCCAATTATCAGCATTTCTTTTGCATCTTCTAAAGCTAAGACTCTTAAAAGTTGGGATGAATTTACAATCCCCTTACCTTTTAGTAAAATTCTTATAAATATATCTGCTCCAAGTTTATTTAATGAAAAACAAAATAGCAAACTAGAGATTTTGATGGTAAAACAAATGAAAGATTTAGAAAATCAACTGTAGAGCAAAAATTTAGACTTTATTATGCGATTATATAAAATTTTATCAATTCTATTATTCCCTATAATATTTATATACATGATATTTAGGTTGATAAAAAAGAAAGAAGATATAAAGAGTATATCTCAAAAATTTGTTATCAAATCTGATAAACTCCCTAATAACAAATTAATGATATGGTTTCATGCTGCAAGCGTGGGAGAAGTAAATATGGTTATTCCAATAATTAAAGCCGTTATTAACGAGAGATCTGACGTGCATTGCTTAATAACCACAGCTACACTTACATCTTCAAAAGTTTTTAAATCCGCAAATATAAAAAATACAACGCATCAATTCTTACCCATTGATGTAGATTTTTTAATTAATAAATTTTTAACTCATTGGACTCCTCAAGTTGCAATATTTATTGAATCTGAAATATGGCCTAATACAATAGATCTTACTACAAAAAAACTTCCTCTATTATTGTACAATGCTAGGTTATCAGACTCCTCTTTTAATAGGTGGGGTAAGTATAAAAATTTTACTAGTAATCTATTACAAAAGTTTTCGTTAATTTTTGCGGCTAGTAATTTGGACTACACAAGATTCAGCACTTTTACCAAGGATAATCTAAAGTTTATTGGACATTTCAAATACTCATCTCCAGCTCTAACTTATTCAAATAAATATGTTAAAACTTTAAGGAAAAAATTAAAAAATAAAAATATATTTGTTGTAGTCAGCACTCATAGGGGTGAAGAAGAAACTATCATAAAATTACACAAAGAAATAAAAAAGAAAATTCCAAATATTTTTACCATTATAATCCCCCGCCATCCAAAAAGAATTGAAGAGGTAATCTCAATATCAAAAAATCATAAATTAAATTATGTAACAGATATTAATGATAATAATCATGAAACAGAGCTATTACTAGTTGCTGCCTTTGGTGTACTTGGCAATTATTTTGAAGTAGCAGACATTGTCTTTGTTGGTGGGTCTTTGGTAAATATTGGTGGACATAACATCATAGAACCTGCAAAACAAAACTGTGCAATTATTGTAGGACCATATACATCAAATTTTAAAGATGTAATTGATGAATTTAATAGCAAAAAAGCTATAATAATTGCAAAAGATTATGAAGAGTTAAAAAATCAATTACTGAAGCTTTTTAGTGATTCAAATTACAAAAATCAGCTAATCAACAATTCAAAAAACATTATAACTGAACAAAAAGACATCTCAAAAACCGCAGTCGATACAATTTATCAATACTTGACTTGAAATAGGGGAATGCAGAGATTTAATATTATGGTAAAAAATCTTAATTAATTCTGAAAGTATATGTAAAAATGTACCGTGATAAAGCAAGTCACCACGCTACATTAAATTACTTTTTAACTAAATCAAAATATCGGCTCAGCAACCACGGCAAAGCCAATCTGAAATTTAACTAAATTAATATTACATGCCCACTTCTTGATCCTGGGAAACATCTTGTCCAGGCGTTGTTGGAGACTGCTGACCATCTTTGCCATCCGCTTCTTTAACATCACTAACTTCCTTCATTCCTGATGCGATCTGCTCCGCCTCAGCTTGTACTTTTACATCACCACCCTTTGATTCCAAAATATCAACCATATCCTTTACTGTATTAGCTATCTCTTGGCCAGATTTTATATCCTCAGAAACTGCAGTTGTCAAAGCTACAATAGCCTCCATAAAGCCTTTTATGCCGCCTTCCTTTAAATCACCTACAATTTCTTTAAATTGATCACCTATTTTTGTTACAAGCCCGAGAACTTCATCTTTTAAATCGCTACCATCCTTAAGTAAACTTCCCCCCTTTTCATCAATAAACTTCTTAATATCTCCAGGCATTTTAGCTAGCTCATTTCCTAAATCCATCCCACTGTCAATTATACTTGCAACATCTTTTGTTTGGACTGCTTTAACTATTTCTTCAATTGAACCGATTGATTCTTTCACATCACCAACAATATCGTTATTTTCTCCAATCTTTTCTATAACTTCTTTTGCATCACTTATACTGTTCTGAAAATTAGCAACATTTTCAAAAGCATCACCTAAAGTTTCTAGTACAGACATCTATTACCCTCTATAATAATTAATTACTATTAATCTAACAACATAATTTCACCTGAGTCAAATAATTAATTTTACTAAATTTGCAACAAATTATTAACTAATTAATTGAAATGTGTTATATCTTTCTTTTATATTTTTATTATACATGGCGGAGTAGCTCAGCTGGTTAGAGCAGCGGAATCATAATCCGCGTGTCGGGGGTTCAAGTCCCTCCTTCGCTACCATTTCAGCCGCTATAGCACAGTGGTAGTGCACTTCATTGGTAATGAAGAGGTCGTGGATTCGATTCCCACTAGCGGCACCATTAAATATCTCCTTATTGCAATTAAAAAAGTAAATTTGATAAAAGTTTAAAAAATAATGAAGAAGCAATCTAGCATGGACACCTATATTTTCTTTTAAATTATTATTCACCCAATAATTTTAAGATGTTACACTGTGAAAAAGTTGCTTAACTTTAACTTCATGTTTTGGGGTTCACTTCAAGATTATCTATCTTTAGATTCAACAAAAGCTTTGATAGTGCAGATTCTTTCGAATCTGCATAAATGATTGATTTTAAGGAATATTTATCTTTTATCAGCTTATTTTGCATTATGGAACTACTAAAAATTGCAAAATAACTAGACATACATAAAAATACAAATGCCTTTATATTCTGATCTATAACCCCAATAGCACATATGCAAGAAATTACAATAGAAACAGTGATGTATAAAATCACCCACTTCCATAATTTATTATAAACCAGCCAAAAAAAAGTAAAAAAGAATGCCATTATGGATATTTTTTCTCTAACAAAAACACACTCATCTATTATAGCATCTTTATTAAGGCAATTTTGCTTGTCATAAATTAAAAAAACTTTATCCACTATAAATAACTAAATAGTTAATCTTGCCAATAAATATATCACTGCAACAGAAAATAATAAATAGCTAATTGTAAGTGCAGCATTCATAGATTTTTGCTGCAAATATTCTTTTGATTCTAACTCCAATGTAATATCATTCAGCTTTTTATAAATATTTTTTGTTTTAATTACATTGTGTTTAAAAATTTCTTTATCACTTTGCAACAAATCGCTTTGTTCTAAAAATTCAATAATTTCACCTAAATTACCTCTCACTTTTATCTCATTAAGTTTATTTATTAGCTCATCTTTAATTGTTTTACCTTGAATAAATCTACCAATTAATTCAATAACGCTTGTTGAAAAAATATCTGATATATGGGGCAATTTATCAATTTTACAATTTTTTTGAGCTTCATGAAATAGAAGCAACATTTTAATTGAGTTAATACTTTGCATTGCCGAATTAATGGAAGATTTATAAATATAATTTTCTAATTTCGAACATAAAAAGGGAGCTAAAAATATATTATTAAAAATAAACTTTTCGGAGATATTATTTTGTTCAATAAACCACACAATATCTTTCGATGAAAAAAGTAATCTTTTCTTTTGTAACGCTGAAAAATATGGCAAATGCGAAAATACTTTATTTAATGTATATAAAAAATTGAATACATAATCATGCTTATTTAAAACTAATTGTTCATTATAAATAACAAAAAAATTAGGTTCTTTATTGTTTAACTTAAATTTATCTGGATTAATTAAACACTGATATTCTATCATTTCTGATACCAGCTGAAGCTGCGTAAATTCATTATTATTAATTAAGTATAAAACCAAACTACCAATAGAATAATTATCAAAACTAAATGAAATATTTTTAACTGCAAAGATATTTTGGAAGTGCAATATTCTTATAATTTCTGCAAGAGTTAATTCGTTTAATGTGCAATTTTCTGGTTCAAAAGATTCTGCAATTATATTTTTATTTAATAGAAATTTTATTTTGTTTAAAGATTCTGAATTTTTATAAAACTTTGACAAAAATTTCTGAAGCTTCCCTGTAAAAAATAAATTAATTGCTTTGTCAGGATTATATGCCATCTCATGAGCTAAAATCTTAGAACGATATATTTTTTTGCCATTGAAGTACATTGGCTCAAGAAAATCATCTTTTTTAATAATTGGAAAAAAATCTGTTAATGCAGGTATGTTAGATAACTTATCATAACCAAATCTTTGATCGTCATCATCATTCAGTAGTCCTTGAACAATTTTATTAATAGTGCCAGTTAAAAGCTTATTATTAGTGTAAAACCTGTATGAACTATTATAAATTCTTTCATTATTCAATATTTCTAAAGTTTGTTTTTTAAGCCTTGTCCCAGTTGTAAGTTCTAAACATACAACACCAAGAGCATAATAATCAGAACTATAATTACAATTGCTTTTCGCATTTGGTATATTTTTCGTGACACTTAAGGGTTCATAAATTGGAGATTGTTTATAGCCAAATGGCGTTGAAAAACACTCATCTAAAACAAAATCACCAGATTTGGTAAGATAAATATTATCTAAATTTACAGAGCCATGAGCGATACCTCGATCATGCAGATTTTTCAAAGTTTCTTTGATGTTATACAAGATATTTTTGATAATGTATTTATCTGAAAAATTTTCATTCTTATCAATTAGCTCTCCTAATGAAACAGCTGATACATCATTAAATATGATGGCTATATATTCATCATCAGTATCATGGAACTCAACTATTCCAATTGCAATTGGACTAATAAAATTATCTATTCCATCAGAGATTAGACTTATAATGGCATCAATATTATATAAAAAAGATTTTTCAAATACCTTGGCATAACATCCAGTGCAATCTGAATTTTGCATATCATTGACTGAATACGCCTTACAGAAAGAATTAGAAAATAAATCTAGTGGTTTAGACTTATCAACTACAAACCTACCATTTATAATATGGCTTTTACCACATCTTTGTATTGCATTATCATCAAGAAAAATTAAATCATTATTATTCTTAGATGCATCATCATTATTTATATTATCAACCTTCATTACGATTAAGTTGGAATAAATTTTTTGCTTCTAAAAGCACTTGATCTACATGACCACTTATTTTCACCTTATGCCAAATCTTTTTGACTACACCTTTTGTATCTATTAGAAATGTACTTCTTTCTATCCCCATGTATTTTTTACCAAACATACTTTTTTCTTTCCATACACCAAATTTTTCACACAACTCAGCTTCAGAATCTGAAATAAGATCAAATACAATTCTTTGCTTAGTAATAAAATTAAGATGACTTTTTATGCTATCTTTAGACACACCTAGCACAATGGTATTAACATTTTGAAACTGATCAATTTTATTAGAAAAATCATTCGCTTCTATAGTACACCCAGGTGTTGAATCTTTGGGATAAAAATATATAACAATATTTTTACCTAAAAGATCATCTGAAGAGATTTTTTCCTTACTCGTAGAAGGCAACGAAAAGCTTGGCAGTGAATCATTAACTGATAGCATCATCCCGATTTCAAAATGTATATTTATAAGAAATTAGGTTAAACTCATAGTTCAATTTCGTCAATATTTACTTCAAAATAATTTAATATATCAAAAAGCAATTAGTACACCCTTACATAAATGAAGGATTTTCAATACCCTAATCTTGCTTTTAAAAATCAACTTTTAAAATCAGCACTTTTTTCAACAACGCTTGCAAACTTGAATAAATTTCCTTCATTATAAGATTTGGCTATGAGTTGAATCCCAATAGGCAATTTATTTTTAGAGAATCCAACTGGAACTGACATACATGGCAACCCTGCAAGGCTCGCTGGCACTGTAAACAAATCGTTATTATACATTTCAATGGGACTTAATTTTTCTCCAATGGCAAAAGCGGGATTTGATGTGGTTGGAGTAAGAATAACATCAACTTTTTCAAAAGCACTTGTAAAGTCGTTTACGATCAACCTTCTCACTTTTTGTGCTTTTTGATAATAATCTCCAAAATGACTTGCAGATAGCACATAAGTACCAGAAATTATCCTCCTTTTCACTTCCGCACCAAAGCATTCTCCTCTAGTTCTCTCAATCATATCTTGAAAACTATCACCCTGCTCTTCTATTCTTGTGCCATATCTAACTCCATCATACCTAGCTAAATTAGATGCAGCTTCCGCCGTTGCAATTATATAATAAGTTGCAAGGGCATGATCTGTATGAGGCAATGAAATATCTACAATTTCTGCACCAGCATCAACAAACCACTGCTTTGCTTTTTCTAAGTAATCAACAATTGCTTGATTAACATTATCTTTCCGATACTCCTTTGGAATACCCACTTTCATACCTTTGATGCTTTTTCCTATGTTGTTTAAAATATCGGGTAAGGCGATATCTTTGGAAGTAGAGTCATTTTCATCAAACCCTGAAATCGACTCTAAAATTAAGCCAGCATCTGTAATATTATGCGCAAAAATACCTGCTTGATCCAACGAACTTGCAAAGGCTATAATCCCATATCTAGAGCATCTACCATATGTTGGCTTTACACCAACCGTACCAGTAAAAGCAGCAGGAAGCCTAACTGAACCACCAGTATCACTACCCAATGACCCCAAACACATATCTGCAGCAACTGCAGCAGCAGAACCACCAGAAGAACCACCAGCAACCAAATCTCTATCAGAATCATTTGCTTTGTATGGGTTTATTACATCACCAAAATAACTGTTAGTATTTGCTGAGCCCATAGCAAACTCATCCATATTAGCTTTGCCAATCATCATACCACCACTTGCAAATAATTTGCTAGTTACGGTGGATTCATAACCAGGAATGAAATTTTCCAGCATTCTAGAGCAAGCCGTGGTCAAAACACCTTTTGTACAATAATTATCCTTCACCCCAATTGGCATCGCCTCAATCTTTAAGGCTTGTCCTTTGTCAATCCTCTCTTGAGAAGCCTTCGCTTGATTTATCGCATATTCAGCTGTAATTTCCCTGTATGCATTATACTTTTTATTCGCCGCCTCTGCAGCTTCAATATATGCATTTGTCAACTCCATTGCCGACAGTTCCTTATCAATAAGCAATTGCTTTATTTTGTGATATGGTAGCCCTTTTAACTCTTGCATCATTTATATTTTTATAACTTTATATTTTTAGTAATTTTGCTAAATATTATCAATTTGTCTAGCACTTTCTTAACAAACCCTCTTAAGCACTACATAACCATATAGCCTAGACTACACCTTATTTGTACTAATTTTATCTAATAATTTCTCCAAATGTATCCTATCTTCAATGTGCTTATCAATCTCAAACCTAACTTGTGGTATAAATTTAAGCTGCACTCTACCGCACAATTTTTTACGATATTCAGGTGCCAGTACATTCAAAGCCGTAACCAAATCTTTATCCAACTTCTCATCAACTGGATTGATAAAAATGGTGGCTATTTTCAAATCAGTACTAGTTTTCACATCCAACACCGTAAATGTAAATTTCTCAAGAGCAGGATGAAAAACCTCTCCCATTGTGAAAATCTGAGCGATTTCTTGCCTAATCACTTCAGAAACCTTTAGCTGTCTGTTTGTTGGTGCCTTTTTATATTGATATGTCATACTCTACTTGATGTTAGTTTATTATTATAACGAAAATGAAGCGCCACACCCACAACTGGACTTTGAATTGGGATTCTTAATTACAAATGAGGCATTGCCTAAATCTTCAACATATTCTAACTCAGAATCCTTTAAAAAATCTATTGAAATTTTATCAACCACAACGCTCGCTCCATCTTTGGTAAAAACTAAATCATCGCTGTTTTTAGAGTCAACAAGTCCAACTTGATATTTCATCCCGTTGCAGCCCCCCCCTTCAACCTTAACCCGTAATATTTGTGGTTTTGATTCATCTGCATTCAAACGGTTAATCCGTTTCGCTGCGCTTTCTGATACGATAAAATTATTCATAAATCCTCTAAAGGCATCAAATTATTGATAGAATACAACGGAATTCTAAACCAATACCCACAACTATTCAACAGGTAATTTTATCTTCACCATAAAATGCGCAATGGGACAGGTGCTAGAATGGCAATAGAGAATGGGCTATGGAATAAGCTATAGAGGATGAACAATAGAATAGGTAAGTAGAACAATGAGCAATGAATGAACAACAGAATGATTCATAGTATAGCAGTAGAGAGCACACAGTCGGATGGGTGATAGAAGAGGTAATAGAGAATATGCAATGGAGTCAGGGCAATTGAATGAATATAGTAGGACACAGAAGATAAATATGCCATAGAGAGCACATAGTGGTAAAGTACATAACAGAGAATGCATAGTGGAATATACAATGAAGAAGAGCATCATAGGATACCATAAATGCACAATGGTGTATGATATACGTAAAAATAAGTGCAAGCCATAACGGCTACACCTATTCAGGAGTATTAATGTGATAATAGCAACCCGCCATTGTCTTTCTAAAACACCGCAACACCTAGAGACTAAAAACTCGCTCTAGGCGTAAAAAGCAATGATTAGAATTTGTAAACCACACCAACCGTTACGTTGTGAGATTTAAGTTTTTTAGAAACATCCTTAGCAATTTTAACTTTTCCTAAGTCTCTGTATCTATATGCTAAATCAACACCAAATTCTGGGTCAATGTTATACATTCCACCAAAACCAATGTTCCATGCAAATCCTGTTTTCTTAAGAGATTTGCTGTCAGTAGTTGCAGAAAGTACTTTTACATCTCCATCAGCTGGCACTGCTGCGCTCGTAGCACTAGCTTTAGGATCATAAAAACCCATAACAGAACCAGTAGCAGATGTACTACTACTTGTAACAACAGTAGTTGTTGTACTATCACCTTTTAGTTTATTTCTCGCAACACCAACACCTGCTGTTAGGTATGGAGTGAAGCCATTGAAATCCGCAATGTCATAATATGCATTAGTTTCTAAAATTATGCTATTAACTTTTGCACCTTTAAGAGTACCATCATCTTTAAACTTCATGCCGCTAGCGAAATTAAGACCTAAGCCAAATCTGAAATTTTCATTCATCTTGTAGCCACCTTCAATTCCAAAAATTGCAGATTTTTTCAATTTTTGCTTATCCACTTTTTGTGGCATTGTCATACCAACTTCACCTTTAACATAATAACTGTCTTGTGCAACAGCACCGTAACTTAACATTGTTGTGGCCGCTAGAGCCAAAACTTGTTTCGAAATATTTTTCATTTATTTACCCTATTTATTTTAAAAAATTTAAACTGCAATTGCATCATATCCTGGAACAACATCATTATATGGATATTCTCCACTTAAATCAGTGTGCATCTTATCAAAATCAGTTGTGATATAAAGATTAGCAGCTTCATTCGCCAATCCTTCGTAACAATCAGCTGATATATTTTTATCTTTATCCAATTGATCTTTACCACATTTAGCAATAGATAAAATCGTAAATGCAACTTTGTTAGCTTCCTTCAAGCAATTTTCAACGTGATTAGAATGCACATCTTTTTCAGGAAAATCAGTTGTTACAAATGGACCAATTCCACATACTGTTGTAACAATTTTGGCATAATCATTTAATATTTTAATGTTATCATCAGTGATTGTAGTAGCTGGACCATCAAAAGTGCCAGTACCTTTCAAAACATCTTTTCCTGCATTTGGAATGTTTTTTGCAATTGCATTGATGAAGCCATAACTTTTCAAGAATTCTGGAGCTTTATCAACATACAATTTTTCTGCAGCAGTATCCCCAGCAGCATCTTTAGTGGTAGCTTTAATGTCTGTTACAACCTTATCACCAAGCAAAGCTTTTGCAGCAACTGTCAAATCATCTTCACCAACTTTCATGCCATCAGCTGCTGTTTTTGCATCAGTAGCTGTTTTCAAATCAGCAGCAGCTTTTGCAGCCGTGCCAGCTGTTTTAGCTGTTGTTAAATCAGTAGCAGCTTTTGTTGCAGCAGCTTTTGCATCTGTATCAGCTGTAGTAGCTGTTGTTAAATCAGTAGCAGCTTTTGTTGCAGCAGCTTTTGCATCTGTATCAGCTGCGATTAAAGTAGCATCAGTAGGATTGGCTGCTAAATCAGTAGCAGCTTTTGTTGCAGCAGCTTTTGCAGCCGTGTCAGCTGTTGTAGCTGTTGTTAAATCAGTAGCAGCTTTTGTTGCAGCAGCTTTTGCAGCCGTGTCAGCTGTTGTAGCTGTTTTCAAATCAGCATCTGCAGCTTTAACTGCCGCATCCTTACCTTTCTGCTCTACTTCTTTTGCAGCTTTAATTGCTTTTGCAATTCCAGATGCACTAAAATCAGCACCTTTCGCAGCTTTAATTGCTTTTAATAAAGTTTTCACCTTATCGTTTGCACCTTTTTTTAAAACATTGTCAAAATAGTCAATTCTACTTTGAGCAAACTTTATTTCAAATTCAGTTGCTACCATACTTTTACTCCTATATTTTATGTATTGTTATTATTAACTGTGTAGATACGCCGATATATTTATGTTATGAAATCAACACAAGCACGCCTCGCTCTACAAACCTTAACTTATGTTATTCATAAACACTACCATATGTCAAGCACAAAAATGATATTTATAATATTTAGCAACTCCACATAATCAGTTAGCAATGTTCCGTCTATAAATTGTCCAAAAAAATGTTGCGAACAGCAATATATATCGTGTAGAGTTTTTTTAGGAATAGATTTCCGTATAATTATAATATAGCAAAAATATATATGTCAGCCGTTGATAGCTTAAAAGCAAAAAGTGAACTCTTAGCAAATGATAAAAAATATGCCTTTTTCAGCTTGAGGAAGGCTGCTGAAGAGCTAAGAGTGGATTTAGCAGAACTTCCAAATGTTATAAAGGTAGTGTTGGAAAATTTACTGAGAAAAGAGGATGGGAAAAATGTGACACTTGCGAGCATAAAAAGCTTGCTCAAGTATTGTGATAATACGGGGAAGCAGGATGAAATTTTATATCACCCCTCTAGAGTGTTGATGCAGGATTTCACAGGAGTGCCAGCTGTGGTTGATCTAGCTGCAATGAGGGATGCCATGAATGATAATGGTCTTGATCCTAAAAAGATTAACCCTCAAATTCAGGTTGATTTGGTGATTGATCATTCAGTTCAGGTTGATAAATTTGGTTCATCAAAGTCATATGCTGAAAACATAGAGAAGGAATTTCAAAGGAACAATGAGCGTTATCAGTTTTTAAAATGGGGACAAGAGTCATTTGAGAATTTCAGAGTGATTCCACCTGGAAAAGGGATTTGTCACCAAGTGAATTTGGAATATTTAGCTAGCGTCGTTTCAGATGTAAAAGTGGATGGTGAGGATGTTGCGCTTTTTGATACCTTGGTTGGGACAGACAGCCACACCACCATGATCAACGGATTATCCGTTCTTGGCTGGGGAGTTGGTGGAATAGAGGCAGAAGCTGCAATGCTTGGACAACCAATATCGTTACTTGTTCCAAAGGTAGTAGGTTTTAAATTGACAGGTGAGTTGGGCGCAGGAATTACTGCGACAGATTTAGTTTTAACAATTACAGAAATTCTCAGAAAGAAAAATGTGGTTGGTAAATTTGTGGAGTTTTATGGCCCAGCGCTTAAGCATCTATCCTTATTTGAAAGAGCGACCATTGCCAACATGGCACCAGAATATGGAGCGACATGTGGATATTTCCCAATTGATGCTGAGGTTATAAAGTACTTAAAGTTAACTGGTAGGAGTAAGTCACAGGTTGCACTTGTCGAGGCGTATGCCAAGGAGCAATGCGTCTGGCAGGAATATACGGATGATGACAAGGTGAAATTTAACGAGCAATTTGAGCTTGATATCAGTCAGATTCAGCCATGTATTGCAGGACCAAAAAGACCTCAGGATAAGATATTGCTTTCGGCATTGAAATCTATAGGCGAAGATAAATCTGAGGCTGGAAAGCTAAAAGATGGCGACATAGTGATTTCCGCAATAACCAGCTGCACCAACACGTCCAATCCATATGTGATGATTGGAGCAGGATTACTTGCCAAAAGAGCGTATGACCTTGGATTAAAAACTAAAAAATGGGTTAAACCTTCCATAGCTCCTGGTTCACAGGTGGTAACGGAGTATTTAGAAAAATCTGGATTAATTTATTATCTCCAACAATTAGGGTTTTACCTAGTTGGGTATGGTTGCACAACTTGCATTGGGAATTCTGGCCCTCTTCCGGAAGAAATTGAAAAATCTATTAAGTCCAACAATCTATCTGTTTCTGCAATTTTATCAGGAAATAGAAATTTTGAAGGGAGAATTCACCCCTTGGTTAAGCAGAACTATTTAGCTTCTCCGATGCTTTGCGTTGCTTTTGCTTTAGTTGGAACAATCAACATTAATATACTGGAAGAGGCAATTGGCGTGAATAAAGAAGGGAAAGATGTATTTTTAAGCGATATATGGCCAAATGACAAAGAGATAAAAAGTATTGTGGATAGTATTATAACCAAAGAAATGTTTATTGAAAAATATAGCGATGTTCTTGAAGGAGATGATGAATGGAAGAAAATTCACGTCAACAAAACAATGTGCTATTCTTGGCAGGATAAAAGTACATACATTAAAAACCCTCCTTTTTTTGATTCTGAAATTGAAAATTCCTCAATTGAAAATATAGAAGGTGCACGGATACTTGCAATTTTTGGAGATAGTGTCACAACGGATCATATTAGCCCCGCAGGAAATATATCACCAGACCACACAGCTGGACAATACCTACTTAAAAAAGGAGTGAAGCAACAGGATTTCAATTCATTTGGCTCAAGGAGAGGGAATGATGAGGTGATGGTTAGAGGTACATTTGCTAATATTAGAATTAAAAACAAATTGGCAAATGGAAAGGAAGGAGGATTTACTCAATATTTTGATAAAAAAGGAATAGGAACTCCTATGACAATTTACGATGCATCAAGTAAATATATTGCAGAAAATACACCACTTGTTATATTCGCTGAAAAGGAATATGGGACTGGCTCATCAAGAGATTGGGCTGCCAAAGGCACAAAATTACTTGGAATTAAAGCTGTGATAGCAGAGAGTTTTGAAAGAATTCATCGCTCCAATTTAATTGGAATGGGTGTTTTGCCGCTCCAATTTGTTGATAACATTTTAGATGATTTATCACTAAAAGGAGATGAAACCATTTCATTAATTGACTATAACAAAGTAAAACCTAAAGGCATGATAGAATGCCGAATTAAGAAAAATGATAAAATAATTAAGAGTTTTAAATTACTTTCTCGTATTGATACTGAAATAGAACTGGATTATTTTTCAAACAATGGTATTCTTAACCTTGTTTTGAAACAACTTTAATTTCTATGGTTAATACTGGGTGGTGGGATTTCAGGATTAAATGGATAACTTAAAAAATAATATAGCTAATTTCAAAATTGGTGAAATAGCCAAGAGATTTGGAAATTTATCCTCTCAAAAGGATATAATATTTGCGATTGGAATTTTATCAATCATTAGCTTCTTAATTTTTCCAATTTCACCAGGGTTATTGGATTACTTGCTAAGTTTATCAATAGCATTTTCTGCTCTAATTTTAATGACAGTATTGTTCATTGACAAACCCCTTGATTTCAACGCCTTTCCAAGTATTTTACTAATCGCCACAATGTTTAGGTTAGCACTTAATATCTCAACCACTAGATTAATTTTAGCCGACGGTCATTTAGGACCTTCCGCCGCAGGACACGTAGTTGAAGCATTTGGATTTTTTGTCATGCAGGGTTCTGTTGTTATAGGCGCAATCGTTTTTGGTATACTGACTATTATTAATTTCGTTGTTATTACCAAAGGTTCTGGACGAATCGCTGAAGTAGCAGCAAGATTTAGTCTAGATGCTATGCCTGGAAAACAAATGTCTATAGATGCGGACTTATCATCTGGCATTATAAATGAAGAGCAAGCACGAGAAAAAAGAAAAAACTTAGAAGACGAAACCACTTTTTTTGGCTCCATGGATGGAGCTAATAAATTTGTACGTGGAGATGCAATTGCAGGACTATTGATAACCTTCATCAACTTCATAGCGGGCATTATAATCGGAGTTGTGCAAAATGGAATGAGCTTTGATGAAGCTATGCAAACATATACATTGCTTACGATTGGAGACGGATTGGTTGCACAAATTCCAGCTTTAATCGTATCAATCAGTGCAGGTCTATTAGTAACAAAATCAGGGATACATGGCTCTGCTGACAAAGCAATTTTACAACAATTAAGCAACCATCCTCAAGCTTTATTTGCATGTAGCGGGTTATTAATCGTGATGAGCATTATGCCTGGCATTCCGTTTATCCCATTTTTCATTATCTCTTCATTATCCGGAACACTTGCATACTTTTTAAATAAACACAAAAAAGAAGCCGAAAGATTCGAACAGCAACTAAAGCAAGATCCAGTAAAGAAAGAATTAACTCAAGAAGAGATGATTATACAATCACTTCACATTGATTATGTAAAAATTGAATTAGGTTATGAATTGCTACAAATGGTAGATAATAGCCAGCAATACAAATTAACTGATCAAATAAAATCGTTAAGAAAACAAATTGCCCAAGATTTAGGCTTTATCCTACCATCTGTAAGAATACAGGATAATGTGCAACTTGAATCTAAAATTTATGTCATAAAAATTAAAGATATTGAATGCGGCAGAGGAAAATTAAAACCATTAAGTCTATTAGTCATTAATCCATCAGGTGGAGCAATTGAAATTAACGGAGAAGAAACAATTGAGCCAGCATTTAATCTACCCGCAAAATGGGTTGATAGAAGTGCTAAAGAAGAGGCTATTTTCAAAGAATACACAGTGATTGAGCCTATAACTATTATCTCAACTCATTTAACAGAAATAGTTAAGGAAAACATCACAGAATTATTGACTTATAGTGAAACTAAAAAATTATTATCTAACTTAGATGGCGATCATAAAAAGCTTGCTGAAGAAGTTGTGCCCGGCCAAATTACCGTCGTTACGTTTCAAAGAATATTACAAAGCTTGTTAAGCGAATCAGTTACTGTAAAAGACCTACCATCAATACTAGAAGCAATCTCTGAAATTGCCAATAGTACTACAAATGTAGCCAGAATGGTTGAACATATTAGGACGCGACTTAGCAAACAAATATGTCATGGCTTTTTAAATGATGAAGGATTTATACCAATAGTAATTTTATCATCACATTGGGAACAAATTTTCATGGAAAATTTAGTCGGAGAGGATGATAATAAGCATCTCGCAATGCAACCAAGCAAATTACGTGAATTTGTTGAAAATGTTAATATTAAATTAGATAAATTAGCCGCCTCAAGAATTACTCCAATGTTATTAACATCTCCAATTTTAAGACCTTTTGTTAGATCAGTCACCGAAAGATTTAAACCCAACCTGATTATCTTGTCACAAAACGAGATTCATCCAAAAATAAAAATCAAAACCTATGGTGAAATTTAAAAATATTTTAACAAAATATCACATATAGATTTAGAGATGTCATACAATAAAAATCAATTTTTCAAGATCAAATAACTTGACAATACTCAGATAATTTAGTTGCTCTATCTATCACTACGCTGTATATACAAACTATCATAAGTCTATATTTATAAATAAAATTATTTTATTATGCCAATTTTACCTTTGATTTATGCTCCTCACCCCATACTCAAAATGACAGCGGAGCCAGTAGAAGATATTAATGATGATATACGAAAATTAGTAGATGATATGTTCTCTACCATGTATATGGAAAATGCCGTAGGTTTAGGCGCTAATATGGTTGGTGTACTAAAACGAATAGCTATTGTTGATTTACAAATCAACAACGCCAAATCCCCCCTTACTTTCATCAATCCACTAATAACTTGGTATTCTGACGATATACAAACATACAAAGAAGCTTCATTATGCTTCCCTGGTATCTCTGCAGAAATCAATCGCCCTAGTGCAATAAAAATGAATTATTTTGATTATGATGGAAAAGCACAAGAGCTAAAAGCAGAAGGATTTTTTTCAGCTGTTATACAACATGAATTGGATTATTTAGATGGAACAACTTTCTTGGACTATATCTCAAAAATGAAACGTGATATATTAATGCGCAAGGTAGAAAAACATATAAAAAAGTATCCACCTCATATTCATGGTGAACACTGCAATCATTAAATGTGATAAGCTATGCTTAGATAATATAAACAAAAGATAACACTCTTAATTTTCCTTTTCTTTTTCATCTATTTTTTCATTTTTCTGGCTTTGTAACCCGCCATCTTTATTAAATAAATCAATATTCTCAAGGCCAAAAAAATCTTCTTCAATACCCTCCTTATTCATTAGTTTTCTGTTGAATCTCTTAACTTTTTCAAAAATGCTCACTAAATCTTTAGGTTTTAAAACAAGCACCCCAATAATAAAAATTAATAGTAGTTCTGATAACGATATGTCAAACATCTTAATAAAATCTCTTGATAAATTATCCCAGTTATCGTATTTTAAAGCAATTCAACTGATACTACTATACAACATATATTCATGCAATAGACTATTAAAATTATGGATAATAAAATAAAATTAGCTTTACAAGATTTGCATGAAGCGGTGATTAATAAGATTCAGGAAGTTAAATTTTTAGAAAAAAAAATAACAAACCTTAGTATTGAAAATGCTAGATTTCATGATGAAATTGATAAATTGAATAACGTTGTTAAAAAACATCAGTTGGAAAAAAAAGATTTAAGTAATAAACTTGCAAATCACCTTATAATAGATGATCAACCTAAAAAAGAAGATCTCATGATCAACGATGAAACGACTCAAGATATAGACATATCAATTAGCCAGCTAAAAAATATTTTTAATAAAAATAAATGAAATTCAAAATATGCAAGAAATTGAATTGAAAGTAGGAAACACTCAAATCAAGCTATCGTGTGAAGATCCAAAAAAACTATTAGATTTAGCTGATAAGTTAAATTCAAAAATTGATGAAATAAAAAAACATAGTGATAATATATCGGATACCAAAGCCTTTCTCGTTACATCATTACACTTGATAGATGAAATTGAAATTCTTAATAAAAATTTACAAGATTTAAAAGCAAATTTTTACGATCAATTTGAAAATGAGAAAAAACTACTATTAGATGACCACAAACTAACCGCAGAAGAAATTAATAACATATCTGCATTATTAAAAAATAATAATCACTAATAATTTAAGGCAATTTTTTCCATAAAAATATTTATAAGTGATTGACTTAGTAGGTTTTTACATTATATTTATCTTAAAATATAACATACAAGTTAATAGTGTCGAAAAGATTAAACAGAAAATACGGTATTAGTCGCCGAATTGGCGCAGCGTTATGGGGTACAGATAAAGATCCATATAATAAAAGAAATTATCCGCCAGGTGTTCATGGAGCTTCAGGATATAAAAAAGCAACGGAGTATGGTACACAGCTAATTGCCAAGCAGAAGCTAAAAAAATATTATGGTGATATTAGAGAAAAGCAGTTTAAATCTATATATGCAGAAGCAAGTCGCAAAAAAGGTGATACAGGTGAAAATTTAATCGGTCTACTAGAATCTAGGCTTGATGCATTTGTGTATAGATCTAAATTTGTTTCAACAGTATTTGCATCTAGGCAATTCATCACCCATAAGCATGTAAAAGTTAACGGCAAGATGGTTAATATTCCTAGCTATAGATTGCAGCCCAATGATGTTGTAGAAGTAAAGGATAAGTCTAAAAAGCTACTAATTGTTCTTGAAGCAAAAGAAAGAAGCGAAAGAGATACACCAGAGTATATAAAAATTGATACTCCTAATCTTCAAGCTACTTACCTTAAGGTACCAATTTTAGCAGAAGTCCCTTTTCCTGTAGAAATGGAACCTAATTTGGTAGTAGAATTTTATTCAAGATAAATAAAAATAAATTATGGCACAACATAAATCAGCAATTAAAGCACACAAACAATCTCTTAAGAGAACTTTAAGAAATAAGATAATCAAAAGTAAAATTAAAACTTTTACTAAAAAAGTTGAAGAATTAGTTAAATCAAACGATTTTGCTAATGCTATGCCAGCTTTAAAAACAGCAGAATCAACAATAATGAAAGCTGTCACTAAAAAAGTACTAAAATTAAATACAGCCTCAAGAAAAGTTAGCAAGCTGACGCATAAAGTTAAATCATTAGAAAAGTCAGTAACTCCTGCTGCTACCTAAGTTTATAGACTCTACCGCAAATGTGGTTAAAAAATCATATTGAGCATGCAATCAAGCCTTTGTTCAATAAAAACAGTGCTCCATACTATAAAATGCTGTTTTATTGGGATTTGATTGTAGGGGATGATTTAAAATATAAGATATTGCCACAAGATATTAAATTTTCAAAAAATAAAATTAATACTCTTACGGTAAAAATTGACAATCATTGTAATATATTAAAAATACAAATGATGATCCCCAATATCATTGATAAAATTACACGATACTTTGGATACAAAATTATCTCTAAAATAAAAATTATTGGATTAAACACCAAGCTTACTAAAGATCACATTGATAAACCAAAAAAAACTACTTCTTTGAATTCATTAAGCAAGGAAAATGACATACTACTTTCTATAAATAAAAATCCCAATAAAGAAATGAAAAAAATTTTGACAAACATTGCACAAAATTTACAATAAATTTCATTATTTTTCAATTTTATAGATAAATATCAATATTTTTTACATTAATTTATTTACATTACAAGATAATTCATGCAATAATTCTCGTTCATAAAGTAATTATATTTAACTATCATGAAATCAAAAAATATATTCGTTTTGTTAATAATACTAGTAGTAGCTTTTCTAGGTTATTCTTTTTACAAAAATTCTAAAACTTCTTCTATACCACAAGAAAACAGCAAAACAGCTATTATTGATAAAAGCTCTAAAAACATAGCTGATGATTCAAAAACTATTACAAAAGCTGAAGTTAAAGATATAATTAAAGAAGAAATAAAAGATAATCCTGATATTGTTATCTCAGCAATTGAATCCCATATGAGTAAACAACAAAATGCTCGTGATGAAAAGATTCAGCAGTTAGTTGTGGATTTTAAAGATCAACTACTTAATGATAAAAATGACCCTACTTATGGTAGCTCAAATGCTAAAAACTCTATAGTCAGCTTCTACGATTATAACTGTGGCTATTGCAAAAAAATGTCGGAAGTGATTAAACAAATTGTAGATAATAAACAAGACGCATATATAGTATTTAAAGAATTACCTATTTTGGGAGCTAGTTCTTTAAAGGCTAGTAAATTAGCACTTGGTGTTTATAAAATTGCTCCAGAAAAATTCTTAGATTTTCACTTTGCATTGATGGAGGACAACAGTAATAGCAGTCTTGATCAAAAAGTAAAAAGCATTTGTAAAACTTTAAAAATTGATGCCACACAGCTGTATAAGCAAATTGATGACCCATCTATACAATCAGCTTTAGATCAAAATTTGGAAATTGCTAAAGGCATTGGCTTTAGATCAACTCCAACTATAATAATTAATAATCAATTGATACCTGGTTTTATAGGCTATGATCAAGTTACAAGTATAATGAATAGCAATAATACTGTTACCAAAGTTAATACTGAAAAAGATATCAGCGATAATGAAGCTGTTACTAAGGCTGATACCATTACTAATGTTAGCGATAACGCCGATGTTGCCAAGGTTGATACTAAAAATGATAATCTTGATGTTAAATCAAATGTCACATCACAAGATAATGACAATATTGACTCTAAAATTGACCCTACGCAGAAAAAACAATAATACCCATCAATGATATTAAAGGTCTCCATTTAAGTATAAAATGGGGGCTTTACACCTCCATTTTACTATAAGTAGTAAGTAAAAAATTTAAATATATTTTATAAAAGCTTTGTTAAAAATTATTTTGATATTTATTGGTGCTGGCATTGGCGGTATATTGAGATTTTTGATGTCAAAATATTTATCTATATTTTTTTCAAATAAACTCCCTAATAATAAATTTGTTGAAATCTATCCTTATTCAACTTTAGCTGTTAATATACTTGGTTCATTTATGATAGGATTAGCTTCAAGTATATTAATAACCAAATTTCCTAACTATAATACTGAAATAAAAGTATTTATAATAACAGGATTATTAGGTGGGTTTACAACATTTTCTTCTTTTTCATTAGAAGCAGTTAATCTTCTATACGAAGGCTATACCTATGCATCCTTTACATATGTTCTTCTAAGCTTATCATTATGCATTTTAGGCTGTATGCTAGGAATAACATTGGGTAAAATTTTATAAATATAGTTAGTATAATTCAGACATATAAATCAAAAAACTGTAAGTAAGTCAATAATAATGTAAAGTTAATCAGACTCAGCTTTGTTACATAAATCTAAAATCTAGATACCTCGGTAATTTTAGGCAGCATAAATGGGTTAAGACATATCTAAATTTTTTATTTTAAATAAATAATGCTAATTTTACTGAATTCTTTTTTCAAATCCCCCTACCCTTGTTTTGACTATATGTTTTACCCCATCTCCATCTCCATCTCCATCTCCATCCTCTCTAACACATCTACAATTGATTGCTTCTTTTATTGCCTTAGCTACATGAATAAATCATGTGAGAACAAATTTTGCACAACTTGTTTTTATCATCTTGTCTAAATCAGTATTGGTGCTACTAATCCATATTTGGGATGGTGTTTTTTCTAATTCAAAAATCAAATTTTCTTTTCTTTTGTCATCTAAGTGCGCAAATATTTCATCCAAAAGTAATATGGGAGCTATTTTGCTTTTATTGTAAATAGCGTATGATTGACCAAGTATCATTGATATAATCATAGATTTTTGCTCGCCAGTTGAGCATAAATTAGCAACTCTGTTTTTATCTCCATCCATAACTAAAAGGTCACTTTTATGAGAGCCAATGCCGCATCTCTTTGATTTAGAATCAATATTTCTTTTTTTCTTTAAACTTTCTAAAATATATTCATAAACCTTGGTCGGATTACTTATTTTTAATTGTTCTTCAATTTCGCCATGAGTAGATATTGTGGGCTTGAGATAACTTATGGTTAATGATTTTAAAAATGAGTTGATTATTTCAATGCATTCAAGCCTATTATCAATTATTTTAAGACTTAATTCAGCTATATTCATTTCGATTTGTTCTAACCATTTATTATCCCATTCAATATCACTTAATATTTTGCTTCGTGATTGAGTAAAATATTCATATTTCAATAGATATTCAGCATGATTTGAAAAGAAATTATACGTCATTCGATCTAAAAATTTCCTTCTGGTGCTAGGAGATTCTAAAAATAAATTCTCCATCTGTGGTGTTAACCACACAATTTTCAATAAATTTAAAATATCTGTTTTTTTAGTTAATTCTTCGTTATTGATCCTAATTAATTTACTTCCATTTGCATTGATATGTTTGAATTTACAACCTGCTAACACATTGTAATCCACATTTTGATTAGAATAATTAACTTTAACTGCCCATTCTGCATTTTGTTTATTGAAATTAGTAATTATCTCACTATTTTTTGAATTTTTAATCCCCTTTGAAGCATTTAATAAAGATAAAGCTTCTAAAATATTTGTTTTTCCACTGCCATTATCTCCCAAAATTAAAACAAATTTACCATCTAATTTCATCTCTAAATTTTGATGATTTTTAAAATTATACAATTCTAATTGGGATATATACGAGGGTAATTTTTTTTGCATCAGTATGCTTTTAATATATGACTAAAATTATGTTTTAAAGACACTAATAATACTCAAAGCTTATTCCCTCATACACAAAACTTATTTATAAATATCTCACTCAGAATACTAGATTTGCATTGGCATCAATACAAATCTACAATTTGTATTATCGCTATCTTCTACTAGTACTGCTGTGTTCCCTGAATTTAATTTAAAATAAACTTTTTTACCTGTTAAGTTATTTAGTATATCAATTATATATTTGGCATTGAAAGCTATTGAAACTTCGTCGCTACTATATATAGCAGGGATTTCAATAATTCCTGAGGAATTTATCTTATCATTTACAGATAATGTAATTTTATTTTTTTCTACCTTAAGCTTTACAGCTACCGTTCTTTCGGTCGATATGGCAGTTACTAAATCTATTGCTTTAGCTAATTCTGATATTGATACTTCAAGTAATTTGGTGTTACCGTATGGGACCGCTTTATCATAATCTGGAAATTTGCCATCTATTAACTTAGATACCAGAGTCGTATTACCAATTTGGAAAGTAATCTTATTTGATGAAACTCCAATTGGGACTTCACCACTAAAATCTTCTAACAATTTTGTTAGCTCAAACACAGTTTTTTTTGGGATGATAATTTCAGGTAGTAGCTGTGCATTCTTTGGCAAAGTCACCTCCCCTATTGCTAATCTATGTACATCTGTGGCTACAGCTCTTAATACATTAACCCCGTTATCTTCTGTAACATGAAGAAAAACACCACTTAGATAATATCTAGTTTCATCATATGAAATTGCATGTTTTGTAGTTGCTATTAAATAGTGTAAATTACTAGATGCCATTTCAAATTCACAACTATGTTTACCTTCCTCAAAATCAGGAAATTCTTCTGCTGATAAACATGGTAGGCTAAATTCACTTAATCCAGCTTTAATCAACATTTTACCTGGTTTATCAGACGGCTCAAATATAAGTTGAACCTCTTTTTGTGCACCTATTTTTCTAATTATTTCATAAAATATATGAATAGGAACTGTTGTCGTTAATTGCCCTCCTACACTAGCATTTATAGATTCTTTAGCAAATATATCTAAATCAGTTGTATAAAAGGATATTTTATTTTTTTGCGTAGTAATTTTTACGTTGGATAAAATACTTTTTGCTGTTCTTTTCTCTACAATAGATTGAATATGACCTAAAGCTTGTAATAATTCACTATTGTTAACCTGTACTTTCATGCTAAATATTAAAATTGGAAGTTAATTTATTTAAATAATAAATTAACTTTATTATTTTGCAAGTTAAGCCTTTGTTATAAGCGAATAATTTTACTAAGCATCTATTTTTGTATCTATCCAGGATATGTTTCCATCCTTCCTATAATAGACTAAATTTAATTTTCTACTAGCATCATTAGTGAATAATAAAGCTGGCAAATTTAATAAATCCATTTTCATTACAGCATCTTTAACACTAAGATTTTCAACGTTAGAAGGCTTTTCAGCAATTATAGTAGGAGAATTTTCATGATTATCAATATCTGATTCTTCGAGAGGGGAAATTACATATTTTGTACCACTAATCAAATCAATAGAGTGCTCCTTATGCTTTTTGTGATTTTTTATTCTGTTTTTATATCTTCTAAGTTGTTTTTCAATTTTCTCATTTGCTACGCTAAAACTTCTATACGAATCATATTCATGACCATTACTTTTTATTAACGTTCCAGTTCCAGTTCCTTCATTAACAATTATTTCAGTTTCAAATAACTGCCCTTGCTTTTCAACTGTAACATGAGCATTTAATGCATCTTTAAAATATTTTTTTACCGTTACTGTCAAATGTTCTACAATATGTTTTTCTAAGCTTTCACCAATCTTAATGTGTTTTCCGTATACTGTGATATCCATAAGCAACCCATTTTTATTTTTAATAGTAACCAATTAAAATAATGATATCAATAATAAAGTTATTAGTAATACACTTTAGCTTTTTTTTATCTATTTATATTACATAATTTTTTAAATATATACTGAAAGTTAAATTTGACCTTTTCATGCATTTCAGATACAAATTGACTCTTAAGTGTGTTTGTATGTGGGGTTATGTACAAGGTAATTTTAATAACATTGATTGTGTTTATGACTAGTATTTCTGCAAGTTCTGATGATAAATTAATACCAAGAAAAATAATTTTTGGCAATCCAGATAAAGCTAATGTTCAAATTAGTAATGATGGAAAATATATTTCATATTTATCCAATAAAGCGGGAATATTAAATGTTTTTATTGCACCAATTAACGACATAAATAATGCAACATCCATTACCAATGATACTAAAAGGGGAATTAGAAATTACTTTTGGAGCTATGATAATAAGCACATTTTATATCAAAAAGATAATGATGGAGATGAAAATGAAATAATTCACAAGGTTGATATTAGTACACTAAAGGACACAATATTAACTCCTGAAAAAGATGTAAAATCTGTCATCTTCAAGAATAGCTATAAATTTCCAAATGAAGTAATAATTGGGTTAAATCAAAGGAAAAAAGAATATTTCGACATATATAAATTAAATATTAAAACTGGTAATTTATCATTAATTTATGAAAATAATAAATATATTAGTTTCAGTATAGATGATAATTATCAAATTAAATTTGGCTATCACCCGACACCAGATGGAGGTAATCAGATTTATTTTTTCGAAAATAAAAAAGAAATTCCCTTTATAAAAATTACCCATGAAGACTCTAAAACATCGGGTATAGTAGGATTTACTGATAAAGGAGAGAAAGCATATTTTGTAAGCTCAATTGATAGAGATAAATCAGGTTTATTTTTATTAGATTTAAAAACCAAAAATAAAGAACTGATATATTCAAACTCTAAAGCTGATATCGGAAATATAATTTTGCAGCCAAAAAAGAAGGAATTACAGGCTGTAACTCATTGTTATATGAAACAGGATTATACTTTCTTTGATATCAAATTTGAAGAAGATTACGATATATTAAAGAAATTAGCTAAAAATGAGCAAATTATTATCAAATCTAGAAATTTAGAAGATACTACATGGTTAGTTGTATTTGATTATGATGATAAGCCAATCCAGTATTACTTATACGATAGGATAAACAAAAAGGCTAAATATCTTTTTAGCAATAAGGATAAATTAAATAATTACAATCTGGCAAAAATGCATCCTGTTGTGATCAAATCTAGAGATGGATTAGATTTAGTTAGTTATATTTCAGTCCCAAATAATATAAAAAAATCTCAAAATGATTATAAAACAACAAAACCAGCCCCTATGATTTTATTAGTTCATGGAGGACCAAATGCCAGAGATTATTGGGGATTAAATAGTATACATCAATGGCTTTCCAATAGGGGTTATGTAGTTCTAAGTGTTAATTACAGAGGTTCCACAGGTTTTGGCAAAAATTTTATTAATGCAGGCAATGGAGAATGGGCTGCAAAAATGCATGATGACCTGATCGATTCTGTTGATTGGGCAGTTAGTGAAAAAATTGCCAACAAAGATAAAATAGCAATAATGGGAGGAAGTTATGGTGGTTATGCAACTTTAGTAGGATTAACTTTCACTCCAAACACTTTTGCATGCGGAGTGGATATTGTTGGTCCATCAAACTTGATCACATTAGTTAATTCAATCCCTGACTATTGGAAACCAATAATTGATAGTTTAAAATTAATGCTCGGAGGAGATCATCAAACTAAAGAGGGAGAAGAATTGTATAAGAAAAAATCTCCACTTTTTCATGCAGATAAAATCACAAAACCACTATTAATAGGCCAAGGTGCTAATGACCCAAGGGTTAAGCAAGCTGAGTCTGATCAAATAGTGGACTCAATGAAAAAGCATAAAATTCCTGTGATTTATGCCTTATACCCAGATGAAGGGCACGGCTTTGCAAGACCAGAAAATAATCTGTCCTTTTTTGCAATTGCTGAAGGTTTTTTTTCTAAGTATCTAGGTGGGCAATATGAACAGATAGATAATGATTTTGAAAATTCATCCATTGTGATCAAAGAAGGTGAAAAATATCTACCCCATAAAATTAAGTAATTACAAGCTTTTCAAAAATAAGTCCTTTTCTGTTTTGAAGCTTACTGTAAAATTTAATAATTATATGTAGGTTAGTTATGTAGAGAAACTTTACATGGCTTTTGGTTTCTTCTTTATTTTACATGCGGCAGAATCAATAAAAACTAATAGTATTCAATTTGTCTGATAACTCATAATTAACTCAATTTACTTCCCATAGGTATATCATACCCTCTTAAAAAAGCATCCGTATATATCATTTTTTTGCCATTCCTTTGTAATAAAATTGGCCTTATAATACTACCTTTGCAAGCAATACCCAATTTATTATCAATTACTATCCCTGCTTGATAATTTTTATTTGATTTTTCTACTACCGCACTAACAATTTTTATTACCTCATTTTTATAAATGAAATAAGCACCAGGCTTTGGGCTTAGAGCACGTATTTTATTATTAACTTCAAATGCTGATAAACTAAAATTTAACAGCTCTTCTTCTGAAATAATTTTATCCGCATATGTCACACCTTCACCAGACTGCTTTACATATGAGACTTGACCTTTTTCAAAAAGATTCAATGCATCTAAAATCATTTCTCCACCCAATTCAGAGCATTTATCATGCAATTCTTTTGATGTAATTTCATTATCAAGCAAAATTTCCTTGCGTAATATAATGTCCCCAGTATCTAATCCTTCATCCATTTTCATAATACAAATAGCAGTTTTTTCATCTCCTGCCATTATAGTGCGATGTATAGGTGCAGCTCCTCTCCACCTAGGTAAATTAGAAGGATGAATATTAATGAATCCATGCTTTGGTAGCTCTAAAAATTCTTTGGGTATTAATAAGCCATAAGCCGCAACAATAACAATGTCAGGGTTTAATGATTTAAATTGCTCAATGCTTTCTGGTGTCTTTAATTTTTTAGGAGTCAAAACATTCAATGAAAATTTTTCTGCTAAACTATGAATTGCACTTTTATTTTGTCTTAATCCACGTCCAGAATTAGTTGGTGGTTTAGTGTATACAGCAACAATTTCATAATCAGAATTAATAAGTCTTGAAAGAGTTGGAGCTGCAAATGCAGGTGAGCCCATAAATATAATCTTCATAAAATTCAGCAAATTTTTTACTTGTATATTAATATAAAATAATTACATTGAAAGAGGTTTTTAATAAATTTCATCTAATAGTTATGAGTTCATGTGTGCAAGAAGTATTATGCGCTTTTTCTGAAGCATATGGAGATTATCTCTCTCCTATTTGCGAACAACCAAATTTAATCACAGATTTACTTAAAATAGCAGACAATAATATACCAGAAGAATATTTTTTAGATAATTGTCCTAATCAATACACTTTAATCGAAGCTGAAAAAATGCTTATCAAAGTTACGCAAGATCAATTTAGGGCAAGATCAGGGGATAAAGAAAGGCATGAATCAGCAGCACCTCAATGGATAAATGAGACAGTTGCTTCATTAATTATTGATAATTTTACAAAATTAAACTTTATTTCTGAAAAAGCACCTGAACTACAAAAATATCAATGCGCTGCTTTATTAGGCTCCACTACCTCAAATATGGAGGATAGATTGGGGTTTTTAGTCTCATTAATCAATAATAGAGATTTAGAAATTAAGACGCTATATCTATTAACTGGAACTAGATCCGTTGACTCAAGCAAGTATAAAGATGGTCCTGCTGAGTATATTAAAGCAGTGGAAGAAAAATTTAACGTAGATATAGTTACAGAAAAAGAATTGATACAAGACGTTTATGATAGGATATGTAGAACTGATCACAAGTGTAGCGAAATAAAATTAATGCTTGTAAATGCAGTAAAAGATGTAGGTCGAGCTAATACACTAGACACGCTTATTGCATTCAAAGATTATGCAAAAAATTGTGAGAGGGTTCTTTATATTTCTATTGCACCTTTCATAGCTTCTCAAAATGAGGTTATAGCTAAGTTTGCAAAAAATCATCTTCAACATGAATATGAAACTGTTGGTAAAAAAGCAAACATAGACATAGATTTGCCTAAAGCTAAAATAGCTCATTACTTAGTTATGTCATTTGCAGAAGCATTATATGGTGCAAGAACCAGAATTAAGGAATCACTAAATTTAAAAAACAAAACTCACAAGGATGAATTATGAATTAAAGTATTTTCTAAAATAGTATACGCCTTATAAGCTTTTTATGCATGATGCCTACGCCAATATTCTTTTATATCCAACATAAATTACTAAATCAAAACATCGAACTAGGCAAGGCTTTTAACTTTGTAAAATTTAAAATACTAGATTTATATATGCTTATAAAGAGATAATTAGCGGATAGATTATTTAGGATTATGTTAATTAACATTTACATTAATCCTTGAAAATTTACAAAATGTATATCTATAATGTGAATTATCTAATGAATTTTAACTCAATGCATTACTTTTTAAGTTTATCAAGGCTTGAAAGAATTAACTTTTTTTTGTTTGGTTTTGCGATTTTTTGTATTATTTTGAATTTTGTTTTTAACATTCAAAGCAATATTTCTTCTAGTATCATAAAGCCTATAAGTATTGAGATTCCCTTTAATCAAATTAATTACAATGAAGATATAGATGATGAATCAAAAAATGTTATTGAAACAATATCTGATTCACAATTTTTAAATAATGAATACTCATACACTGTACAGAGTGGAGATAGCTTAATAAAAATACTCTCTGAAATAGGATTTAATTCATCTGATGTATATTCCATATCAACACAAATCAATAAATTATATGATGTTTCAAATATCTATGTTGGGCAAGATATAAAATTTTTATTTGGTTCTAAAGACGGTGGTAAAATTAAAATTGGTGACTTGCCAGATAATTTCACTATCCACATAGACAATAAAATTATTGATGGGATTTACAATACAAGCAGGAATTATTATGATTTGAAGCTTTTAAAGCAAACCATTAATAATAGATCTAAACTAGTAAAAGGTTACGCTAGAGAAAGTTTATATAATAGCGCTGTATCTCAAGGCGCATCTCCTGGAATTGTCATGGAGTATATAAAAATGTTAAGTGATGAAGTTAATTTTAAAAGAGATGTTAGAACTGATAGTGAATTTAAAATATTATTTGATTATAACGAAACTTCTGAAGGCAAAAAAGTCAGCGATGGAAATATATTGTATGCATATTTATCAATCAATAATAAAAAATATGAAATATACCAATATAAAGACAGCAAAGGAAATATTAGCTATTATTATGGTGACGGAAGAAATTTAAAGAGCGCATTGCTAAGTAAGCCAATTAAAAGTGCACGTATATCTTCAGGTTTTGGAATGAGGTTTCATCCTATCTTAAAACGCAGAAAATTACACAAAGGAGTGGATTATGCTGCAAGAGCAGGAACACCTATTTTGGCAGCAGGTAACGGTGTAATTCAGGTCATGAGATATGGAGCAGGATATGGTAAATATCTGGCAATCAAACATAATCATAAATACTCAACCTTGTATGCTCACATGAGTAAATTTAAACCTGGAATAAAAAGAGGGGTTGCTGTAAAGCAAGGGCAAGTCATTGGATATGTCGGCAATACTGGTGGCTCTACAGGTGCTCATTTGCATTATGAAATTAGGCAATACGGAAAACCAATTAACCCTGTAAAAGTAAAACCTCTGATTTCAAACCCTCTTGCAGGAAAAAAACTAATTGCTTTCAACAATCAAAAAAAGAAAATTAATGGAACATTGCACCAAGAAAGCAAAATTATGCTAACAAGAAACAACCCCAATCAAAAGTAATGGAATAGGATGAAAATTAACTTTAGCAATTTTTTTATATATTGTTTATTGTGTTTTTTGGTGGCGTGTAATTCAATTAATACACCTGCAATTATTGAAAACAATCAATCAATATATTTTGGTAAAAATGAAAAATATCGCTTCGTTAAAAGTCAAACGACCCAATCAGTTAGTGAAATTGCTCAAGAATATCATGTTCCAATTAAAGAAATCAAAAGGCTAAACTCATTAAATTCCTATGATAGTATTAAGCCTGGAACAATTATAAAGGTACCAATAGGTAATTATTATTTAATAAAATCAAATGATACTCTTGAAAGCATTGCTAGGGTACATGATGTTGACTTTAATTTACTTGCTGAAAAAAATGGCTTGTCAGTTGACTCAGAAATATATGCTGGAGACTACATCACAATCCCCGAATCTAGTGATCGCTTTGTTGAAAATGATGGATATAAGCATGTAAACTTTGATTCTTCTAATGTACAAGATGAGGAAAACTATGAAGAAATACAAAATAATGATCAAATTGAGGCAAACCAAAAGAAGGATAATGATTTAAACGTATTGACTGCAAAAAATAACGTTCTTGTGGCACCAAAGTCGAAAATCAGAAATGAGTTTTTTAAAAATCAATACCCAATAAATTCAAAAGATTTTATATGGCCAATTAATGGCCATGTAATAAAAACCTATGGAGATCATAACGGGAAATTTAATGAGGGAATTAATATAATTGCAGAAAAAGGTGCTCCTGTTAAAGCTGCATCAAGAGGTGAGGTAGTTTATTTAGGTAATCAACAAGGATATGGAAATTTGCTTATAATTAGACATAACAACGGATATATGACTGCTTATTCTAATTTAGATAAATTTTTAGTTAAAAAAGGACAGATAGTTAATAAAAGCACTCAAATTGCTACTGTTGGTAATTCAGCAAATTTAGATAGACCTCAGTTGCAATTTTCAATGAAAAAAGGTAATCATACTATCAACCCTGATGGATAAAGTATAAATTACATTTAATGAAGAAAAAATTCTATATAACCACACCTATTTACTATGTAAATGACAAGCCTCATATAGGGCATGCCTACACCAACGTAGCATCTGATGTAATAGCAAGGTTTAAGAGATTAGATGGATATGAGGTAAAATTTTTAACTGGCACTGATGAACATGGTCAAAAAGTTGAAAAATCTGCACACAAACATTCGATTAGAACTCAAGAATACGTAGATAAGATTGCTCAAAATTTTGTAAATTTAACTAACGATTTAAATTTATCTAATGATGATTTTATTAGAACAACAGAAAAAAGGCACAAAATCTTTGTGCAAAATATATGGCAAAAATTAATAGATAGTAATCAAATATATTTAGATAAATACTCAGGATGGTATTCTATTAGAGACGAGGCCTATTTTTTAGAATCTGAATTACTTGATGGAAAAGCTCCTTCAGGTGCATCAGTGGAATGGATTGAAGAGCCTAGTTACTTTTTTAAGTTAGCATCTTTTAAGCAAAAATTATTGGATTTTTATAATGATAATCCGGATTTTATTCAGCCTGAAAGCAGAAAAAATGAAGTGCTTTCTTTTGTAAAGTCTGGATTGAAAGACCTTTCTGTTTCAAGAACATCTTTTAAATGGGGAATAAAAGTTCCAAACGATAATAATCACGTTATATACGTATGGCTTGATGCACTGTTTAATTATATCTCCGCATTAAATGATAAAGATGCATCATTTTGGCCAGCTACTTTACACATTGTGGGTAAGGATATATTGAGATTTCATGCAGTATATTGGCCAGCATTTCTTATGGCTGCAAACTTACCAATGCCAAAAAGAATTTTTGCACACGGTTGGTGGACTAATAACGGTGAGAAAATATCAAAGTCTACAGGAAATACTATTGATCCTTATGATATTATTGAAAAATACAATCTAGATTATTTTAGATATTATTTAGTAAGAGAAATAACTTTTGGAAACGATGGAAATTTCTCTGAAGATAGCTTTATTGAAAGAATAAATTCTGAACTAGTTAATAAAATTGGTAATTTAATTTTTAGAACAGTAAATTTAATATATAAAAATTGTGAGCAAAAAATCCCAACGCCTGATGAATTTTATGAGAAAGATACCAAATTATTAAATGACTCCTACAAGGCTATCTCAGAAATAAGAAGTTGCATTGACAATCAATCTTTAAAACAAGCATTGGAACAAATTATTATATTATCAAATAGCGCTAATGTATATATAAATGAGGAAGCTCCTTGGAAGCTGAAATCAACAGATGTAAAAAGAATGTGTACGGTATTATATATTGTATCTGAGGCTATAAGAATTATTGCTATATTACTTCAGCCATTTATACCAGATACTGCCAAAAATATACTTGATTATTTTAGCATCAAACAAAGAAGCCTTGATGCTCTTTCAAAATCATACTCAATTAATTCTGGAGTAATTTTAAACAAACCAGAGATTTTTTTTAAAAAGATTGAAATAGATAAAATCAATGAATATTGATCATTTAAAAAAGAAATTATTATATCAAAGTGCACATAGAGGGTGCAAAGAGTTAGATATAATTCTAGGCAGCTTTGCTGAAAAATTTTTAATGGATTTAGAATATGAATCAATTAAATTATATGAAGAACTGCTTCAAGCCCCAGACAATGACATATATAATTGGATAATAGAAAAAAACCTTCCTCCTAAGCAGTATGATACTATGCTTTTGAAACATATTATTTCGTTCAATAAGAAAAAACATGAAATATCTTTATAAATTATTTTTATCAGTTGGGGAGGCGTCTGGTGATATTTTAGCTACTAATCTCATGAGAGATTTAAAGGCAAATCCTAAATGTAAATTTGAATTTTATGGAATTGCAGGCGAAAGAATGATTGAAGAAGGGGAGATTACAAGTATTTTTCCTAGTAAAGAATTATCAATAACGGGTTATTTAGAAATTTTACCAAAGATATTTAAAATTTTATTTCGATTATTTCAAACAATTATATTTATAAAAAAATTAAAGCCAGATTTAATTATCACTGTCGATTCACCAGGATTTAATTTTCCGTTAGTAAAGCTGATAAAAAAGTTTTTAAAATTAAATATACCAATAATTCATTATGTAGCGCCTACGGTTTGGGCATATAAACCAGAGCGTGCTCAAAAGTGTGCAGAGTTATTTAATCACATGTTAGTAATTTTTCCATTTGAAAAAAAATATTTTGATAAAGCGGGTTTAAAATGCAGCTATGTTGGTAATCCAACAATTGAAAATGGTGTTAGCTTTAGTCAGGCAAATAAAAATAGTATCAGAAAAAAATATGGTTTAATTGATAAGAAAATTATAACGATAATTCCAGGAAGTAGAAACAATGAATTGAAATATCACATTCCTATATTGCAACAATATATGGATGAACTTTGCGAAAGATATAAAAACACATTTTTTATAATACCTACTCTTGCGCATTTGGAAAAAAAAATTAAGAAGCATTTAAATTACGATAACTTAATAATTTCCAAAAATGACATAGATAAAAACAATTTAACTAATATTAGTGATTTAATTTTATGTAAATCAGGAACAAGTGTTTTGGAGTCTATTACAAAAAAAATACCAATTATTGTTTTTTATAAAATGAATAGGTTTACTGCTTATCTAATTAGAAAAAAGCTTAAAATTAAGTACATTACGATTTGCAATATAGTGATGAACAAAAAGATTATCCCAGAATTACTTCAGGAAAATTTTAATTTAAAAAATCTACTATTTGAGTCTAACAAACTTATTAATCAAAAAGAAAAAATATCAAAACAATTAGATAATTTTGATTTATTTTTAGCAAAGTTTAATTCATCAAAAACAGAAAAACAAAAAGCATCAGAAGTTATACTAAAGTATTTGAAATAATAATGTATTACGCAACAAATTTTCTTTAATGAATGTTTGAGCTATTTTTTTTACATATTGTCTTTTCATACATCTTCCCGTATGTCTTATTGTATATCAGAAAAATTTATGTCATCTTTAATGTAAGCGTACGGTGAAGGCGGTCTAGTCAAAAAAAACAAAAAAAGTATTATGGAGAAAAACACATAATATAAAAAATGAAAAACAAACTTAGCACCGAGCAAAAAACGAAAATACTAGAAGAATCGTATGTAGAAGGCTG
>JBGCDJ010000006.1:0-114013 GCA_045105275.1 Candidatus Midichloriaceae bacterium
TTCCAAAATACTTTGTTATCGCCGCTGTTAATGTTGTCTTGCCATGATCTACATGCCCGATCGTTCCTGTGTTAACATGCGGTTTGTTTCTTTCAAATTTTCCTTCTGCCATTTTTCTTTCTCCTTTTTTATTTTTCTTGGGCACATACTTATATTGGAGCGGATGACGGGAATCGAACCCACATGACCAGCTTGGAAGGCTGGGGCTCTACCATTGAGCTACATCCGCTAAAAAGCTATAACCTAGTTTTATATGAAAGTCTTACATTTAGTTTTGCATTATGTCAATAATTTTGGGATAGTTTAGGAGCAAAATAATAAATATAAAACGGCAGAATTATTTTACTAACATGCACTTAAAACATTGCTTATATTTTTATTATTAAATCACCTTTTTTTCTTCTTCAAAATATTATGGCAGCAATATGAGAGATTAGCATTTATTCTTTTTAATGTATTTCATCTAGAAAGTGGTGATCCCGACAAGATTCGAACTTGTGACTTACTGATTAAAAGTCTGGCAGTCCATAGTTTAATGAAGTTTAATAATGAGATTTCACAAGGAGTAAATCCTAACAAGAAGAAAGGCATACTTAGAGACGAACCTACCTTAGATGAATTCTATGAGCTATACATAAAAAGATACGGATTAGGCCATAAAAGCAAAAGCACTTTACTGGAAAACACGAGACAGTATAAAAGCTACTTTCAGAAATTGCACAAAAGAAAGTTATCAGAAATTGAAAATGATACTTTAATAGATTTACATAGTTATATAAAAGAAAATCACGGCTTGTATGGAGCCAACAGGGCATTAAGTTTGTTACAAGGAATTTTCAACAAAGCAATAGAATGGGGTTGGGAAGGTAAAAATCCTGCCCAAGGTATAAAGAAGTTCAAAGAAAAGTCTCGTGATAGATTCTTACAAGGTGATGAGCTCCCTAAATTCTGGGATGCGGTTGTGCAAGAAACCAATATTGCTGCTAGAGATTATATTATCCTCTCATTACTAACAGGTGCTAGAAAAGGCAATACGCTAGCAATGTGTTGGGATGATGTGTATCTAGAAAGAATGGAGTGGAAAATACCAGAAACTAAAAATGGTGAATCCTTAACTATACCTTTATCTCCAGAGGCTATTATGATACTTGAAGCAAGAAAAAAGGAATCTACTTGTAAATGGGTATTTCCAAGCCCAACAAGTAAAAGTGGACATATAGAAGACCCTAAAAAAGCTTGGAAGAGAATATTAGCAAGAGCTGAGATTAAAGATTTAAGATTGCATGATTTAAGGAGAACCTTAGGGAGCTGGCAAGCAGCAACAGGCTCTACAATGCCAGTTATAGGCAAGACTTTAGGACATAAAAATCAAAATACTACTGCAATATATGCAAGACTTAATCTTGATCCCGTTAGACTACCAGTAAATCGTGCTACAGATGCTATGATTGGTACTTTAGGTAACAATAGCCTTATGAAAAAGCTGAATCTTGGCAAATGATAGAGAGTGTTGATTCAACTGTGTCACGCTAAGAGAGTGTTGATTTGAACTGTGTCAAATAACAGCTCTTCATAAGATAGTGTGTGAAATCAGTGTACTGCAGTTGATTCAACACTTCCTACCATTGTTCAAAATCAACTTCATCATAAATAACTCTACCAGTATTTGATATCCATGGAGTTTTAGTGCAATCTCCAGAATACTTCTCGCATAAAATAGTGTTTTCCTTGCCGTCACATTCTAAATATGAATATTTATTTTTACCGAGACTTTTGCCATTACTGACTATTTTTCCATCTTTATCAAAGCATACATACATAAATTGCCTATCATAAAAACCAAAATACTTTACAATAAGACTTTTACTCAATGCACCATTTAGACAAGATCCTAATTGATAAGAGATACATTTTACTTTTTTGTTAGTACAGTAATCTACCGATCTATAATCTCCCAACATATCAGTAACCTCCTCAAGCTTCATACCCTTTTTCAAGTGATTCTTCGTTAAGTCATTGTACATGCTACATCTGTAATCCATCCAATCTTGGACAGTACCGCCAGTATGCTTGCCAATATGCGTTTTTGTCCACAACTCGGCATCAAACTTGCTTGCACCATACATATTAAATCGCCATGCCCAAGGAATCACCTCTGTTATAATTAAATACACCGTTAGAATTACAACGGCATACTTAACTAATCTTCTAATCAATACATTGCTCTTCTTGGTTTCGCTCATGAGTTACCTTAAACTTAAATTTACTACTTATTCTATTTTTATACTTAGCTAAATCTTCATCACTTAATGCTTTGTTATCAATAGCTTCAATTTGTTCTTCTGATAATCCAAAATGCTCAGCTATATCTTTTTTCGTTACATCATCTTTAAATCTCTCTACTGTATATTCTCCATTGCTATAATTGCACAGACTATCAGAATGACAACTGCCTAGCATTTGCGTATCTCCATAGTCTTTATAAGCTCCTATAATCTTCTCTATTCTGTGAACACTAATATCAATAGTATGAATCACCTTACCAGCTGGATGACTTCCTTTTGAGTTCACAAAGTTTCTATTTCCGTTGTAGATCTCAACTTTTTCGTACACAGCACTAGCTTTTGCTACATCTCCATTTACAAGCTTTAGCACTATATTATACCCACCTGGTGAATCTACCATATTTACCTGACTAACTAAGTCTGGTCTTAGTGTAGCAATAATTAACGCCTCAATACCTCCTGATGAGTGCCCATTTAGTATTAACGGCTCAGTATTCCCTGACTCTTTATTATATTGCTCAATGCTACTGATATACCAATCAACTCTGTCTTTTAAGATGCCTTGTACACTATTAGTTCCAATTAACACATCATTAATAGCATCTCTCATGAAGTTCTCAAGCCCTTCCTCAGTTGGATTTGCAGTTCCTGCTATGTTAAAGCTTGATGCACCGTTCTTTGTTTTGATAACAGATGCTTTAGATGCTAGCCTATTATCTTCGTATGTTTCGAATACTTTGCTATCTTGCTCGTTACCAGCAGGCAATATGTCCTTTTTGATTACATCCTTATCATAGTAACCAGCATTAGCAAAAACTAGTTTCTGATTGACTGTCACGCATAGCTTTTTTTCTTGCTGTTTTTGTTCTTTATTATCCCCTTCACCTTGTTCACTTCCACCTGAGTTTCCATCATTTGTAGCATCCCCTGAATCAGTCCTTTGTTTGGTATTACCAGTTCCTGCTCCTTGTGTATCGCCGCTTCCTGAACATTCACTATTAACGTTGCAACCTTCTTGCTCTGGTGTAGGTATTAGCATTTGAGGTGCACCTTTCATATTGCCCATATAATCAAACATACCTTCTCTTTCGAATGTTATCTCTGTAAGTACTTGAGGCTTTGATAGATCAATTGACGGATAAGGTTCCCACTTTGGTTCTGATGCTCCTAATGTACCAGTGCCAAATTTATCGCCTGACCCAAAACTATTACCTTGTCCAATAATATCTCTCTTATAATGAATATCTTGCTTCTGGTGAGTATCTATTTCATGCATACTCCATTCTTCAGCAAAAATACATTTTCCAATATTATTAAAGGCATCTTTATAACTAATAAATGACATTCAATGGTGCTCAATGTGTAAGTAATAAATTTATATTGTGATAAGTTTTGACATTATTCAATGATTTATAATCTACCTTAATCAAGTTGAAATATATTCTGGCTGGTAGCAATATAGTAGCAACGGAGTGAATTTTGCTTTTGTAATTTTTACTGAATAGCCCTTAAAAAGTGGTGATCCCGACAAGATTCGAACTTGTGACCTACTGATTAAAAGTCAGTCGCTCTACCAACTGAGCTACGGGACCATTATTACCTTGGAAGTTATAACATATTGACTAAACTAAGACAAAACTTTTTATTTGATAACTAAATAAAATTTATCCTACAATTTCAGATTCACTAAAGAAAAATGCAATTTCTTTCTTTGCATTTTCAATTGAATCAGAACCGTGTACTGAATTAGCCTCTATGTTTTCAGCAAAATCTTTCCTTATACTCCCTTCTTGAGCTTCTTCAGGGTTAGTAGCTCCCATGATTTCTCTATTTTTAGCTACTGCATTTTTTCCCTCAAGTACTTGAACAACCACAGGCCCAGAAATCATAAAATCAACAAGACTTTGAAAAAATGGTCTGTCTTTATGTGCATAATAAAATAACTTTGCTTGATTTTCTGTTAATACAATTCTTTTTTGAGCAACAATCCTTAAATCATATCCCTCAAATTTACTATTAATTGCTCCAGTTAAATTTCTCCTAGTCGCATCTGGTTTTATTATACTAAGTGTTCTTTCCATTTTATTATTATGCTAATTTATTTCCAATAGGTGTTCTCTTAATACATGGTTCATGACCATTTGTATACATTTTTTTACTTGAAGCACATGGGCTTTTAATATCATATACTGATGGGTCTTTTGGTTTGCATCCAATAAGACAGATAAGTAGTAGACAAATAATAACTATTTTTTTCATAATAAAATCTAGTTTTGTTTATTAAGCGACCTTGGTGAGCCTAAAATATTATACCCAGCATCTACAAATATAATTTCACCAGTAATGCTTGATGATAAATCACTTAGTAAGAATGCGGCTGTATTTCCTACATCGTAAATTGTAACATTCTTTTTAAGAGGAGAGTTTTCTTCATTAAATTTCAACATGCTTCGGAAGTCTCCAATACCAGCCGCAGCTAAAGTTTTAATTGGTCCAGCTGATATAGCATTAACCCTTATATCTAGTTCACCTAAATCTGCAGCTATATACTTAACACTTGACTCAAGTGCAGCTTTTGCAATACCCATCACATTATAATTTGGGATAACCTTTTCAGCTCCGTAATAAGTTAATGTTAAAATACTTCCACCAGGTTTCAAAATTTCTGCAGCTTTTTTCGATGTATACACAAAAGAATAGCAAGAGACATCTAAAGTATTTAAAAAATTGCTTCTTGAAGTATCAACGTAACGACCTTTGAGTTCATTTTTATCAGAAAATGCTATTGCATGTACAAAAAAATCAATCTGGCCATATTGCTTTTTAATTAATTCAAATGCCTTATCAATCGATTTTTCATCACTTATGTCACATTCTATTAGTAAATCAGATTTCAATTCTTCCGCAAGTGGTTTAACCCTTTTGGCAAGTATTTCATTTTGATAACTAATTGCAAAGTTTGCACCGTGATTGTTGCAAATTTTTGCAATACCCCATGATATAGATTTCTCGTTTGCTAAGCCCATTATTAAGCCAACTTTACCTGACAACATTTGATCCATATTACTCATATTACGTATTATTATATTATTTAACTATTTCCCAAGAGCCATCTGATCTCCTGCATGCAGTACCAAATCCTTTCTCAGCTTTATTGCCAATTTTTATCACTTGAGTATACTCCCTGCAATTTTGACCACTATTATTTACAAAAGTTTTAGTAGGCCTCACATATCCAGAAGCATTAGTATCGGGGTTTTTCCAAGCAGATGCATTGCCTGATTTGTTATATTCTAAAGCATTCACCTGACTTTTTTGTTGCAACTCTAAGTCTCTTTGATCTAGTGTTTTTCCTAATTCACTTCCAGCAAGTGATCCCACGATTGCGCCTGTGGCTATAGCAATGCTTTTGCCACTTCCTCCTCCTATAGTTGAGCCAATTAAAGCGCCAGCTACGCCGCCTCCAATTGCTCCCATCTTTGATTTACTAACTTTGCCAGCTTCATTTGTAAAGCAACCAGATAGTAAAAAAATTGGAAACAATAATATAATGACAAGCTTTTTCATGTAATTATTTTTATGTTAGTTAGGAAATAATAATATTTATACATTGAAATGCAAGCTTTTATAACTAAATCTATAATATAAAAACTATTATCTAACATTTAATGAATCTTCCAAATTTAAATTTATATACGGTTTCAGATTCTTCAGGTGAGACGGTTATTGCTGTATCAAAAGCTGTTATCTCTCAATTTGATAATATTACAGTTCAAGAATATATGTGGCCTTTGGTAAGATCTAAAGAGCAAATAAATGAAATAGCAGCGGCATTAGAAAAAAAGCCTGGAATTGTTATTTATACAATACTTAATAGGGAATTAAGGGAGCATCTAAAGCTAAAATGTAAGGAATTAGATGTAAAATGCTTTTCTCCCATTGCAAATATAATTGCAGAAGTGTGCTCTTATTGTGGTGTTGTAGCATCTAAAAAAACTCCCGAGAAAGAAATATTATCTGACTTAAATTATTTTAAAAAAATTGATGCAATTAATTTTACAGTGAATCACGATGATGGTCAGCAAAACAAAGATTTTAATAATGCTGATATTCTTTTGACTGGAGTTTCTAGAACATCAAAATCACCCACTTCATTATATTTAGCGCAAAGAGGCTATAAAGTTGCAAATTGGCCAATTATAAATGGCGTTGAGTATGATTTTTCGTCAATTAACAAGCCTTTGGTAATAGGTTTGACAATAAGTATTGAAAGATTATTGCAAATAAGGCAGTATAGGTTAATGGGACAAGATTTGAAAAATTTCAAAAATAACTATACTGATGCAACAAGCATTAAGGATGAAATTAAATATGCCAATAGAATTTTTAAAAAAAATAATTTTCCAGTTATAGATGTGACATCAAAAGCAATTGAAGAAATATCAGCTGAGATAATTAACTTATATTTTGCAAAAAAAGGTGGGCATCTAATAACTATTTAATTTACGTTATTAGTATAAAATTGATGATTAATAATTTATATTATGCTAGAAGCTAATAATTTGAGACCGTGAAAAATAAATTTAAATATAGTATTTTGTTATGAAAGATTTTAAAAGCAACTTCAACAGTAATCTAATAAGGTGGGTCGGCATTATTTTTTTGGTGATTGTTGCATATAGCTTTATAGATACAGCCAATATATCAAATAAAAAGCTGATTTTTTCTGAATTTATGGATAGGGTGTCAAGTGGAGAAGTTAAAGAAGTAAATATAAAAGGTAGTGATATTGAAGGTAAGTTTTCTAATGGAGAATATTTCATTACTTTGTCACCAAGGTTTTATCCTCAGCTTATTGATGATTTAAGAGCTCAAAATGTAAAAATCAATATTATTCCCATAGAATCCGCTATGGGCAGCATACTTGGAATGATTTTTTCGTGGTTACCAATGATTGTCTTAATAGGTATCTGGATTTATTATTTGAAAAATATGCAGGGAGCTGGGGGCAAGGTAATGGGTTTTGGAAAATCGAAAGCTAAATTAATGCAGGATCAGAGCAAAAAAGTTACATTTGCTGATGTAGCAGGAATTGATGAAGCCAAAGATGAATTGAAAGAGGTGGTTGATTTTTTAAAAAACCCTTTAAAATTTGACAAGCTGGGTGGAAAAATTCCAAAAGGTTGTCTACTTATAGGTTCACCAGGGACTGGTAAAACATTGCTTGCAAGGGCAGTAGCTGGCGAAGCTGGCGTTCCGTTTTTTACTATCTCAGGCTCAGATTTTGTTGAAATGTTTGTTGGTATAGGAGCAAGTAGAGTGAGAGACATGTTTGCTCAGGCCAAAAAGCACGCACCTTGTATAGTCTTTATTGATGAAATTGATGCTGTTGGTCGCCACAGAGGTTCAGGTCATGGCGGAGGAAATGATGAACGTGAACAAACTTTAAATCAACTACTTGTGGAAATGGATGGTTTTGCTGATAATCAAGGTATAATTGTTGTTGCTGCAACCAATAGACCTGATGTTTTAGACTCAGCCTTGCTTAGACCTGGAAGATTTGATAGACAAATTACTGTGCCAGTTCCGGATATAAAGGGCAGGGAGCAAATATTGCAAGTACACATTAAAAAAATTCCTACAGCTCCAGACGTTGATACGAATGTTATAGCTCGTGGTACACCTGGTTTTTCTGGGGCAGATCTTGCTAATTTAATAAATGAAGCAGCACTTGCTGCAGCACAATCGAATAGAGATGTTGTTACTATGCAGGAATTAGAACATGCTAAAGATAAAGTTATGATGGGTGCAGAGAGAAAGTCGATGGTAATGTCGGAAAATGAAAAGAAAATTACTGCTTATCACGAAGGTGGACATGCACTTGTAAGTTTGTATGTAACAGAATCAGATCCCATTCATAAAGCAACTATAATTCCTAGGGGACGAGCTTTAGGAATGGTTATGCAACTTCCAGAAAGTGATAGATGTCATCATACTAAAGCTTATTTAGAAGCAAGGCTTGTAATTGCAATGGGGGGAAGAGCTGCAGAAGAAGTTATTTTTGGAAAAGAAAAAATCACAACTGGAGCATCAAATGATATTAAAGTCGCTACAAGTATGGCAAAAAATATGGTTACAAAGTGGGGATTTAGTGAAAAAATTGGTCCCATAATGGTTGGTGATGATAGAGAGGATGCAATGATGGGATATGGAATGGGGAAACCCCAAGATGTCTCAGGTAAACTAGCTGAAAGTGTTGATAAGGAGGTTGATAGATTACTAAGAAGTAGTTATAAAATTGCAAAAGATATAATTGTTAAGCATAAAAAGAAGCTTGAAATTTTGGCAAGAGCACTAATAGAATATGAAACCATTACTGGAGATGAAATAAAAGATTTAATGTCTGGGAAGAAAATACGAAGTAGTAGTAAAAAATCAGATAAAGATGATAAAAATCACCCAACTTCATCTGTACCAAGCAGTGATTCTGATAATTCCCCTGCTACATTGCAAAAGGTGTCGGCATTATCCTAGAATAGCAAGTAAGGATAATTAAATTCAGCGGTCGATTTAACTTAATACCTGCCCTAGAGGTCATTTCATTAAGATTAAAAGAGTTATTTTTTATAATAAAGCAAAAGCACAGGTGAAAAAGTTTACGTATAATGCACAACTCTTGATGAAATTGAGTATAAAATTTATTAAAAATAAAATCTTATGTGCTCATAAATATTAATTAGAGATCGTATCATTGATATAACATTAAAAAAAGGTCAGTATAAAGCTCTCTTAATTAAAAACTTAAAGAGGAGGTAGAGTAGTAACTTATTGTAGATCAAAAGGAAGAAGAAATAGCAGATATCTTAGCGGTGATTATTGATAGTATTGAACAAGCCTTTATGTTTAGATATATAAGGCTTCCGCGCTCCAGCACAAATTATAATGTTATCTCTCATATCAGTAAGGAACAGATATGCTTTTAAATTATTCTTCTTTGGAAAAATATTAGCGGATTATACAAAAAAAAGCTAAGATAAAACATGAAATAACGCCATATAATCCGAGACATTGTATTTATTTTATATCAGAATTTATCATTTAGCACTTATTCAATTTTCTAGGATTATTTCTCTCTAAATATTTTATTATTTACAGTAACCTTAAATTTATCTTTTAATTTTTTTAAAATATCCTTTAAAATTAAGTCTTGTTCAATTTGATTTATCTGAGAATCATATAATAATTTATGTTTTTCAATATCTTTTCGAGATGGTAAGTTGACATTTTTAAGCTTAGCTAATAATACTTCATTATGTGAATAATCAATAAAGGGTTTTGTAAAAGAATTAATTTTCAAATCAAAAATTACTTTATAAAAATCCAGGGGGATCTCATTGTTTAACTTATTACTTGCAAGGCTTATTTTAGTAATTTGAGCCTTTGAAAAATCAAAAAGCTTTTTATTAATTTCTGAATTAGCTCCATCCTTGTCAGAAATATTCATTTTATTTGTAAATGAAGTTAATTCATTATCGTACCAAATTTGTTTCAACTGTGATTTTAGATCATTAAAATCTTGATTTTTTTCTGAAATTATTTCATTTACTCTGAGAATACAAAATTTATTTGTGTCAATTGGAAATATTTCACTTTGTCCATTTAATTTTGTATTAAAAGTATGTTCTACAAACAATTTATTTTTAGTAATATCCCCATTTTCATCAATGAAATGTGTGATTTCTGCGACATTTAATTTTTGATTATAATCTTTAGCAATTGAATCTAAATTTTTGCCCTGCTTTAATTCATTTTGAATGTTTTTAATAGCAGTTAAAAAGTTATTAAATTGTACATCCTTTAAATATTCTTTTTTTAATAAATCTTTTACTGCATCAAAGCTCTTCTTTTTTTCTGGAATTATTTTTTCTATTTTAAAAATGTATAATCCAAGTGGCGTTTCAATTATTTCACTTATTTCACCAACTTTGAGCTTAAAAAGCTTTTCTGAGATATCATTATCAAAGTCCTTTACTGTTATGATTCCTAAATTATATTTACTAAAATTAGGTGCATATTTTTTTGCGACTTTTTCAAATTCCACACCTTTAATTATCTCAGCTCTTGCTTTTTTAGCATTATTTAAAGAGCTAAATTGTATTTGCTTGATATCTCTTTTTTCGGGATCAGTAAATAAAAAGCTCTTTTCATTGTAAATTTTTCTTAATTTCTCCTCAGCTACCTCGTTCAACTCTTCTTTAAAAAATTCTGAAGAAATTAATGTATACTCTACATTACGTTTTTCAGGAATTCTAAATCTTGCTTTATTTTTTTCATAAATTAGATTTAATTGAAAATTATCTGGTTTATTAGAAATTTTGAATGCAGAAAATGGTATTTTTATTAACTCCACATCTCTGGTTTGTAATATGTCCTGCAAAACAAGTTCAGTTAGGCCAGGAATAATAACCTTATTTGTCGATACTGAATCTATAAATGCAATCCTTATAATATCTTCTTTCAATTTATCAATAAATCCCTGCTCAGATACTCCAAAACTCTTGATTGTTTGATCAAATATATCTTTATCAAATCTATTATTTTTAAAAAAGATGGGAATTTTTAAAATCTCTTTTTTGACCATATTGTCATTAGCTATTATCCCCAATTTTTTTGCTTCAAGTAAAATTAAAGTACTATCTATAATATTTTGTAATATATCACTCTTTAATCTATTGATATCATTTTGAGATAAATCTTTGCCATATTTGAGTCTGGACTCTTTGATGCCTTCTTGGAATATTTTGTCAACATAAAAGAAAGAGTATTCAATATCTGCAATTTTTAGTGCATATGGTAATTCTTTCTTACTAAAAATACCTCCCAAACTGCTAAAAACAAACGCTAATATTAGTACTAGTAGTAAAAATTTTATAACATTTTTAAATAACTTATTTTGAATCACTGGCTTTACTTTGAGGTAAATTTACATCGATTGATTTTAGGTTTTTATTTATTTCTTTTATAACTTCATCTGTAATTTCGATAGATTCATCATTATAAAGCAGCATCCCTTTATCCAGCGCTACCGTCAAATGGTTTTTCTCAGATAATTTTTTAATAATGTCTGCTAAATTATCATTCAGAATTTTATTAATATTGTTAAATTCCTTCTCAAGATTGACTCTTTGGTTGTAAAACTTTTTTTGTAAAATTTGTGCTTCCTTGGTTAATTCTCCTCTTTTTTTATTATATTCTTTTGCTGCTACAACATTTTTCTTGTTCTCTAAATCTTCTGCTTTTTTAGAAAATTTCTCTTGCATTTCTCCAGCTTCTTTTTCATATTTATTAAATTCATTTTCTATCACTTTTTTTGCTTCAGCATGCGCAGTACAGCTTTCAATTATTTTATTAGTATCTATCACTCCAATTTTAATTTCAGCGTGAAGTTCACTTGCACAAAATACCAATAAAAAAAGCGGTAAAAATCTCAAAAATTTCATTTAAAACTCCAAAAAATATAATTACTAAAAGTTTGTTCCAATACTAAATCTTACTCTTGACGTCTTGTCAAATGATTCTTTCCTATACGGTGTGCCATAATCCAATCTTATAAAGCCAAGAGGTGAATCCCATACCAAACCAACACCATAGGATGCTCTAATTTTTTTACTATCATTTATGTACTCAGACTTTAGTGTTTCTCCTTCACACAACGGCTTAGAACATGTACAATCGTTACCTTTACATTTATATTTGGCTGCATCTGTATCAAACAAAGTACCGAAGTCAGTAAAAACAGCTCCTTTCATTCCAAATTCTTCTGGCAATCCTAGAGGAAATTGTATTTCAGCAGTACCTGCAAAAAACGTGTTACCTCCAAGAGAATCTTGATCATTATTTCCTGGATATTCTGTAACCCGTGGTCCTATGCCTGCCACATCAAAACCTCTGATATATTCTTCTCCGACAAAGAAACTGTCATTAATGTTAACGTTATTACTACCAATTCCTCGAATATTACCTGCCCTTCCAATCAAATTTAAAATTATGTTGTTTTTATATAATGGCTTAAAATAACTTGCATATAGCTGATTTTGTAAGTATTTCACATTACCGCCAACTCCAGCAAAATTTTGTGTAAATTTAATGAGATAACCTTTTGTAGGGCTAATCCTACTATTTAATTTATCATATGAAATTGAGTGACCAATAGAAGATACTCGTGTTTTATTTGGCTGAGCTTTTAAAAACACTGATGCATCTTTACTCTTATTTGATTTTTCATTTTTTATAGAATAATTAATATTATGATATAAATATTCGTTAATATCATATCCCATTCTGAGCGTTAACCCTTTGCTTTTAGCGCTAAAAGAGCTTTGACTTGATCTATCTTGAGATGTTGTAAAAATATCAAATCCGACTGCTAAATTACGATCCATAAACTTTGGTTCAGTAAAGCTAAAAGATATATCTGAGCTTTTTTTAGCCTTACTAAAATCAAATTCTACAATCTGTCCTTTACCTAAAAAATTATATTCAGATAAAGTTGTTGAGCCTATTGCGCCTGATGCAGTGTTGTAGCCAATTGCAAAACGCATGGAACCTGTAGATGTTTCTTTTACCTTGATGTCTAAATCTAATTTATCATATTCAGAGGTTGGCTTATTCTCAAACTCAACCGCACTAAAGTAACCTAAATTAGCAATTTTTTGTTTTGACCTTTGAATTTTTGATAAATTGAATGGATCACCCTCATAGATTTTTAATTCCCTTCTAATAACCCTATCTAAGGTCCTTGTATTGCCAATAATATTGATATTTTTAACAAAGTACTTTGAGGTTTCATTAATGATATATCTTACATCCACTGTTTTATTTTTTTCGTTCCTATCCAAAGTATAGTCCACATCTATAAAAGTATATCCCTTGTTTCCCAGAAATGTTGTCATTCGATATGTGGTTTTATCAATTAAAGATTCATTAAATATCTCTCCCTCTTTATAACTAATAAACTTTTTTAATTCTGATTTTTCAATATCATTTATTTGGCAATCAATCGATGATTCACCAAAATTAAATTTCTCACCTTCGCTAATAATGTATGTTAATAAGAATGATTCTCCATTAGGAGTGATTTCTGAAGTTGAGGATTGAACTTTGAAATTAGCATATCCTTCTTGCATATAATGCTCCTTAAGGAGTCCTTTGTCTAACATAATTCTATCTTGATCGTATAAATCACTTGAAGAAAACAACCTATACCAAGCAGCTTCTTTTGAAGCAATGATTCTTAATAACTCTTTTTGAGAAAATTCTTTGTTACCATAAAAAACTATTTTTTTAATCTTTGGCTTCTCTCTTTCATTGATAAAAATTGTTACATCAACTGAATCTTGTCCGTGCTTTTTTAATGTTGAATAAGTCGAAGCAGCAAAGTACCCCATTTTCTTGTAAGTGGATTCTATTCGTTTAACATCACTATCTAACTGAAATTTCGAGTAGATATTACCTTCTTTAATTTGCAACTCTTTTTTAATTGTAGCGGCTTTCAGTTTTTTGCTACCCTCTATATTAATTTTTCTAACTATTGGATTTTCTTCAATTTTGATAATTATAATATTTTTTGGATCTTGTTTAATTGATATATTGGCAAAAAATCCTTGAGAATATAAATTTCTAATTGATTCATCAATATTTTCTTGGGTAATTTTACCTCCAAGTTTGAAATCTAAATAATATAAAATAGTATCTGTGGGAACTCTTTTATTACCAATAACTTCAATTTTTTGAACATTTTCAAATGCTGCAACATTTAAAAATTGAAGTGAAAAAATAAATATAAAAACAAAATTTCTAATTACATTCATAATGCTTTAGCCCAACAATAATTTTAATTTTTTAAAAAATTCTATAGCCTTTAAATCATTCCAAAAAGCTATAGACATCAATCCCATTAACATAAAAAACCCAATTTTAAAACAAAGAGCCTGAATCTTATAATGAATAGGTCTTCTAATAATCGCCTCAACTCCATAGAAAAATAAATGTCCTCCATCTAACATAGGTATTGGAAATAAATTTATTAGGCCCAAATTAAGGGATATAATTGCAACAAAATACAATACTGCTATAAACCCCTGATTTGCCATGCTTTCAGAGTATAAAGCAATTTTTATGGGACCGCCAATATCTTCTGTTCCGCGCTTTAAGGTTATCATCTGCCAAATAGCCTTCAAAAACATGCATGACATATCTCTTACTTGGTAAAAAGAATTTTTAAAGGATTCTGTTAATCCTACTTTTCTAAAAGAAAATTTTTCAAAAGCAACTCCAATCATACGTGTTTTAGCAGTTTCTCCAAATATATTTGTGTACTCTTCCTCCTTAGGTGAAACATTTACACTTAAATAAGATTCTTTGCGGATAACTCCTATTTCTATGCTTAAATTTTTATTTGTATTTAATTTTGATTTTAAATCAAGTATAGAACCTATTTTATCTCCATTAACATCACTGATTAAATCTCCAATTTGTAAACCTGCAATTTGAGCTGGAGAATTTTGTTGTATACTAGTGATCTCTGTTTTAAAGTCTTTGACGCCACTATGCATTGATATAATGATGAAAATAGCAATTGTTAGGAGATAATTAGCAAGCGGTCCTCCGAAAACAATTAAAGATTTTTGCCATAACTTTTTATGATGAAAAGATAACTTCTTTTCCTTTTCCGATAGAGTATCTATTTTCTCTTTATCTGGAGTGCTCGCAGCACCTTCATCACCATACATTCTGACATAACCTCCAAGAGGTATAAGGGCAATTTGCCAAACAGTATCTTTACTATCCTTCCATTTTATTAGAGGTTTTCCAAATCCTATTGAGAATACTTCAATTTTTACCCCAAATAATCTAGCAAATAAAAAATGTCCTAATTCATGAATAAACACAATTGGTGTTAAAATAACTAAAAACCAAAACAAGGCTTTTGCCGATGTATACATAATAAACAAGGCTGGAGCTATAACTAGTAGCCAAAATAAAGCTTTCATTGAAATATAAAATATTTATTGAATCTACTAAATAACAATAAATGAACAATTTTACAATTGAAAATTTAAAACAAATGATTGCTTTTTAGTTTGATAGCTTTAAAATCTGAATAAGGCTATAATAAGTTATTAAAATTTCTATTTAGAATTATGCATAAGATTAAGTACATATTTTTTATTACACTAGTTTTTCCAGTCATTTTTAGCGGGTGCTCAAAAAAAAATACTAACTATGGAACAACTGAAAAAAATTTCCAAAACAAGCATTTTCCTAGAGACAATGAATTTATCATGAATGGAGGATATAAAATAAAAGTACCGAAGAATCCATTTATTAGTTCTAAAGAGGCTGTGGAAGTTTATAACAAAAATAGTAAAAATTCTCTTGCAGATGTTCCTAAAGTACCAGAAACTTTGAAGAAAAATTGATATCTTAAATAATAATGAATAATAATGACATTATTAGAATTAAAAGATTTTAGCAACGAAATTGAAAAAGTCACTGCATTATTAAGAGGTAAATTTGGTGTTATGCCTAAATTTGGTGTTGAAATTGAGTTTTATCTGAGGCATAAAATTGGTAAATTGGCTAATGTAGAGCAAATTGAATTATTTAAAGAAGAGCTTGAAAAGTCTGGCTTAACAATCACTGATGAAAAGGGGTTAGATCAATTTGAAACTCAGCTACAAGCCTCAAGCAATTGCTTGCAATTGATAAAATTAATTCAAAATATTAAACTAGATTTGCATAAAATAGCAAATAAGTTACGCCTGAAAATCATATTTAGTCCAAAGCCATTTGTTGGTACATATGGTTCTAGCATGCATTTTCATTTAAGTTTATATAATAAGAATAATCATAATGTATTTTCTGACGATACCATAAGCACAAATAAATTTCTTAGCAATGTTATTAATTCAATTCTCTTAATGCTAAATCAATCAATTTATCTGCTATGCGGAGATGATTTAGAAGAATATAACAGATTTATGCCAAATTTTATGGCGCCGATAAATTTAAGTTGGGGAAATAATAATCGAACTACAGCCATAAGAATTCCAGATAGCGACATCAATAGTAGAAGATTGGAATTTAGAGTTCCCTCTGCTTCATGCGATCCACAGAAAGTTATTTTTTTCTTGCTTATTGCAGTTTTAAATGCCCTAACCAATCCAAAGGCAACAATAGATAGGGTGTATGGCAATGCAGCTGATCCGCAATATAAATTTAATGATCTATTTACAAGCCCAGCTGCTGCAAAGGATAGTTATACTTTAGATGAAATTTATTCTAAATTATGTATTTGATATATTGCTTCAGAGTTTGGTAAAGTTTTTTATGCACCATTTAGATAAATCTTTATAATATTTGATAACAATTCAATAGCCTCTTCATATGGTCTTTGAAAACTGTTTCGACCAATTATTGAACCATTGCCGCCACCTTTGTTAATAGCGTCTACTTCCTTATATATCTCATCTTCTGTTTTTGCAGAGCCTCCTGAGAATACTACTAGTCTTCTGCCTGCAAAGGCAACCTGCATAATATGCGCAACACGATTTGTCAGATTTTTATATGTATGCATTTCTTTTGAGTAAATATTTACGGTTGATTTATCTTCAATATCTTCAGATGGTAACTTTATTTTAATTATATTGGCGCCAATTAATGCTGCAATATGCGCTGCATAAGCAATAACATCTAAAGATGTTTCTCCTTTTTTGCTCAAATCCCCCCCTCTTGGATATGACCATACAATGGCAGCAAGTCCATATGACTTTGCTTCTGCAATCATTTCTGAAATTTCCTGTATCATTTCAAGTGAATTATCTGATCCTGGATATATCGTAAAACCTATTGCAGTACATCCTAAATAAATAGCATCTTGTATGTTTGCTGTAATAGATTGATTGGGTTCAATGTCCTTATGCATCAAGGAATTTGAGCTGTTAGCTTTAAGTATTAATGGGATTGTTCCACGAAATTCATCAGAAATCGCTTCAAGCATTCCCTTTGGTGCGGCGTATGCATTTAAACCTGCATCTAATGCCAATTTCACATGATATTCTGGATCGTATGCTGCTGGATTTACAGCAAAACTCTTAGCTGGTCCGTGTTCAAAACCTTGATCAACAGGCAAAATTAGCATTTTACCAGTACCAGCCAATTTACCATTCATCAAAATTTTTACTAAATTAGACTTAACAGCAGGAGATTCACTCTCGTAGCTTTTTAAAATTTTTTTTACATTTTCGGTTAGTTGCATACAAATTATTTTCAAAAACTTTTTTTTGAATGCTATTTGAATGCCAGTATATTTTCAACATAAAAAAATTATATCAGCAATATATATATTAATATTTTACAAAGCTTTATAAGATTATTAGCGACATACTATTATGACCTTTATCCTGAAGGTAAGGTCGTAAAATGAAAAATGATTTTTCAGATCTATTTCAATCACTATAATCTAGTTTCATTTTAACTTGACGGTACCGTAGGGAGGTTAACGGAGCAACGGCTAGATTATATTTGGAGCAAAAGAAGTTTATTGAAGAGAATAAGTGTGTGCTTAAAAAGAGTAATAAGAAGTGATGAAATTTATGGTTGTTTAGATTCTAAGATTAGTTGCAAAAAAGAGGTTGATCTAGACTGGATGGAATATTAGGATGTGAATATAGAATTTATAAAGTAATTTTATGGTAGATAGTTATTTAGAAAATGCAATGGATTATATTCAAGAAACATTTGAAAATGCTAATCAGTAGATGAAAGCAAATGATCCTTTTAGATTTCCAGAAGTAGAGGCAAGTGTATGGGATGCATTGGACAATGATAGAGGGAATGACAGGGGTAACGATAGAAATGAGGGTCGTGATTATGTAAGAACAAGCATTGCTGGAACTATGGATAGTGATTATAAGAAGGGTGCTTACAGTAGAGACCCGGGAGAGGATAGAAATCCAGATAGAGATTATGGAAGCGATAGAGGTGAAAGATTTAATGAATTAAAAGATAGAGTGGCTGAAGCTGAAAGACAAGTTTTTGGTCATAGTATAGATGATAAACATACTAAAAATGCAATAAAACATGCTAGTAGTAATGGATATGATGCAAAAAAGATACAGGAGGGTGCACAGATGTTACGGATTCTGGAAGCTTTTAGTGAGGTATGGGGGAAGGCAAGACAGTAAGAAGAGGCGGCTGAAAAGGTAAAACAAGAGGAAACTAAAAATAATGAATATCCAATCAAGCAAGGAGATACTTTAGGAGAAATAGCTATAAAACATGGAGTAAATAAAGAAGAATTAGCAAAATTGAATGGAATTGAAAATCAAGATTTCATTAAAGCAGGGGAAAAACTTATTATTCCAGAAAGTGCAAAGTATCCAAGTGGTGATAATCCTAATTATCACCAAAAATTTCTTTCTCCAATTACAGAACAAACAGAAATAGGAAAAAAGCAAGCTAGTACTGCAGGTGATTCTACTACTAATATTAATGATGAAAAAATTACAGAACAAGAAACCTCAGGTGCCTGCGCAGCAAGTTCAGGGGCATGCGAGGCTTACGGAGATGTAAATTTAGACAATAGCAAACAAGAATCAGAAGAAGTATTAAATCAAATAGATAAGGAATTGGAAAATCTAAATCTTTCTCCAGAAGATGAGAATAAGGTTAAAAATGTATTACAAGATATATTAAACACAAAGAATAAACAATATAACCTTAATCGTCTAAAAGAAGATCCAATAATAAGGATGATAAAAAAGGGAAACATTGAACAAGTGGATGAAACAGCGGATAAAGTATCAAAAGCTAGTAATATAAAAAATGGTGGCTTAGAAGATATAAAAGGTAAAGTAATAAATGCATTAGGGAATACATTAGGAAATAATATATTAAAAAAAATAATACCAATATTAAATATATATAATATTTTTAGTGAGCAAGAGAAAGTAAGACAAGAACGAGTTGAAGAACAAAAAGCAAGAGAATTTATTCAAAGTTTAGAAGGAATGCTTAAGGCTGATAAGTTGCCAGAAAATACTGGCACTCCAATTAATGATAATAACAAACCAACTATAGGGACATACCCAGAAGCAGATAAGCAAGAGCCGCTCCCAGGATTTACTCCTGTTAAAACTGGATGTGATCTTAAAAGATCGACTATTCCTGATAAGAATTTAGAAGATTTTACGTTCTACAGCAAAATAAGTGAGAGTAACCAAAAAACTATTCAAGGCGCATTAAATAGTGGTGATAATAGTAAAGTTAGTGATGCTTTAGGTAAGACAATTGATTTAGATATTCCAACAGAAGCTTTAGATGAATTCATGAGAAATGAGAAAAATAATGAGTATTTTGCTAATTTTATAAATGATGTTCAAAAACAAAGAGACCAACAATATGCTGCATTAACTAAATCTAATAAAGCAAGTGATATTGAAGCATCAGTATAAAATGCTATCATCCAGATGCACATATACCAAAGAATGAATGTGTTAAATGGAAACAATGGAACAAACCTTAAAAAACATCAAATTTCCTGAAAGAAGAGAGGAATTAATATTAACTTTAATGGACTTAAGTAATTATAAGTGGCAAGAGGTAGTTTATACATCTATTTCAAAAAACTTTACTACTAGTTTAAATGGTGAATATGGCATACATTATACTTTAGCTGAAGCAATAGGCATAATATTTGATGAATTAGGCTTAGATGATTTTTGAAAAAAAACCAATATCCTTATATTCAAATAGGCATAAGATTAAAAAGTAGAAAAGAAGCCGAATATTTATATAAAGTAGCAGTAAATTATATAAAGAAATATATTGTCCTAATTGGCCTAATTTTGTGAAAGCAAAAAATTGCATATATTTAAACTCTCCTTATTTACACGAATTAAGAAAAGCGAGTAAGGAAGCTTTGAATATGTTTGTGAATAATGAAAATGATAATCAAGAATTTATAGATTATTTAAATAAAGGAGAGGATAATATAAATAAAAATTATATTAAATTAACTCAATCTAATAAAGCAAGTAATATTGAAGCATCAGTATAAAATACTATCATCCAGATACACATATACCAAAAGAAGAATGGGTTAAATGGAAACAATGGAACAAGCAGTAAACAAAAAAATAAAAGAAGGATACGGAATTAAAGGGGTAGAATTTCCTCAAAGAAGAGGAGAGTTAATATTAGATTTAATTTATTTAAGTAATGCCAAATGGCAGGAGAAAGTATTTACTTCATTAAAAAAATTCAAGTTTAAGCCAGTTTTAAATGGTGAATATGGCATTTATTATACTTTGGAAGGAGCGACTGAGTTAATTTTAGAAGATTTAGGTTTAGATGATTATATTAAAAATAATCAATATACATATAAAGCAATTGGTTACTCGTTAAAATCGAAGAGAGGAGCAGAATATTTGTTTAAGGTTGCTACTTTAATTGATAAGTTATCCGAAAGCGTTAACCCTAATTATGAAATGATTAAAAACAAACATTATTTAGCATCGCCTTATTTGGATGAATTAAGGAAATTAGTATTAAAATTTTTTATTCCTCCTCCTCATTTTCTAAATTATTAGATATTTCTTGTTGCTCATTTTCTAATATATCAAATATTGAATCTGAATCTAATGATTGTGGTGACGATATAATATTCTCTATCACTTTTGCATTTAATTGATCATTTACATAAGTAGATTCAGAACGATTGCTTTTAAAATTCTCAAGGATATATTTTTTATCTTGAAGAAAATCTTTTTCTTCAGTTATATCTCCTGTTTCTTGATCAACATAACTTTTACTAATCGAATCTGGTACTTCAAATTCTCTATCAGGAATAAAGTTTAAATTTTTTAAAAAATCAACAAAAATTGGCAATGGAATATTAGATCCTGCTGCATGTTTCCCCATATCTTTAGGTATATCGTATCCTACAAATACACCAATTGTTACATCTGGTGTCATACCTATAAACCATGTGTCCAAACTATTATTTGTTGTTCCAGTTTTCCCTGCAATAGTTCTTTTTAGTACCTTAGCTCTTCGAGCTGAGCCTCTTTGCACTACACCTTCTAATAGTGAAAGAATTTGGTAATTAGTTCCATCATCAGTTACTTTTTTGCCTAAAAATCCAATTTCAGGATCTAATCTTTGCTCATTTACTTCTTCCTGAAAGTGAGAGGGAGAATTATTTTTGTGATATAGATCTTTGGGTGAATATAATAATTCTCCATGTCGATTATATACGCTATCTATTAATTTCGGCTGCTTCATCACACCATTATTTGCAATGCTTGCATAAGCATTAGTCATTTTAAGTAAGGTAGTTTCGTATGCACCTAGTGCCATAGAATAAGTGGGTTTAATACTTGAATTATAAATTAGATATCTTTTAGCTACGTCAGCTAATTTTTCTAGGCCTATGCCCAATACCAGCCTTAATGTAGATAGATTTCTGGATTTTTCAAATGCAGTTCTTACTGTTATCAATCCATAATATTTATCTGAATAATTTTTTGGTTTCCAGATCGGCATGCCATTCCCTAAATCTATCTCAAGCGGCTCATCTAAAACTAATGTATTAGGTGGTATATTTTGCTCAAAAGCTGCGAGATATAAAAATGGCTTAAAAGCTGAGCCCGGTTGCCTTTGAGCCTGAGTTACTCTATTGAATTTACTTTGGCTATAGTCGTACCCACCAACTAATGCTAAAATTTTACCAGATATGTTCTCAATAACTACCATACCTCCGTTAATCTCTGGTATTTGTTCTAATGTGTATTGTCCATTAGTGGCTTCATCAAGTAATATAACATCTCCAACTGCAAATTTTTGTTTTAGCTGTATTGCTAAGGATATATTTTTATTTAAAATCCATTCAAGGGATAATTTTGATAACTTTATTTCCTTTTCATTTTGTAGTGTTACATTAAGGCCATCTTTATTTATTTTTGTAATAACTCCCAATAAAAAATAATCATGATAATTATTTTTAGAAACTTTTTTTAAATTTGCGGTAATGTCATTTTTTATATCAATTTTTGCCAATGCTCCTCTCCACCCTCTTTTTTTATCATAATTTTTCAACCCTTTTCTTAATGAATTTTGGGCAGCAGTTTGCAAGTCTAAATTGATATTAGTGTTAACGGTCAAGCCTTTTGAGTAAACGTTCTTTTCGTTAAATAAATCAATTAATTCTGATTTAACGGCACCTGTATAATAATTTTCATACTTATTATTTCTGATTGGAGAGTTACTAAGTTGTATTGGAGAATTTATAGCATCTGCTCTCTCTTTGAAAGTTATAAAACCCTCTTCTTCCATTCTTTGTATCGCCCAATTTCTGCGCTCGAAAGCCCGCTCATAATTTTTATAGGGATTTAAAGTAGAGGGAGCTTTTGGTAATGAAGCTAATAGCGCAGCTTCTTCAATATTAATTGTATCTAGGCTTTTGCCAAAATAATTATAAGCAGCAACATAAATTCCATAAGAATGGTGCCCAAGATATATTTGGTTTAAATATATCTCCAATATTTTTTCTTTAGAAAAAGATTTACTTACTCTATAGGCTAAAATTGCTTCTTTTAATTTTCTAACAAAACTCCGTTCATTAGTTAAGAAAAATCCCTTAACTACTTGTTGAGTTATAGTGGAGCCACCAACTAATCTTTTATTTCTTCCTATATTTAAAATATTTTGCAAGGATGCGCGTAAAATACTTGTTAAGTCAACACCTTGATGTTCAAAAAAATTTTTATCCTCGGCAGCTATAAATGCATTTGTAATAATATTAGGTATCTTATCATATCTAACATATACTCTTTTTTCTGATGCATATTCATCTAAAATTTCACCCTTTGGATCGTATAATCTAGTAATTCCAGAAGGCATGTAATTTGATAACTCTTCATAATCAGGAATATCTTGAAAAAAACTTGCAAAGAATAATAGACTTAAAAAACCTAGAGCAATAATAAAGGCAAAAATAATAAAGAATATAAAAAACAGCTTATTGGTAAATTTACTCATCAAAAAAATATAGTATTGTAGTGTTTGTTTTTAACATTTCTTTTTTAATTTTAAAGGAAAAATTTAATATGGGATGAGTTTTGATTAAAATTTACTGCTTACACTTTTAGCGCATCCTAATTAGTAATGGGGAAGGTTTGCTTGATGATAAGGATGCGCTAAATACGTAGTCACCCGTTCAGCTACTTTGTATAACGGTACCATATCCAAATCACATATACAGCCTTTAGTTTCTTTATTCCCTACCATAAGTAGACAAAGGCATGTGTCTTTATAAGAAATAAGTTATGCTGGTTTTTAATAATAACGTATTATATTTTGCATTTTCAGCGCATCCTAATGAGTAGTGGGAAGGTTTGCTTGATGATAAGGATGCGCTAAATATGCAGTCACTCATTCAGCTACTTTGAAATACCGTACCACATACAAACCACATATACAACCCCTAGTTTTACTTTCTACCATAAGCAGGTAAAGTGAGCTAACTTTGCTTGCTATATTTTTTTTATTAAATATTTATTTACTTCATTTTTGCAAAACACTATAATTTGGCAGAATAAATTAATGATTATACGATGTTTTCTTCATTAAGTGAGAATTTTATAAAAACCTTTGATAAAATTAAGCGCAAAGGAACGATATCGCAAGATGATTTGGAGGTAGCTTTACGTGAAATAAGAATATCAATGCTTGAGGCTGATGTTGCGCTAGGTGTTACAAAAGAATTTATTGCTAATATTAAAAATAAAGCTATTGGAGAAGAAGTTGTGAATAGCGTAACTCCTGGGCAAATGATAGTTAAAATTGTCCATGATGAGTTAAAAAATATTTTAGGAGCAGAGGAACAAGATATAAATTTAAAAATATCGCCTCCTGCAATAATAATGTTAGTTGGGTTACAAGGTGTTGGAAAAACAACAACTGCTGCTAAATTAGCGGCATATTTAAGAAAAAAATATAAGAAAAAAGTGTTACTTGCATCGTTAGATACATATAGACCAGCTGCCCAAGAGCAACTTGCAACTCTTGGTAAGCAAATTTCAGTTAATACCTTGCCTATTGTTTATGAGCAGCTTCCTCTTGATATAGCCAAAAGAGCAATAGAGGAAGGAAAAGCAGAATCATTTGATTTAATAATTTTGGATACTGCAGGTAGGTTGCATTCTGATGAAAAATTAATTGATGAAATTATTTCTATAAAACGCATAACTAATCCCATTGAAACTTTGTTAGTAGCGGACTCTATGGCAGGGCAAGACGCAGTGAATAGCGCTAAAAAATTTCATGACTCGATAAAATTAACGGGGGTTATATTAACTAGAATTGATGGTGATTCAAGAGGCGGAGCTGCACTAAGTATAAAATATATTACAGGATGCCCCATTAAGTTTATCGGGCACGGTGAAAAAATATCTGATTTAGAAAAATTCTATCCTGAGAGGGTAGCATCAAGGATTCTTGATATGGGAGATGTTGTTACTTTGGTTGAGAAAGCTATAGATACAGTAGGTGAAGAGGATGTTGAGCAACTAACCAGGAAAATGCAAAAGGGTAATTTTGACATGGAAGATTTGAGAAAGCAGCTCAATAATTTGAAAAAAATGGGAGGCATATCTTCGATAATGGGGATGTTGCCAGGTTTTAAAGTGATAAAGCAGGCTTTGGGCTCAGATAAATTTGATAAAAGCGTTATAACGAAACAAGAAGCAATAATAGATTCTATGACGAAAAAAGAAAAAAGATATCCAAAAATAATGAATGCATCAAGGAAAACTAGAGTAGCCAAGGGGGCAGGAGTTACTGTTCAAGATATTAATAAATTGTTAAAGCAATTTTTGGAAATGCAAAAAATGATGAAAAAAGTGGGCAAATTTGACGAAAAGAATTTAAGAAATTTTGGAAACATGTTAGATAATAAGTATAAAAATAAAATTTTATGAAAAATCTGAAGGATAATGAAAAAATAAAGAAGCTATCGGAAGCTTTAAGAAAAAACCTAAAGAGAAGGAAAACAAACAATAAGAAAGATAATAATGAGAAAAGTATGAAAAATAAATCTATTAAGTTAGCTTTGGTATTAATTTTATCAGGTATGCTAGTATCCTGTGGTAAAAAAACAGAAAGAGTTGGATACTTTCTAAGTAATGAAAAACTAGATGCTATAAAAATTAACCAAACCTCTGAAAAAAATCTCTTGGAGATTTTAGGAGAGCCTACTACAAAATCAAGTTTTGGTCCAAAGACCTACTATTATATGGAGCGCCAATATGAGCAGGTTGCATTTTTTCAGCCAAAATTAAAAGAGCAAAAAATTGTGGCCATAGAATTAGATTCAAAAAATATAATCAAAAAAATTACTACGTACGATGCGAAGGATGCAAATATTTTGAATTATGACTCTGCTCAAATTACAATAAAAGGTAATAAAATTGGAGTGCTAGAGCAATTTGTAAGTAATATAGGGAAATTTAGCTCTAAAGCACAAAAAGGTAATGCAAAGTGATTTTTTAAACTAGTGCGGTATTATTATCACAACAATGATTATTATATTTAGTAAAAATAATTACCTAGAACAAGCTCTAAGAAATTTCAAAATATATCAAAATTTAAAAATCAAAACAACACAGGATAAAAATCAATTAGAGGGAAAGGATAGGGTTTGTATAATTGATGAAATGGAGAGTAATAGTAATCAATGTCAAATTTCTATTACCTTATCAAAGATAGGAATTGCAAATTTACAAAAACCCTTTCACATCTCAAGTTTGAATATTTTGATTATTAAGTGTTTAACAAAACTTAATAACTATATATTTTTAAATAAATTTTCTTTTTTTTATAATGAAAGATTATTGATAAATAATAATAATAAAGTTATTAAATTGACTGAAAAAGAGGCGAGTTTGTTAAATTTTATTTTAAAAAGTCCGAATTTTGTTATAAATAAAAATGAAGCTCTTGATAAGTTATGGCAATATAATATTGACTCGGAAACATCAACTCTTGAGACGCATATTTACCTTTTAAAATCAAAATTTAAAAAGCTTGGCTTTGAAGATGTATTGTCAATTCAAAAAGATAAAATGAATTTTAATATATAAATTTGGTATGTTAATTGCTATATATGCTAGTGGACATTATAAATGTGTTAAATGACGGACATAGCTACACAAATTAATCAGCCAAATTTAGCTGCACAAGGCGCTCAAAAATCTTGTGATTTTTCAGATGGTGCTAGACAAGATAGGGAGACTAATTTTGATGAAATATTGCAAAGTATATCTACTGGAGATAATGCTGTTGAAGATGAAAAAAAGGTTCAGCCTACAAGAGATTTAAATAATATCCAAAATAAAGTTGATGGCAATGATACGAGTAGTGATGAAGTTACAATGGAGGAATATTTACAAATTGTACCTAGAAAAATAGCTATAGATACTAGAGCTCAAAATGACTTAAGTCTTCTTACTTTGGATGAAAATATCCCAATCGATGATGAAAATCAAGCGCAGGCTACTTGCGAGCTAGCCGAGCTAGATTTTTTTTGCGAGCCTACTCAATTATTTTATGAAGATTATGCGCAAGGTGAAAAAAGTAATAATACTGCGTTATTGCAAGCAAAAATAGAGGCTGCCGAATTTACTGGTGATGATGTTAGGTTCATCGGAATGGGGAAAAAAATTGAAGTAGATCTTCCAAAAGTCCAATTAAAATATTCAGAATCAGGAGTATACTTTCAAAATCAGGTGGATACTTATGATAGTTTGTCATTTGTTTCATCTGGAGTTGATACAAAAGATATAAGAAGTACAGAATTTGTTGATTTGAGTTTTAAATTTAGTGAAAATTTATCAGATGCAGATTATAGATATGGGCATAATGCTTACTATAATGGTACAAAATCAATTACGAGTGCTAAGATGAATTTTTCTTTGGATAGCTTAAATAATAAATTGATTAACCAGGTAAATTTTTTAATATCTGCTACAGCTAATCAAAAAGATAATAATACTATAGTACAACTAGAACCTGCAGAGCTGGGTAAAATTGAAATAATAGTGAATAATCAAGGAAAAGAACGAAACATCATAGTCAACTCCGATAAAATATCCACATTTGAGCTTCTAAAAAAGCATAGTGATGAATTTTTAAGTAGTGTTAAATCAAGTGATTCTGAAAATGGCATCGCAACAAACCTCACTTTTAATTATAAAGATTTGAGCCAAAATAATCAGACTGAAGATCAATCACAAAAGGGGCGACTGTCAGTTGAAGGAAAAAATGACACTGTATTAAACGGAGTTGCAGAGCATAGAATGTCACTTATATTCATGCCATTTGATGTTGACAAAAATGTAGACGTATGGGTATAGTTGAGTTATATAACGGTTTCAAGTTTGCTTTATGTCTGGGGTAGAATCATCAAAATTAAGTCCAAATTCTTCTGATAACAGTTCAGTTGATAAAATTGCGAAAGAAAGAAAAGCTTTGGCAGAAGAGAAGCAACGCTTTATGAGCTTTTTTGTGGAATCTTTGAAAGGGCAAGATCCAACTGCACCTACGGATCATTCTCAAGTAATTAACACTATGCTATCATACCAAAATACAACTAATTTGATGGATATTAAAGGATTGCTATATGATTCATTCCATGAAAGTGATGAAGCGAAATTATCCAATATTTCTCGTCAGCTTGGTCAGGGGGTGATAATTAAAGGTAATGATATTGAGCTTACAGAGTCAGAAGAAAATGGTAAAAAAGTTTTGAAAGCAGATATGACATACCAGTTAGAAGATAAAGCGAAAAGTGTGAAAATTTTAATTAAAGATAAAAATGATACAGTAATTGCAGAGATAGAGAATGCTGGAAAAAATAAAGGAATGAATGCGATTACGTGGGATGGAAAGCTAACCAAGGATGGGTCTAATGCAAGAATGGCTGATTTAGGCAAATATACCTATGAAGTAGTTGCTACTGACGCAAGTGGCAATGATATGAAAGTAGTCACCTATAGTGGTACTCAACACACTATAGATAAAGTCTTTTTGGATTATAAAGGTTCGCCTGTATTTAATTCAGGTGGGAAACAATTTTATCAAGATCAAATTTTCGGTTATCAAGCTGGCAATGGTGCTGGTAACGACAATTTATTAAACTTGAAAAAATATGGAATAAAAGATTTGGGTGCAGAATTTTTTACTACAAATACCGAAGCATAACATCAGCTCGAAATAGTCAATTTTTTGTCGAGCAAATATAATACGTTAACACTATAAAAGTAGCGAGTGGGTTCTTAAATTTTTATATATTATGCAATTTTAATGTATGAACTTTTCCTTAGATTCTTAATAAAATTCTTCAAATTTAAGTTCAATTTTTGATTGTAAAGTATATTTCTAACTTCATCCTCGCTGAGTTGTTTCTGTACAGTACTTAATTTTTTGATATCATTAATTTTCAAAATAATAATACTATCGTTTGTTTCAATAGGCTTGCTTATAGCTCCGACATTAAAAGCATTGCTAAATGAATCACTGATACTATTTGATAAATTAGCTACCTTAACCCAGCCAATAAGTCCATTATTTAAGGAAGTCTTACTTTGTGAAAATTGTTTTACTAAATTTTCATAAGATTCCCCTTCACTTATCGATAAATAAATGCGAGTTAAGGTTTTTTCAAGATCCTCATTACTAGCTCTATCCTTATATAGAATGATTTCACAAAGCTTAAGTTCTGTGGCAGGATTTATCCGTGATGATTTATTAAAGTTCTTAGAGATGACCTTTAAATTATCTGCTACTTCTTGCTTTGAAACAGAAGTCTCTGATTCTATTTGATGTTCTATTAGTTTTTTTAATAAAAGTTGTGATTTTATATAATTGAATAGACTTTGTTTGGTTATTTTGAATTTTTTAGCTAATTCATCTAAGCTGTTTAATCCACGATCACTCACTATATCATTTACATATTGATCTATATGCTTTTCTGAAATTGAAATGCTATTCCTTTTTGCTATTTGAGACAACAATTTTTCGTCAATCATTGACTGGACTATATCAATTTTTTGATTAGCATTAATTTTTATGTTATTTAAAAATTCTAATAATTGAATTCTATTTTTTAGTTCAAATGAAGTAATAATTTCTTCATTAACATAAGCAACAATTGTATCTTGGTGCGAATTGGCAAAAGTTGTGCTAAATAGTATTGCCGATGCAATAAACAATTTGCTGATTAAAATAGTAAATTTTTTCCTGATATTCATAATTATACTAATTAAAGATAGGCTCTATTTTCAAATAAGTTGTAACCGAAGATTTTAAATCCTTTGGTCTTGAATTATCTCTTATTACACCAAAATTTATCTTTAAACAATCTCCTTTATAAAATAAGCCTATTTCATTGCTGATCCATTTGCTTTTTGCTTCTTTATCTGGATCCTTGATTTTGCAGTTTTTTTCAATTTTGATTTTAGAGCCAAGCTTTTTTCTAGCTCCTGTTTGAATCCCCCAATGGCTATTAAAGTTATACGTAAATTTAACTCCAATTTCTTGGTTGTATGCATTATGACATTTATTAATATATTTTTTATTAATAAAAATATGATTTAAATTAACATTAGTTTTGCCATGTTGTACTTGAAAATCTAATTCATTTTTTATTAGATTTAGGTGATTGGGAGTTAGACTAACATTATCAATTATTGAAATTTTATCATCTAATTGGGCATAAAATTTACCTACAATCTCCGTTTTTAATGAATTAAAGTTATTATCCCATGTATAAGAAGGATTCTTAACATTTGTATTTACTGGTTTATTGAGTTTATAACTTTGTCCTAAAATCATTCCATACGTATTTTTTCCTGTGTAATAATTGGTTCTAACACCAAAATTTAATCTTGATCCAATCTCAACATTGTCTTTACCAGTAAAAAAATTTGAAGAAAATATATTAGAGGTATTAATTATTTGTGATTGACCATCTTCATTTAGAAAATTCTGCGTAGTATTTGAGTTATATGTAAAATTGACAATGGGTTCTAAGATCAAATTTTTGCTTCCAATAAATTTTATAAATGGCCACTTCCAATCAATAGACAAGTTACCAAGCAATCTGTTTTTTATTCCGCTATTTACCGCTTCTCTTATGTCGTAATAATCGTATCTAATTGCTGGATTAATATTTAAAATTTGTCCAACAGGCAGTGTAATATTATGAAATGAATCAAGTTGAAAAGTGCCTCGTGTATAGCTTATTCCCTCGGCTCTTCTTAAATTTAGAATATCAGTGGAAAGTGCTACATCTGATATTAAAGGTGAATCTAAGGACAATCTATTATAAGTTCTAATCCATGGTAATACATATGGAGTATCCTTGTTTTGTGATTTATTTTCTCTTAAATTTTGAAACGAAATACCTTCAAAAGTTAATAATTGATTTTTATTCTCCTTTCTTAATGAAAAATTACTAGTTAAAATATCATCGTCATTTATATCGTACTTTTTTGTAAGAATTTTATCCTTATCAAACAACCTTTGAAATTTATAATTTAAAAAATAGTTGTTGTTAAATTTAAAATCACCTTTTGAATTTATATAGCCTTTGAAGGTATTTTTTTTATTTGTCTCCCCCGTATCATTTATCAAATCACCATTTATTTCATATTGTCCATATTTCGTAAGATATCGCATATTTACACTGTTTAGTATATGGTTTTTATTACTGACTGTTGGGGTATAAGTTAAATCCATTTGAGGCGTAATATTAAAATAATAAGGAATTGATATTTGTAAACCAAGTACATTAGAATTTTTAAATTTAGGAACTAAAAAACCACTTTTTCTAGGTGAATTTGGTGTAGGAATAGAGAAATAAGGGAAATAAAATATGGGGACTCCAAATAATTCTATTTTACTTTTTTTAAATTCTACCTTCTTTTCTTTTTGATTTAAAGTAGCTTTTTTTGCCCTTATTTGCCACAAAGGTATGTTTGGAATAAAATTATCCTTACACACTTGACATGTAGAAAAAACTAAATTTAGAACTATAAAGGTATTCTTGTCTACCATTTTAGCAAAATCAGAAGATAACAGGCCTTTATGTCCAATCCTAGCTTTAAATCTTATAATTACACCTGTGTTATTTTTTTTATCAAAAAAGGCCTTTTTACCAAAAAAATTATTTTCATCATTATTGCTAAATGCTAGATTGCCAATAGCGTATAAATAATTATTCTTCTTATCATACACTACTTTATTGGTTACAATACGAAAATTATTTTGTTCAATATATACATTTCCTTGTGCGCTAATTAACTCTTCTTTTTTATTATAAATCAGCTCATCTGCTTCAATAGTGATTTGGTTCTGCTCTCCTTCGTCATTTTTATCCAGAGCAAAGCAAGCAAAAGAATAAGAAATTAATACAATAGCAAAAAATGGTTTTATAAGATTAATCATCAAATTCTTCTAGCAGTAAAAAAATAACTTATATAAAGAAATAAAAACAGTATACTTAACCAAAAACAATGACTTTGTAAACAAAGTAATATTGATGAATGAAATAATTGAGTTACAAAGAACTTTAAAAGAATACCATATCACTCCTACTAAGCGATATGGACAAAATTTTCTAGTTAATAACAACATTATTAACAATATAATTAGGTCTTTAGGTAATATACAAGATAAAAACATACTTGAAATTGGCCCAGGAATCGGAGCTCTTACAAATGATTTACTAAAGACTAATATTAAATCTTTATTTGTTGTTGAAATTGATAAAAAAATACTGCCAATTCTTAATAAAATTCAATTAAGTACAGATAAAAATTTTAAAATTATAAATGGGGACGCATTAAGAATTGAGGAAGAAAGCATTATTGACGGATATTACACAATTGTAGCAAATTTACCATATAATATTAGCACTTTACTTATTGTCAAATGGCTTAAAAAACTAAGTAATATTAATGAAATTATAATTATGTTACAAAAAGAAGTAGCTGATAGAATTTTAGCTCAACCGTCAACGCATGCTTATGGCAGGTTAAGTGTTTTAGCTCAATTTACTTGTGATTGTGAATTGTTATTTGATGTAGAACCAGAAAACTTTTTTCCAGTGCCTAAAGTAACGTCATCAATAATTAAATTAACTCCTAAACAACTGCAACCTACTATTGAAGAAATAAATAATATTGAAAAAATATGTAAAAGTGCTTTCAATTTTAGAAGAAAAAAAATAAAAAAAAGCCTGGAGAATGTTTTTGATAATCCTGAAATTGAGTTAGAAAAGCTTAAAATAGATTATAATAAAAGACCTGAACAATTAACTGTTGATGAATTTTTTAAAATATCTACTATAGTGAAATGATAGCAATTAATTTTTTATAAAGTGTGATGCAGTATTTTTTAACCAATCAAATTGAGCTTTGGTATGTTCTAGGGGCAGTGTTAATGATTATAGAAATGTATTTAGGTGGAACAATAGGATTCTTTTTCGCAGGGATTGCAGCTTTTTGCGTAGCTTTATGCATGAAATTCAATCTAATTACTTTAGATACATTGATTGATCAAATAGGATTCTTTTTCGGATTTTTTTGTTTGTGGTCAATTATTTTATGGAAACCAACAAAATATCTACTTAATATCGGCAATACAAAGGCATATCATAATATTGAGGGAGGTATAGCAACTGTATATGGTCATGATTTGAAAGGAGAGAATTTAGGAGAGATTAAGTGGTCAGGCGCTATTTGCAAAGCTAAATTAGCTCCATCTAGTAAAGATACTATATTAAAAAAAGGTGATAATGTTACTATTGTTTCTGTAAAAAATAATATATTTATAGTGGAAAAATAAAGTTAAATGTACTAGTTTGGAGGAGATTTTTTAACATAAATTTTTTAAGTTACTATGGAGTATTTTGATATAAATTCCGGATTAGGGTTGTTTTTCATAGTCTTAGGTTTTTTTTGCTGGCTAGCGATAAAAATAGTTCCTCAACAGCAGGCATGGATAATTGAAAGACTTGGTAAATACAATAAAACGCTTCAGCCAGGATTAACCTTCATTTTACCGTTTATCGATAAAGTTGCTTATAAACATACTCTTAAAGAAAAAGCCATTGATGTTATGCAACAATCTGCTATTACAAAAGATAATGTTACTTTAGCTCTTGATGGTATAATATATGTTAGAATCATTAATCCTATGGATGCTTCATACGGTGTTGAAAACCCATATTATGCGGTTACACAATTGGCACAAACGTCTATGCGGTCTGCAATTGGTAAGCTAGTTATGGATAAGACGTTTGAAGAAAGAGAGTACTTAAATAATCAAATTGTTTCTGCAATAAATGAAGCTGCTAGCACCTGGGGTATCCAATGCATGAGATATGAAATTCGGGATATTACTCCATCCACGACTATTTTAAAAGCAATGGAAGCGCAAGTATCCTCTGAAAGACAAAAAAGAGCTGACATTTTGGAATCAGAAGGAAAAATGCAATCGATGATTAATATTGCTGAAGGAAATAAGAAAGAAGTGGTATTAAATTCTGAAGCAGGAATGACAGATAAGATTAATAAGGCCAAAGGAGAATCAGAGGCGATTCAACTAGTTGCAAAAGCAACAGCAATTGGAATAGAAAAAATTGCAGAAGCTATACTGAAAAGTGGAGGAACTGAAGCGGTCTCTATGAAGCTTGCACAACAATATATAGAGGCATTTCAAAAAATTGCAAAAGATGGTAATACCATAATTATTCCATCTGAGGTAGGTAATATAGGTTCTATGGTGGCTCAGGCTACAACTATTTTTGATCAAGTGAAATTAAATAAAAAATCTATAAATAAGTAGTAATCAATAATGTTAATTTTTAAAAAAATAAAAAAATTTTTTAATCCGGTAGTATATTTTAAATTAAGTAATGCCAAGTCTTGGCTAGATAAAGTAAGATCAAAAATAAATGAGATTAAGATTAAGTCTCAAAATTTGGCAAAAACTAATTACGATTTGGGATTATATCATTTTAATGCAGGCAATTTAAGTGATGCAATTTTTAGATTTAAGTTATTAAAAAAATTTGGCATTAGCTACCCCGATTTAGACTATTTATTAGGCAGATGTTATTTTGAAAAATTTAAATTTGAAAAAGCAAAGCCATACTTAAAGCATTATATGGAGAGAGATAATAAATCTAAATTTAAAGAAGGGGCAGAGTACTGTTTAAATATCATTAATAATAAAAATGATCAAATTCAATTTGTTCCTTTAGAGATTATTGATCATAAAATTAATCAAGAATTTAGATTTCATCTTAGTGAATTTAGAAAATGTGTAAATTCTTCGGAAAATTCAACCTATGAGGAATTAAAAAAAATATTAAATGATACAGAAAAAGTATTTAATTTTAATGTATTAGATTTAGGATGCAATACAGGTCTATTGACCTATTTACTTAGAAAAAATCAGCTATTAAATTTTGCATTGGGTGTTGATTTAAATGATAAAGCTGTAAAACATTGTGAGAATTTATCGATTGGTAAAGATAAAGTTTATAATACTGTCATAAAAAAAGATATAAGTAGCTTTTTAGCATCCTCATCTAAAACAGATTCTAAATTTGATATAATTCTGGGGCTTGATTTAATTTCATATTCTGTGAAAATAGAATCGTTTTTATCTACGTTACAACCTTATATTACTGATCAGGGTATTTTTTTGTTAAATTACTATTTTGATGACACCCAAAAAGATAATTATGTGCTTAATAACAAATCAGAACAATTTATTTATAACAAATCATTTGTTAATAATATAATCAAGAAATGCGGGTGGAATATTGTAAAAGAGGAAGTTATGGAAGTTAAAAAAGAAAAATATTCTCTAATTACATTAATTTTGAAGATTAATCATGCGCCTAATAGCTAATAGTTTTAATGTTAAGCTTTTTATTATATTTGGGTTATTTTTAGTAACGTTGATGTTGGGGAATGTTAGGGGTGAAGATGTTGATGAGGATGAAGATGAGGATTATAGCTTAGATAATAATTATTATGATCAGAGCTATACTTTTAGAACTTATGATCCATATGAAAAATTTAATCGTAAAGTATACAAATTTAATAAGGTAGTTGATAGATATGTCATTAAGCCTCCTGCAGAAATGTATAGCGCAATTATACCCAATCCTGCTAAAAAGGGAGTTAATTCGTTTATTAGCAATTTGAAAGAACCATTAAATGTTTTTTACGGGGTAATTCAGCTTAAACCTCATGAAGCATTTCACTCATTTTTTAGATTTTTTATTAATAGTACCTTTGGTATATTAGGAATTTTCGACGTTGCAGAATTAGCAGGTTTAAAAAAATACAATACATCTTTTGGCGGTGTTTTAAAATATTATGGTGCTAAGCAAGGAGCATATATAGTGTTGCCTATTCTTGGGCCATCTAACCTTAGAGACGGATTTGGTAATGTAATTGATATTGGGGCAGATCCAATAAATTTTATCAAATTTAAAAATGATAAGAAATTTCTTAAAATTTACTATGGAACTAGTATAATAGTTACCAGGGAAAAGTTTATTGGTGCAGATAAAACTTTGTCCGAAGTATCTCTTGATGAATATGCTGCATTACGAAATTTTTACTATCAAAAATTAAATAGGGAGAAATAGTTATGAGAAATATTGTTAAACTGATAAAGAAAATTTTTATATCATTGAGTTTGATTATAATGATTTTACCCTCATCAATAGCTGAGGAAAAGCAAAAATTAATAGAATTTGTTAATAATACTGCCAAACAAGTAATACTAGTTATTGAATCTACAAATACTAATGCGCAAAAAGAACAAAAGCTTAATAATATTTTTTGTAGTTCAGTAGATATAACTTGGATGGCAAAATTTGCCTTAGGTAAGTATTACAAAAAAATTAATCAGCCGCAATTAGAAGAATATTTAATGGCATATAAAAATTTTATGATTAGCACCTATGTATCAAAATTTTCTGAATATAATGGAGTAAATTTTGATATAGAATCAGTCAAACATATTGCTCATTCTCAATACATAGTAAGTACAAAAATACTTAATAAAAAGTATACCTCAAAGTATATCAACATAGCATATAGAATTAAGATGACTAACAATCACTTTTTAATTAGAGATATAGTAGCAGAGGACATAAGTTTAATTTTAGGTCAAAGATCAGATTTTAATTCTATTCTTTCAAAGGAGGGCGTTGCATCCTTAATTCAGAGATTAAGAGAGAAAATTAAATAAAAAATCTTTGCTGTAGACTTTTTAGTTATATCAATATATAGTGCATTTCACGAATATATTGTACATATTTTACTATATGTAGTATATTTATGATATATCATAAACAATTTTTTTGTTACGATTATGCTAAATGGGGTCTTTGAGAAAATTAATAAAAAACAAATATTAAAGTATGAAATTAATCTTGATCATTCGAAAAATGAAAATTTAAGCGAATCAGGAAAAGCAATGCTTTTAGACAGATATTTATTGGATGATGAAACATATCAGGATCTTTTTGCAAGAGTTGCGACTCATTATGCAGATAACCAAAATCATGCACAAAGACTTTACGATTATATGAGTAATTTTTGGTTTATGCCTGCTACACCGGTTCTTAGTAATGGGGGAGCAAAAAGGGGATTACCAATTTCCTGTTTTCTCAATGAGGTAGATGATAGTTTGCAAGACATAGTGAGCATTTGGAATGAAAATGTATGGCTAGCTTCCAGAGGAGGGGGTATAGGTACATACTGGGGTAATGTACGCTCAATAGGAGAAAAAGTCGCAAATAGTGGCAGAACATCTGGGATAGTACCTTTTTTAAGTGTTCAGGATAGGTTAACTCTTGCTATATCTCAAGGTAGTTTAAGGAGGGGAAGTGCGGCAGTATATTTACCTGTTTCTCATCCAGAAATAGAAGAATTTATCGAGTTAAGAAGACCAACAGGTGGTGATCCTAATCGTAAAACTTTAAATCTTCACCATGGTGTTGTGATTACGGATAAATTCATGGAGGCAGTGGAGAAAGATTTGCCATGGGAGTTAATAAGCCCCAAAAATAATGTTGTTGTATCAATTGTTAAAGCCAGGGATATTTGGATTAGACTGTTAGTTGCAAGGGTAGAAACGGGAGAGCCATATTTATTATTTATTGATAATGTTAATAAACATGCTCCAGAAATATACAAAAAACATGGCATGGAAGTGAAAACTTCAAACCTATGCAGTGAGATTACTCTTTTTACAGGGAAAGATTATAAGGGAAATGATAGAACTGCTGTATGTTGCCTATCATCTCTAAATTTAGAAAAATATGATGATTGGTGTAATAATCAGTTATTTATTACTGATATAATGAGATTTTTGGACAATGTTATTCAGGATTTTATAGACAATGCTCCAGATGGTATGCAAAAAGCTAAATATTCTGCTTATAGAGAAAGAAGCGTAGGGCTAGGGGTGATGGGATTTCACTCTTTTTTACAATCTAAAATGATACCCATGGAATCAGCAATGGCTAAATCATGGAATCTAAAAATGTTCAAACATATAAATCAAGAAGTTAATAAGGCGTCAAAATTAATTGCTGAGGACAAAGGAGCTTGTCCGGATGCGGAGGAGCTTGGTATAATGGAAAGATTTACTCATAAAACAGCAATTGCTCCAACTGCTTCTATTTCAGTAATAGCAGGTTCAACATCTCCTGGAATTGAACCTATTAACTCCAATGCATATACTCAAAAAAGTTTGACGGGCTCCTTTAATATAAGAAATAAATATTTAAAGGCTTTACTACAAGAAAAAGGTCAAGATTCAGATGATATATGGTCATCTATAATGAATCATGAGGGTTCTATAAGTCATTTAGATTTTTTAAATAATAATGAAAAGGATGTATTCAAAACAGCTTTTGAAATTAACCAAGAATGGTTAATTGAACACGCTGCGGACAGAACGCCTTATATTAGCCAAGCTCAATCTCTCAATATATTTATTCCAGCTGATATTGATAAAAAAGATTTAAATAAGTTGCATTACTTAGCATGGAAAAAAGGTATTAAGAGTTTGTATTACTGTAGATCAAAATCATTACAAAGGGCTGATAAAGTTTCAATTTCAGAAAACATAGACAAACATCAACTTGAAATGAAGCTATCTCCGGTTATAACAAAGGAAGGTAATGAATATGATGAGTGTTTAGCATGCCAATAAAAAAATTTACTGCATCTAGAATGACAATGCAGGCCCTATAATTTATCCATCCAGTTATCTCTTACTTTGATAAATAAATATAAATGAATTTTTTTATTGGTTAATTTTTCTATTTCACCTTTGGATACTATACTAATTTTTTTAATATTTTCTCCACTTTTTCCTAAAATAATCTTTTTTTGACTATCTTTTAGTACTGTAATAACTTGGTGTATTGTCACATCATTTTGCTCTTCCTTCCATGATTCTGTCTCGACTTTTAAGTTATACGGTATTTCCTTATTTAAAAATTTATATAATTGCTCCATTGTTATATCTTCCGCAAGTTGCTTAACACTTCTATCAGTAATTTCATCTTCATCATAATGCCAATTGCCCTCAGGAGCATTGCTAATCAAATAATCTATAAAGTCTTGCACCCCTTTGTTGTTTATAGCTGAAATCATGAAAATGTTATTAAATCCTTTATCTTTTGTTTTTTGAGCAAGATCAAGTAATTTATTTTTATCCTTTATTAAATCTATTTTATTGAAAACAATAATTAAATTTTCTTGAGAGCTGAAATAATTTATGTCAATTAAAGAGCCATCTAAACAATTTTTTTTAGCGACATCAACAATGATACAAATAAAATCAACGTTTTTAATTTCTTTGAGGGATTTTTTTGTAATAGATTTTTCTAACTTATACTTTGGATTTTTTAAATATCCAGGCGTGTCTATAAAAATTAACTGAGCATTTTCCTTAGAAATAATTCCTTTAATATTATCTCTAGTGGTATGCACTTTATGTGTTACTGCTGATATTTTTTGATTTACTAATACATTAAGAAGAGTTGATTTGCCTGAATTTGGGGCTCCAATAAGGCAAGCATATCCTATTTTTTTATTCATCTTGATCGTTCATAAAATTTAACATTTCTTTGGCAGCTGTTTGCTCTGCCTCTTTTTTTGTTTTGCCTTGAGCTTCAAATTTATATTTATTATTAAGAGATACTGATATGGTGAACGTTGGCTCATGTGGTTCACCATCTCTATCTTCTGTTATATATTTTGGTAATATTTTATATCTTTTTTGCAATAACTCTTGTAATTGTGATTTATAATCTTTTTGAAATAATTTATTTATATCTATAAAAAAATCAGCCCACCACTTGCTGATAATACCCTTAATTGTACTAAAATCACTATCCAAATAAATAGATGCTATAATAGCTTCGAGAGCATTTTCTAAATTATTGGGATTTTCTCTGCCTCCACACTGTTCTTCGCCATTATCAAGAATTATTTTTTGACCTAGATCAAGCTTTTTAGCAACCATAACAATTGTTTTAGAGTTGACGAGGTTTGCAAGAATAATTGATAGTTGCCCCTCAGAGTGATTAGTGAATTTATGATATACAATATCTGCAATTACAACATTTAAAATACTATCTCCCAAAAATTCCATTCTTTCATAACTAATGTCTTCAACTTTATTTTTGACAGCACTAGGATGAGTTAAGGCTATTTTAAGCAGGTTAATATTTTTGAATTTATAGTCTTCTAGTTCCACAAAAAGTATTATTTAATTATTTTAAAAGCTCTATTTGTTTTAAGCTTTGTAATAAAATCTAACACTGAAAAATCAGATGTCCAAAATAATATTTTAGCTTTGCCAAGAATTTTATTTTTAGGAACGTAACCCACTTTTTTTAAGAATCTACTATCTGTTGAGTTATCTCTATTGTCTCCCATAAAAAAATAATGACCTTGTGGTACTTCATAAACTGGAGTATCATTATGGTCAAAGTTATTTCGATAGCTTTTTCCATCATCATCCATATAAATCATATAACTGATTCCATTTGGAAGAGTTTCCTGAAAAATATTTTTGACATAAGGAGTGCCATTTTGTATATCAATTTTCTGACCTTTGTTTTCTTTCTTTACCGCAACATTATTGATATATAGTTGCCCGTCTTTAATTTGTATTTCATCACCAGGAAGTCCGATAAGCCTTTTTATATAGTGTATGCTACTGTCTTTTGGTAATAAAAAAACTATGACATCACCTCTTTTGGGAGTGTCAAAAGATAATGATTCGTTAACTAAATCAAATCTATTAAGCATGAAGGAAAAGGAGCTATTATTGTAGCCATAAGCAAATTTTTCAACAAAAAGATAATCTCCTATTTGTAATCCAGGCTTCATTGAGCCAGAAGGAATTTTAAAGGGTTGATATATAAATGTTTGAAAAATAAATGCAAAAATAAATGCAAAAGCTAGTGAGTTTAATAATTCCTTAAAGTGTTTATAAGAGAATATTGATTTAATGTAATGATTGGTAGATTTCATTTTTATATTTTAGTGTTATATTTTCCGGCAGATACTTTGGCAATAGGTATCCTGTAAGGAGAGCACGATATATAATCAATTTTTAATTTACCTAAAAATTTTATTGAGGTTGGGTCCCCAGCATGTTCACCGCAAACACCAATTTTTATATTTGGATTATGTTTTCTACTACTTTCAATTGCCATTTTTAGCAATTCTCCTACTGTTTGCTCATGAATAGAAGAAAAAGGATCCTCAAGAAAAATCCCTTTTTCTATATAAGTTCTTAAAAATTTACCTGCATCATCTCGTGAAATACCAAGGCATGTTTGGGTTAGATCGTTAGTACCAAAACTTATAAAATCTGCTTCGCTCGCTATCTCTCCTGCATTAATAACTGCGGCGGGAAGTTCAATCATGCTACCTAATTTGTATTCAAATTTAGTGTTTAGTTCCTTTGCAAGAGCATTTGCAGTGTCGTTAATAAGATTTTTCAATACAATAAATTCAGCCTTGTTGATTACTAATGGAACCATTATTTCTGGAATAGTGACAATACCATTTTTCATGCATCTGTGAGTTGCTTTTAGAATTGCTTTAACCTGTATTTGATAAATTTCAGGATATGTTATTGCAAGTCTGCATCCTCTATGACCTAGCATAGGATTAACCTCTTTAAGAGAATTAGCTCTATTTTTTATCTCTTGGACACTTAAAGACATTAATTTGCTTATATGCGCTAATTCACCTTCATTATCCTGCGGTAAAAATTCGTGAAGCGGAGGGTCTAGTAATCTAATAGTTACTGGTGTACCACTCATAATTTTAAACAGTTGGTAAAAATCTTCTTCTTGATAAAATAATAACTGATTGAGTATTTTAGAACGCTCATCAATATTTTGAGAAAGGATCATTTCTCTAAAAATATTGATTCTGTCTTCTTGAAAAAACATATGCTCTGTTCTACAAAGACCAATTCCCTCTGCATTAAAGCTTTTGGCTACTTTTGCGTCTTTTACCGTTTCAGCATTTGCCATAACTTTTAAATGTGCAAATTCTTCAGCAATTTTCATTAAATTTCCAAAATATCCATCTAACTTAGTTTGGATAGTCCCTACTTTACCTAAAAAAACTTCGCCATTTGATCCATTAATTGTAATGAATTCACCTTCATCAAGTGTAGTATCATTGATTTTCACAGTGTTTTTTTCGTTATCTACTATTATTTCAAACGCACCTGTAACACATGATTTTCCCATGCCTCTTGCTACTACAGCAGCGTGAGAAGTCATACCTCCACGAGATGTAAGAATACCAGAAGAAGCGCCTATGCCCCCTATGTCTTCAGGATTAGTTTCATTTCTTACTAAAATAACTTCACCATGTCTTGCCATTACCTCTGCCTTACTTGAAGAAAGGGCAATTTTACCAAATGCTGCGCCTGGTGAAGCAGGTAAACCTTTGGTAAGTAATGTTTTATGTGCATTTGGGTCAATACTAGGATGTAATACCTTTTCAATTATTTCTGGCTCTATAGTATTCAAAACTTGTTGTTTGGTTAACACACCTTCCTTCAGCATATCCATTGCTATTTTTATGGTAGCTCTTGCGGTCCTTTTGCCGGATCTAGTTTGTAATATCCAGCATTTGCCGTTTTCTATAGTAAATTCAACGTCTTGCATGTCTCTATAATGCAGTTCAAGCCTACGTAGAATAATTTTTAGCTCCTGATAAGCTTTCGGCATCATTTCTTCAAGTGATTTTTCATCGCCGAAACACTGTTCTTTAGACTTTATGTTTATTGGAGCAGGAGTAACTACACCAGATACTATGTCCTCACCTTGCGCATTAACAATGTATTCTCCAAATATTTCATTTTCACCAGTAGAAGGGTTTCTTGTAAACACCACACCCGTAGCGCAATCATTTCCTTTATTTCCAAAAACCATCGATTGTATATTTACTGCAGTCCCGACATCATTTGAGATATTACTCATACTTCTATACTTGATTGCACGTGGTACATTCCAAGATCTAAAAACTGCAGATATAGCATCCCAAAGTTGCTCAATAATATTTTGAGGAAAATCCATTCCTAAATTATTTTTAACCAAATTCTTATACTCATAAACAACATCCTTTAAATCAGAAGCAGTTAAATCTTGATCATCTTTAATTCCTAAAAGTACTTTTTTATTATGTAAAATGGCTTCAAATTTTGACTTGTCCAATCCGAGAACAACATTACTATACATTTCAATATATCTTCTGTAGGAGTCATAAGCAAATCTTGGATTTTTTGTTAATTTTGCAAGCCCTTTTACTGTTGTATCATTCAATCCTAAATTAAGAATTGTTTCCATCATCCCTGGCATTGATATCTGTGCACCCGACCTAACTGAAATTAACAACGGATTATGCTCATCTCCAAATTTTAATCCCATTGTATTTTCTAGCTGATTAATGGCATCGAGGATTAAGCTTTTTAAAAATTCTGGCAATTGATTAGAATTTTCAGTAAATTCTTTACATATTTCTGACGAAATTGTAAATCCAGGTGGGACTGGTATTTTCATTTTACTCATTTCAGCAAGCCCAGCACCTTTGTTGCCCAAAACATTCTTTAGGTTATTTCCTCCTTCAGTCGCATTTTTTCCAAAAGAGTATATATATTTTTTTAAAACTCTTTCTTTTTTATTCATTAATCTACATTGCTTATAGAAATTTCATCCAATTTTTCTGAACCAAGCTCTTTTATCTCTAATATTTTATCTTTAATTTCTTTTGCTATTTCAGGATTTTCTTTCAAAAATATCTTGGCATTTTCTTTACCTTGACCAATTTTTTGATCTTTATATGCATACCAAGAACCTGATTTATTAATCACATCTACAATAACTCCAATATCAATAAGCTCTCCTTCTTTTGAAATCCCGCCTCCATACATAATATCAAATTCTACGATTTTAAAAGGTGGTGCAACTTTGTTTTTTACAATTTTTACCCTGGTTTGATTGCCTGTAACATCATCCTTTTCTTTTATAGCGCCAATACGTCTTATATCAAGTCTTACTGATGAGTAGAATTTCAGCGCATTTCCTCCTGTAGTTGTTTCTGGACTTCCAAACATTACACCGATTTTCATTCTAATTTGATTAATAAAAAATAATATAGTATTGGTTTTGGATACATTAGAAGTTAATTTACGAAGTGCTTGGCTCATCAACCTTGCTTGCAATCCTACGTGGCTATCTCCCATATCACCTTCAATTTCTGCTTTAGGTACCAATGCTGCCACACTATCTACTATAACCATATCAAATGCTCCTGACCTGACTAAAGTATCAGTTATTTCAAGTGCTTGCTCACCAGAATCTGGTTGAGATAAAATTAATTTATCCACGTCAACGCCTAATTTTTTTGCATATGACCTATCAAAAGCATGTTCTGCATCAATAAAAGCGCATGTACCACCTTTTTTTTGACATTCAGCAATTGCATGAAGCGTCAATGTTGTTTTCCCCGAACTTTCTGGACCAAAGATTTCAATAACTCTTCCTTTTGGATAGCCCCCAACTCCTAAGGCAATGTCCAAACCTAATGAACCAGATGGAATTGATTCAATGTTTTGAGCTTCCATTTCACCTAATTTCATTACAGCACCTTTTCCGTATGCTTTCTCTATTTGACTTAATGCAGCCTCTATCGCCTTTTCTTTGTCCATAAACTTGAATCCTATTTGTGTGTAGTATTACTCAGTTGCAGTATAGATAAACTATCAATAGTTTCAACAAATTTTTTTATTAAAGTATACAGGCGATTGTAATTTCATCCATTTTTAGTTCAGTAAAATTTAAAATTTGCATTTTTGCGTTGTTTAGCTTACCATTCCTCAAATATATTTTTACATTATATGATTGGATTAACCTTAGATACATCATATTTATATGCTTCTATTGCAATATCTGAAAATGACAAGATATTGTACTTTAAAAATAATGAAAAAGTAAATAGACAAGCAGAAACACTTAATTTAATGATAGAAGAAGCTATAAGAAATTTGAAGTTGAGTTTTAAGGATTTGAAATATATTGCCGTTACAACTGGTCCAGGTAGATTTACAGGGCTGAGGGTTGGTGTGTGTGTTGGTAATGCATTGCATTTTGCTTTAAAAGTGCCGTTACTGCCTGTGTGTAATTTAGCTACAATTGCATTTAATCATCAAGAAAAAAATATAGGGGTGGTGCTTGAAGCAGGGGTAGAAAAATATTATTTTCAAGAATTTAATAATAAAATTAACATTTCTCCGATTAAAATAATTAAAAAAGAAGAGATGTGCGAAATTAAAAAAGAGCTTTATTTAGTTGGGAATGTTGATCAGGTCAATGATAAATTCTTTTTAAATGCAAAGCACATTGCTAAGTTTGCAAACTATAAACTAAAAAATTTAAAAAATTTGATACCAAATTATCTAAAGCCACAATATATTATTAATAACTACATAGCTTAACATTTAGGAGTTTAAAATGACAAACAATAGAATTACTGTAGCATATGGAGATGGAATTGGCCCTGAAATTATGGAATCCGTCTTAAAGATTTTGAGTTATGCTAAAACGGGTTTAGAAATAGAAACTATAGAGATTGGTGAAAAAATTTATAAGAAAGGATTTTCTTCAGGAATATCAGAAGATGTATGGGAAGTTATCAAAAGAAATAAGGTATTGTTAAAAGCCCCAATTACAACCCCCTTAGGAAAAGGATATAAAAGTTTAAATGTAACATTTAGAAGAACATTGGAATTATTTGCTAATATTCGCCCTTCTTTATCTTATTATCCATATGTTGGTAAATTTAAAAACATGGATGTAGTTATTATACGTGAAAATGAGGAGGATTTATATTCTGGCATAGAGTATAGAATTACCCAAAATTCAACTATGGCAATGAAGCTACTTTCCACGTCAGGATGTGAAAAAATTATTCGATATGCATTTGAATATGCAAGAATTAATAAACGTAATAAGGTAACTTGTGTCACAAAAAGTAACATATTGAAAATTACTGATGGATGCTTTCAAGAAATTTTTCTTAAAATCGCTCCTGAATACCCAAATATTAAAGCAGAACACATGCTGGTGGATATTGCTTCAGCTAAACTTGCAAATAATCCAGAAAATTTTGATGTTGTAGTTACTCTCAATTTATATGGAGATATTATATCAGATATAGCTTCTGAAGTTTCTGGTTCAGTTGGGTTAGCAGGAAGCGCCAATATTGGCAAAGAATACGCTATGTTTGAAGCAGTACATGGTTCAGCACCAGATATTGCAGGGAAAAATATTGCCAATCCTTCAGGGCTGTTAAATTCTGCAATAATGATGTTAAAGCATTTAGGAAAAAATAATGAAGCGGAAATGATCTATAACGCTTGGTTAAAAACTATTGAAGAAGGATTGCATACTGCTGATATGTTTAATCCAGAAAAAAGTAAAAAGAAACTCTCAACGTCTGAGTTTACTCAAGCAGTTATTGATAATTTTGATAAAAAGCCAAATTTGTTAGTGAGTAAATTCCAATCTGCAGCAAATGAAAAAATTTTAATAAAAGAAACTTTAAGCAATAATGAAAAAAGTGAATTGATAGGTGCGGATATCTTCATTAAAACTCAGTTTACTTCTGAGTTGATCAGCAAATTACAGAAATTAGATGATGTTTTAAAATTACATATGGTATCAAGTAGGGGCTTATTAATTTGGCCAAAAACACTTACAAATGCTGAGGTAGATTTTTATAGATTTAGATTTTTAAAAACAAAGAAAGAACATAAAATTTCCCAAAGTGATATATTGACATTGTATAGAAAAATAGTTGAATTAGATCTTGACATATTGTCAATTATAAATTTATGTAGTTACGATGATATTATTGGTTTTAGCTTAGCTCAGGGAGAGTAAAAAATTTGAATATTACTAAAGAATTAAGAAATTTAGGTAAATTATTTGGTAATGACAAATCTGATAATTTTAAATTTTCATGGATTAGATTGGCGAGGACGCAAAAACATTTATTCAGTTGCTTAAAACCTATGGTGATCCAGAAACAGCGCTACAAAATATAGATTTTCTTGCTAAAAAAGGAGGTTTTTCGGGTGAAAAATTAATTGCACCTAAACAAATCATTGAGAAAGAAATAGAGGAAACCAAAAAATATGGTGCAGACATTATCCTCGCATGTGAACAGAATTATCCAAATTCATTGCTGCATATTCCAGATTTTCCACCAGTTATTGTAACAAAAGGCAATGCACAGCTTTTAAACACGCCTATATTTGCAATAATTGTAGCTAGAAATTCCAGTATTAATGGTAATAAGTTATCGTTTGAATTTGCTAAAGAAATTTCAGATGCTGGGCTCACCAATGTATCTGGACTTGCTAAGGGGATAGATTCATTTGCACATAAAGGAAGCCTAAATAATGGAACGATTGGCGTAATTGCAGGAGGGATAAGCCATATATATCCTAAGGAAAACAGTAATCTTTATGAGGAAATATATGATAAAGGTCTTGTGGTCACCGAGCAACCAATTAATTCTTCAGTCTTAGCTCAGCATTTCCCTCAAAGAAATAGGATGATAGCCGGGTTAGCTTCGGGGGTGCTTGTTGTAGAAGCTACTAAAAAATCAGGAACTTTAATCACATCTAGATTTGCCTTAGACTATAATAGAGAGGTATATGCTATACCAGGATCTCCGTTAGATTCAAAATCGCAGGGGACTAATGAGCTTCTAAAACAAGGAGCTAATTTAGCGTTAGCTCCTAAGGATATAATTCAAGATGTGGACAGATTTATTAAAGAAAATAATGCGTTTGTCTATGATAATAATGAGAAATTTACCGGCAACCATATGAAAAAATTACCATCTGAATCGGAGCTTGCTCTATTTAGACAGAAACTTTTTAATTCTTTATCTCACTCACCAATTGAAATTGATGATATTGTAGAGCAACTTGAAATACCGATTAATATATTGAGTTACCTTCTGTTAGAGCTTGAATTAGCGGGTAAAATATCAAGATTATCGAATAATAAAATATACTTGATATCTTAATCAGGCAAGGAATTTAAAAGCAAATGTACAATATTAATTATTAACCTATCCAAAATATTTGACCAAGTATTTAAAGCATACTATGATATGACGTAAATAATAACATAATTACAAAGGAGCCATATGAAAAAAGTATTATTAACTGTTTGTTCATTAGCACTAATTGCAGGAGTTGGGTGTAAAAATAAGTCACAACAATCTACAAGTGGTACTGACAGTAGCACGCTCGATTCAATACCTAGATCAACTTTTGAAGAACTTGAGAAAAAAGTTGGAGATAGAGTATTTTTTAGTTACGATAATTCCGGTTTATCAGATAGTGCTAAAGCAGTACTTGATAAGCAAATTGAATTCATGAAAGAAAACTCTCATCTTAAATTTGTTCTTGAAGGTTTTTGTGATAAAAGAGGCACAGTTGAGTATAACTTGGCGCTTGGAGAAAGACGTGCAAATAGTGTTAAGAAGCATCTTGTGCAGCATGGTATTAATCCAGACAGATTAATTGTAATTAGCTTTGGTAAAGAAAGACCAGCAGTTAGTGGTGATACTGAAGAAGCTTATAAGCAAAATAGAAGAGTAGTAACAGTAATTAGATAATTGATTGTTATATACTATCGTTAATTTTTTTAAAAAACCTGAACATGATTTTGGAAATGTGTTCAGGTTTTTTTTTGAATATATGGTATGAAACCTATTAGGATAGCAAAAGCACTTTCTAATTATGGCGCATGCTCTAGAAGGCAAGCAGAAGTATTAATTTCAGAAAGTAGGGTAAAAGTAAATGACCACATACTCACATCACCAGTTTATCTAGTTACAAGTTTAGATAAAATTTATGTAGACGGTGTTATTGTTTCAAAATCCACACAAACACGTCTTTGGAAGTACTTTAAACCAAAAGGCGTTATAACAAGTCATAAGGATAACTTTGGTAGAACAACGTTATTTGAAATATTACCAAAAGATATTGGTAGGGTAATTTCTATTGGGAGATTAGACTATAATACTGAAGGATTAATTTTATTAACAAATAATGGAGATTTAGCGCGAAAATTAGAATTACCAGCAACACAATTAAAAAGAATTTATCTTTGCAAGGCGCACGGAGCTATGCCAAAAAATATGATTAAAGAATTATTTAAGGGAATAGAAGTTAATCAAGTTCAATATGGTTCTATTATTGTAGAATTATACAAAAAGCAAGGTTCTAATTCATGGTATAAAATTACCTTATATGAAGGAAAAAATAATGAAATAAGGAATGTTTTTGCACATTTTAAGCTTCAGGTGAATAGATTAATAAGAACTGATTACGGAGACTATTCTGCTCATGACATGAAATCAGAGCATTTAATTGAGCTAGATGACGAAAAATTTTCTAAATATTTGTGATAAAATTAAAAATTGATTTTTGTCATGATTTTAAAGAGCTCATTCAGAATTGCTATTTGTGGTAGCTTATGGACGTATAATTATGACTTTATTTTATAATTATATGGCGGTTTAAGTTAACATACACAATATTTATTGTTCTATATAATCAAAAATAATAAAATTTCTTCCACCTGGGGTTGCGCTAACTTTTAGTTGTGCTAAGCTTAAATCATACAAGTAATCAATTTAATTAAATTTAGGAGGAAATTATGTTTAGTATGTTTGGATATGGTGGAGGGTCAACAGTTGTTGAATAAGACGTTGCAGTAGCATCATCTACGGCTTCAGCTTTAGCACTGTCATCTGTGGCCTTTGACGCTCAAGATGTGGAAGAAAGTATGGGTGTTTTTGATGAATTTGATTTAGATGATAATCAACAGGATCTAATAGATACGCTTGATGAACTTCGAGAAAATGTAGCGATGGGAGCTAAAGCTAATGAATTAATTTTAGATCAGCTAAAGCATATGCAAGAATGGATTGAAGTATTAGAAGCAAATACTTTTGTAGAGGCAGCTAAATGGATTTTTGAAAAAATATGTGAGTTATTTTGCAAAATCCAAAAAGTGATGGTTGATATTGGTGAAAATATGCCATTAATAGGTGGTAAAGCTTCTAGGGCTGGAGAGTTTAACGACTTAGATAAGCTTTATGAAAAAGAAATAGCAAGAATAGACAAACTAGATGGTAAAAATGATTTAGGGGATAATAAAAAGAAATAGCTGCTTTAAAGGCTAATGCTAAAGTAGGGTATGAAGCAAGGCAGGATGCTCTACATGCGAAACATGAGCAACAAGTTGATGCAAAATATGGTAAAGGTATGTATGCAGCACAGCAGCAGGCTGAAAAAGCAGGAAAAGAGGTAACTCCAAGACAAAAAGAAGCTATATGGAAAGCTGATGCTACTTGTAAATATAATCAAATTGATCAGAAGCAACAAGCGCATGTTAAGCAAAGGAAAGTGCATGGTGCAATATTGGCAAAAAAATATCCTGAGCTTCAGAGGGCTGGTCAATATGTTGGTAAGCAAGTAGGTAAAGCTGGTCAGTATGCAAGTGAGAAGGCAAGCGCCGCTAAGAAAGCTGTTGGTAGTTTTGCAGAAAGAGTTTCTAAGGGATCTGCTCCTGCAGCAGGTGCGCAACGTTAATTTTGCTACTTAAATTAACACGATAAGTGGTTTTAGTTCATACTTAGGTATGTCTAAAATCACTTTTTTATTTTATAATAAAATGTTTTGTGGTAGTTGTATCTACAATAAAAATTATGTTGAGTAATAAGCTTGAAGGGTGATGAAGTTCTAAGATTAAAAAAATTGCTACAGGAAATAAAAGGGCAAAAGCTCAATCTTTTTTCTGAGAAAGTTTTAGATGTAGAGGTGTATAAAAATTTGTCACTTCAGGAAAAATTTGTACTTGATACTCTTAGCATGTTCAAAAATTAATAAATTTTATCTTTGAAAAATTGCTCCTTAAAAACTCTTTCTTGCAAATTATTATCCTTGTCGAACAACAACTGCTTTTCTATACTAAAATCAAGAAGAATTTCTACAGCTTTTATATTTCTAATTTCTTGCGAATCAGCCACTGCACTAACAGGTCTTTTATTAAATTCTATAATTTCAAGTCTAACTATGCTTTTATTTGGAATCAAAGCTCCATCCCATCTTCTTGGCCTAAATGGGCTGATTGGTGTTAATGCTAAAATATTAGAATTTAAGGGAATAATAGGACCATATGCAGCAAAGTTATATGCAGTGCTTCCTGCTGGAGTTGCAACTATAACTCCGTCTGCATATAAGGAATCCATCCTTACTACATCATCAATAATAATTTTTATTTTAGCAATCTGATTAGTTTCTCTCAGTAAAGAAACTTCATTGAAAGCATGCGCTTCTATAATTTTATCTTCCTGGGTGGTAACAATCATTTTAAGAGGGTAGAGTTTTACATTTTGGGACTCTCTTATTCTATCTATGAGATTGGTTACATTGTATTGATTTAATAAAAAACCTATAGATCCTCTATTAATTCCATATATTGGTATATCAAGATTTTTTGTGGCATGAAGTGCTCTTAGCATTTCTCCATCTCCCCCAAGAGTTATAATAACATCATACTTCTCAATTTCTTGAAGATTAATTTCTTTGAAATTATACTTTTTGTTTAATACCTCAAATGCTTTACGTGATTTTTCAGATTTTTTATCGTATAAACATCCTATATGAAGATTTTGTATCATGAATAAAAATTAGCTATACTGTAGATCTAAACATACATTATATAAAATTATAAATATATAAAAATGGACGATGAAAAATATATTTTAGATATTGATGAACTAGTTGTATGGAAAGATGAAATTAAAGATGTAAAAAAACTTGAGAGTCAGAAAAGAGTTGATATCACTGAGTTTAATAATAATCTATCAAAAGTTGAGAATAGAAAAGAAAATCATATTGCAAAGCCAATTGTACCTATAAATAAAGATCAATTGTCCAGTAATATTTTAAAATTAGGTGATCCAAGTAGAATGAATAGTGGTATGCATAAAAGCATTTCCAAAGGAGAATATAAAATAGATTCAAAGCTAGATTTACATGGATATTCAATAGATGAAGCGTATAATACATTGGTAAATTTCTTAAATGATTCGTATCAAAGAAAGTATAGAATGCTTCTAATTATAACTGGAAAGGGTCTTAATTCACCTGATAAATCTTCCACGATTAAGGAAAGTTTTTTTGGTTGGATTCAAGCATGGGAGGTGAAAGATAATTTTTTATATGTTAATTATGCTCATCAAAAGCATGGTGGTAATGGAGCTTTTTATGTATTATTAAAAAAACAAGCATCATGAATATATTGATAACAAGACCCTATAATCTTGCGATTAATTCTCATAGTAGGATAAGCAAATTAGGCAAAAAATCTATTATAATTCCATTTATTAAAATAAAATATCATGATGTGGAGATTGAAGATAATCATTATGACTATATAATTTTAACAAGCCAAAATGCAATCGCCACATTTGAAAATAATCCATGGATGAAAGATAAGTCAACTTTAGTGGTTGGAGAGAAAACAAAAGAGCTGCTACTAAAGAAGAATTGCAAAACAATATTATTGAATGAGGAAAATGTTGGCGATTTAATTGATAAAATATGCGACAAAGTCCCTATCCCTTCAAATATATTATATATTTGCGGAGATCATTTATCCTATGATTTGGAAAGTAGTTTAAAAAGCAAGGCTTACAATATTACTTCTAAAGTGGTATATAATTCTGATGCAATAATAGAGTTAGCAAAGAATGAGGTTAATCAAATAAATGAAGTTGTTGAAATAGTTATGTTTTATTCACCTAAGACAGCTAAAGTATTTACTGATTTAGCTCTAAAATATAATTTGTATACAATAAATAAAATTGCAATTTGTATAAGTGATAGATGTGTAAGTAGTGTTGCAAAATTAAAATGGAGAGAGATTAGAGTTTCTAGTGCTCCAAATGAAACAAAAATGCTAGAATTGATATAAATGTTTAAGATAACTCCAGCTAAAGGTAAGATAATTTGTGTGTACGGTCCAACGGCTTCGTCTAAAACAAAATTTGCGATTTCGCTAGCAAAAAAAATAGGGGGAGTTGTGATTAATGCGGATTCAATGCAAGTTTATAGTGAAGTTCCTATTTTAACATCGCAACCAAGTTATGAAGAACAAAGTATCATTTCTCACAGACTTTATGGCATTATAAATCCGACAAGTGATTTTTCTGTACATCAATGGCTAAATCTTGTTGTTAAAGAAATTGATGATATACGAAAGCAAAATTTGCACCCTATATTAGTTGGGGGTACTGGTATGTACTTAACTAGTCTTATTAATGGGATTGCAAAAATACCAGAAATTACCCAAAATATAAAACAGGAAGTAGAAGATTTAACAAGAGAAAAGAATAATGCAGAATTGCATGATATGCTAGTAAAATACGATGCTGATTTAGCAAAAAAATTAAGTGTGAATGACAGGATTAGAATTTTAAGAGGTCTAGAGGTAATAATAGCAACGGGCAAATCAATTCTAAAATGGCAAGATTTAAATAATAAATTTTACCAAAGAGATGATTTTATAAATATTTATATCCGCTTCGATCGTGCTACATTATATGACAATATAAATAGTAGATTTTTAAAAATGATTGAGCTTGGAGTAGAGCAAGAAGTAAAGGAAATTATCAAAAAATATGATGCAAATAAGCTTCCAAAAATTATAGGTTTGTGTGTTTTACATGACTATATATTAGGGAATATAAGTTTTGAAGAGATGGTGGTTACTATCCAAAAAAATACCAGAAACTATGCTAAAAGACAATTCACATGGTTTAACAATAAACTTAATCATGATCATATTGTTTTGAACTATGAGCAAAATTAAGAATCTGAATCGGAGTTATTTTTTCTCCATTTCAGGTATTTTTTCATCATAAATTCTTTTTTTATCCGGGATAACTTATCTAAAAAAACTATACCATTTGTATGGTCAATTTCATGTTGTAAACATGATGAAATGATATTATCAGAAACTTCTAATAAATTTTCCTTACCATCTAAATCTAAATATTTAACTTTTATCCTATTGTATCTTTCTACCTCTGGAAAGATATTTCCAAAAGAAAGACATCCTTCGGTATAGGTCTTTTTGTCATTAGATTTTTCTATAATTTCAGGATTAATTAAGATTCTAGGTCCTTCTTTTAAATTCAGTGGTACATCACCTTTTCTTCCTGTATTTATTATATCTACAGCAATGATTTTTTTAAGCACACCAACTTGAACAGCAGCAAGACCAAGACCTTTATGGTATTTCATTGTAGCGATAAGATTTTTAGAAAAGTCTATAATTTCAGAGTTAAGCTCCTTTACTAATTCAGATTTTTTATGTAGCAGTGGGTCAGGCTCTAAAACTAAAGGTAATATTATATTTATATGGTCGTCCATTTTTTTAAATAAATAATTTAGCTATTGTTAAACATAATTATTTTGTTTATTCTCAACGTATATAATATTTTTATGCTTATGTTAAGTTATGCTTGGTTTATTTTTAGATTTTTTGAGAATAAGGACGTTAATTATTTTAGGTATACTTTATTCGTTTCTAAGTGTTGCGAGCCATGGGAATTTTAGTTTAAAGATACCAGATTTAAAAAATATTGACCTTTCAAATATATCAGCAAGCATAAATTCTATAAAAGATCAGGTTTTAGGTGGTAATTCTAAAACAAAAAAAGATTCAGGTGCTGCCAATGGAAGCGGTTATGTTAGTAAATTTGATGATATGAAAGATCAAGTTTTAGGTAGTGGTTCTAAAACAAAAAAAGGCTCAGATACTGCTCAAACAAGTAGTGGTATTAATCAGTTAGATGATATAAAGAGCGGTGTTGCTGAACTTAAAAAAGAAGTTGATGGTATTCTAAATAATAAGGAGTAATTAGCCATTAAATTTGTAATTTTATCTTTATTTCGGTAGAATGCTCTGAAGTGATTATTATTTAACCTATGTTAGTTAGCCTTTATATTAAAAATTTTATACTTATAGATTTTTTAGAAATCAATTTTAAAAAAGGTTTAACAAGTATAGTGGGAGAGACTGGATCAGGGAAGTCTATTATATTAAAAGCTTTGCTTTCTATATTTGTAAAAAAAACTAGTTCTAGCGTTGTTAAGGATCAATCTAAAACAACCTCTATCACTGTTGAATTTGATATTTCTAATGATGAATATGTTATTAATTACCTCTTTGAAAAAGGATTTCTTAATAATAATGAAAAAACACTGATCATCAGAAAAGTTATCAGTTTTGATAGTAAAAATAAGATTTTTATTAATGATCAACCGACGACAATTGATAACATTAAGGCTATTGAAAAGCATTTATGTGAAATCTGTTCTCAGCATAATCAAGTGAAATTACTGGATTCAGGCTCTCATATTGAAATACTTGATAATTATATCAATTCCTCAAGTAAATTAAATAATATAAAAAATATCTATCAAAAAATTCTATTTTTAAAAAAGGAGTTGAATGAATTGCAAAATAATATTCAAAAAAATGAATATGAAAAAGCCTATCTTTTAAATAAGATAAAAGAACTAGAAGAATTAAATATTTCAGAAAATGAGTTGGATGAGATATCTGTCAAAAGGAAAAATTTATTAGAATGCTCAAAAATTTTGGATGTAAGCCAGTTTGTTTCAAAAAAATTAATTGAAGGTGACAGTAATATAATATCAGAATTATGGTTGATACATAAGCAATTAAATAAATATGCTGACGTATTTATTCCTCACGATAAAAATTTAGAGTCGATTATTTTAGAGTTAGAAACATTTAATAGTGAGTTAACTACAATAAGTCAAAATTTAATTGATGATACTGAAAATATAGAAGAAATCGAGAGTAGATATTTTAAAATTAAAGAGGCTGAAAAAAAATACAAGGCTAGTTCATCAGAATTTTACAGTATTATAGAGCTATCTAAAAAGAGATTGCAAATTTTAGAAGATGAGACTTTTAATCTTGAACAAACTAAAAAAAGTATTGAAGATTTAAAGCAAGGTTATTTTAAATATGCTAAAGAATTGAGTGAACTAAGAAGGCAAGCATCACATAAACTTCGAGAAAAACTGATAGCCATTACTAAAAATTTGAATATGGAGCAACTGGATTTAAAAATTGATATAGTAACTACAGAATCAATAACTCCCAAAGGGATTGATATTGTGCAGATATTAATCAAAACAAATCCTGAGCAAAATTTTGAAAGTATTGATAAAATTGCTTCAGGTGGTGAAATCTCCAGAATAATGCTAGCCTTGAAGTTGGTTTCAAGCAGGCACTATGGCAATAAGACAATAATTTTTGATGAAATAGATTCAGGTACTGGAGGTAAAACAGCAAAAATGATTGGTGTTAATTTAAAAGAATTATCGAAAAGTATGCAGGTTATGCTAATTACACATCAGCCTCAAATTGCAGCTATATCCGACAATATTTTTAAGGTGACAAAGGAATTTGAATTCAATAAGACAGTGCTAAATGCTAGGTATCTTCAAAAACATGAGGTTGAAAGCGAAATATCCTATATGATTTCAGGTGAAAAGTATGATAAAAAAGCAAAAAATACTACTCAAACGCTATTATTGAAAACCTAGGTATAAATTTGGCATAGTCAAATTTAAATCATCTGGTAGTATGCAATGAATGGTATTTTTAATTATAAAAATGAGGAATTTAAGCCGAAGGGCCAATTCAGTAAGACTACCTCTTACCCTATAAGTATATTTGCAAAACTCCCATTACAAAAATCAGATTTAATGAATGACACTTTATAAAAAATATGCACATACTTATTAAGAAAGGTGTGGGCTCTAATAAGTCTACTTATAACTAATGTAAATTTATTTATTTGAATAATGCAAAAAAAATATCATATACTAATGAGAGGTTTTCATTGGATATCAGCAATTTTAATCATTGCTTTACTTGGTATAGGAGTATACATGGCTAATTTTAATAGCGCATATAAATATGATTTATATGATCTACATAAATCATTTGGTATAATTATATTGTTTGTAACATTACTAAGAATCATAACAAGATTACTCTCTAAAATACCAATATTACCATCAGGATTTAATTCTATAGAAATTAAATTATCTAAAATAGTATATTTTTCAATGTATTTATTAATCATAATAATGGTAGTTAGTGGATATTTGATGTCAGATTTAAGTGGCTATTCTGTTAAAATATTTAATTTTAAAGTCATTTCAATATTTGATGTAAATCTTGAGATGGCGAATCTATTTCATTCTATACATATGTATAGTGCTTACACCTTGATAGGTGTGATTTCCCTTCACATTTTAGCAACAATTAAACATATTGTAGTTGAAAAAATAAACCTTTTGCCCAGAATTATATAATTTTTATGTTGATTAGCAATATGGTGGAGGGAGCAGGATTCGAACCTGCGTACGCAAATGCGGGCAGATTTACAGTCTGCTGCCTTTGTCCACTCGGCCATCCCTCCTTTATATATAGCCAAGCTAGCAAGTTGAATTGAAGCATATTTTTACTAAAAACACAAGCTGAATAAAACATATTACTAAGCATTGTAAAATAAAGAGGGTGTCAAACATACGATCATCTGAAGATGAAGCAATGGTCAGATCATAGATCCGTTAGGTAATAAGGATTCTAAATTTAAAGATGCCATATTCATGATTCCTGAAATATTTTATTAAGTTTGATTCTGTTTTTAACACTCTCTTCCTTTTATAATTTGCCACATTCTATCAAATATTTCCTCCATTTTTACAGATATGAAAGATCCAAATTTACTAACTTAATTATTTATATAATTGAAATATGCCTTTATCTATGAAATAAATAAACTTATAAACGACTGAATATTGATTAAAGTGGAAATAAAAAGCAAAGAAAAAATAAATACTTTTTATCAAAAGGTAGCAGATTTTATTCCAATCGCTTGTCATTATAACGATACAACCCTTTTAACTAAAAATGCGGATTTAGTTCAGACCATAGAGATTCAAGGGTTTATTGATAAAAATTCTGATGATCAACAAAGGGTTTTAAGAGATGATGTAAGATCAGCAATTGCAAATCACCTAAAGGATTCAGAAATAGCGGTATACATACATATTGTCAGGGAGTATAAAAACATTATGCCCACTCCATACCAAGGATCAGATTCAATAGTAAACCTCGTTGAGAATGAGTGGTGTGCACAGAATGGCTGGGATCGGCAACTTGTTAATACGTTGTATATAACTTTGGTAAAAAAGGGACCTAAGTTAAAACTTTTTAATATAGCAGATTTCTTATCCTCTATAGTTTCTTATACTTTAAAACATAAGTATAATACGCATCTAGAAAAATCTATTAATATTCTAGATAACATTACAAAAGCTATAAAAGATGATCTAAAAATATTTTCGTCAAAGATTCTTACTGTAGTAAAAGAGGAAGATGCTTTTTATTCAGAGCCATTATCTTTTTATTATTATTTAACTCATTTTAAAAATAAAAAAATTAAAATAGAACAGTGTGGATTTTCAGAATTATTAGCAGATTTCAATATAACTACAGATTTTAGTATTTTGTGCAATAGTAGTGAAAATCAAACAAAATTTGCAGCTGTTTATTCACTTGAATTGAAAAGTTCATTAGAGGAAGAATTTTTAGAGCCCATTACTCAATGTCATTCGCAATTTATTATCTCTGAATTAATTACTCTAGTATCTGATAAAAAAGCTATAAAAGATGTTGAAAATTATAAAAAAGCTTTAAAAAGTGTTAGAAGTTTGGAAATGTCGAAAGATTTGTACATAGATGAGATGCTTAATTCAGATAAGGGGGAAATAAGTGATTTCTGTTCATCACAAATTAATATTACATTTCATTATGATAATTTAAATTTGCTACAAGAAAAAATAGAAACAGTTTCTGAGCAATTTAATAATTTAGGGATAAAAGTAGTTAGGGAAGATTTTAATCTGCAATCAATTTTTTACTTCAATCTGCCAGGCAACACTTTTTATAGTAATAGATCATTTTATTTGCCTGCCTCTTTTATAGCTGCTTTTAGTAATATTCATTCAAAGAGTATGGGCAACTATAATGGTAGTATTTGGGGAGATACAATTACAATATTAAGAACTCTTAAGGGGGGGTATTATCATTTTAATTTCCATTATAAAAATAATGGAAACACGATTATCGTAGGTCCTAAAGGAACAGGTAAGACAACGTTAACTCATTTTTTATTAGCGCAATCATTAAAATTTGATATAAAGATCATATATATTGATTTAGAAAGCAGAAGTGATAAATTTCTAAAATCAATAAATGGTAACACAGTAAAATTAGAAAAGGATAAAGAATCTCCAATTCAAATTGATTTATTGAATATAGATAATTATGATGGAAAAGTTAATTGGTTTGCTGACCTATTGCTTAAAATTTGTGCCCACAATGATGTACATAGATCAAATAATAAAGACTATATTGAAAAATTTAATAATTTAGCAAAAGAGCTAATTGATATTAAGAATTATGATGAAAAGATGAAATTATTGGAAAATTTCATCGAAGCTTCTAATGATATAACGCTAAAAACTAATTATAAAAAATTTTTTCAATCTGATTTTTTTGATAAATTTTTCAAAAAAGATGAGACAACAATTTTTAATAATGAAAAATATTTAGGGATAGATTTTGCTGCAATTGCTGATTTATCAGAGTTATTTAATCCTTTTTTAGGTTTATTATTAGCTAAATTGCCAAAATTTTTGACAGGAGAGAAAACCATTATTGTTGTTAACCACTCACACAGCATATTTGAAGCAGCTGCGTTTCAAAATCAAATTTTGAGCTGGTTAGAAAAACTAACTAACAATAATGCCATGATTCTCTTAACTCAGGAAAACATAGATGATAAAAATATTCATAATAATCTATCAGAGGTTATGCCATATTTTGCTTCTCAATTATATTTATCTAATAAAATGCTAGATAAGGATTTTAAATATATATTTAACTTGTCTAATCAAGAATTTCACTACATAAAAAGCTATGATCAAAGTAAACGTAGGTTTCTTGTAAAGCATGGAGATGATTCAATATTTGCAAAAATGGATTTATCGAATCTCAAAAAAGTATTAGATTATCTTGGCTAAAATCCTAAAATAGGTATTGAAAAAGTAATATTACAAGTATACCATCGGTTAACGCCTTCACTATACAGTAGTTTAAAATGAATAATCAAAACAAGGCCTTTTTAAAATTGCCAAATATAAAACAAGAGATAGAATTGCCGATTATTGAAGGAACGAAAGGGCCTTCAGCAATAGATGTTAGAAATTTATATAAAAGTACTGGCTATTTTACTTATGATCCAGGTTTTATGTCAACTGCTTCTTGTGATTCATCAATAACGTATATTGATGGGGAAAATGGTGTGTTACAACATAGGGGATATAATATTACTGAATTAGCTGAAAAAAATGACTTTATGGACGTATGCTATTTGCTTTTATATGGTGAATTACCAGGTCAAACAGAAAAAAGCACCTTTATAAATTCTATAAAGCACCATACTATGGTGCATGAGCAATTGCAATTTTTCTTCAGGGGCTTTCCCAGGCATTCCCATCCTATGGCCATAATGGTTGGTACGGTAAGTTCATTATCAGCTTTTTATCATGAAAGCCTGAATATTAAAGATGAAAAACAAAGGGATGCAACTATTCTTAAAATAATTGCAAAAATTCCTACACTTGCTGCTATGGCGTATAAATATTCTGTAGGATTGCCATTTGTTTATCCAGATAATAAATTAGATTTTAGTTCAAATTTACTAAAAATGATGTTTGGGGTTCCTACTGAAGAATATAAAGTAAATAATGTCGTAGCTAGAGCACTGGATAAACTTTTAATTCTTCATTCAGATCATGAGCAAAATGCTTCAACTTCAACTGTAAGATTAGCTGGTTCATCAGGAGCCAATCCATTTGCAGTTGTGAGCGCAGGAATTGCTTCACTTTGGGGGCCTGCTCATGGAGGGGCCAATGAGGCGGTGATTAAAATGTTAGAAGAGATTGGTGAGCCAGAAAATATTCCTAAATACATTAATAAAGCAAAGGATAAAAATGATTCTTTTAGGCTTATGGGCTTTGGTCATAGAGTTTATAAAAATTATGATCCAAGAGCCAGTGTTTTAAAAAGGTATTGTCATGAAGTCTTATCTGATTTGAACATCAAAGGTGATAAATTGCTCAATATAGCTACTGAACTTGAAAATATTGCTTTAAAAGATGATTATTTTAAAGAAAAGAAATTATTTCCAAACGTAGATTTTTATTCAGGAATAATTTATAGAGCGCTTGGCATCCCTACGCAAATGTTTACTGTATTTTTTGCTATAGCTAGAACAGCGGGGTGGGTTTCTCAATGGAAAGAAATGATAGAAGATCCTAAAATGAAGATAGGAAGGCCAAGACAAGTTTACAAAGGAATTAAAGAAAGGTAGTATATACTCACTTGAAATGATTAATAAATCTGTACATGTATGCTAACTAGTATATTTAAAAAATTCTCAACAAGCTTTAAAGTAGTTGCAATATTTGTTGTAATTGTAATTATATGGATGTTAAGTGGAGTATTTTCTGAGAAAGAATCTGCAGCAAAAGTTGATAAGGATAATAAACATGCCAATTATAAAATTATCAATTCAATAGCGGTGGAAAAAGCTAAATTTTTAATTTTTACAGGAACTGTTGAGGCAAAAAATCAAATCGATTTGATAAATGAAGTAGATGGAAAGGTAATAAATATTTTTGTGAACGAAGGTCAGCAATTAGCAAAAAATGATCCTATTATTGATTTAGAAAAAAAAGATTATCTTGATAAGCTGAACTCAGCAAAAGAAAATTTAATTAGTAAGGAAGTTTTGTATGAATCTGCACTAAAACTTTCAAAAAAAGGGCTGGGATCTGAATCTAATATTGCTGATGCAAAAGCTCAATTTTATCAGGCGAAAGCTCAATTAAAACAAGCATGGTTGAATTTTGATAATACAACTATTAGAGCTCCTTACGACGGAATTATAAATAAAATAGACGTTAAAAAAAGTGGTTATCTTACTGTAAATTCTAAAGTTGGCAAGTTCATATCTAATCAGATGATACAAATAAAATTTGACATACCTTATAAACAATTTGATCAAATTAAAAATAGTATTGGAGCTTATGTTTTTATCAATGGTCAAAAAATTTCTGTTCCAAAAATATCTTCGCTAAGCGAAATAGCAAATGAATTAACAAAAACCTATGCGGCCGAAATTATTACGAGAAATGTAAATGACACGTTAAAAAGTGGTCAGTTAGTAAAAGTTTTTGTTTATGTAGGTGATTTTGAAGCTCACAAAATTTCTCAATCTACTCTTAGCATTGATACGAATGGATTTACTGGAATAAAAGTAGTCAATAATAAGAATATAGTAGAATTTATTCCAGTGGAAATAATAGATGAAGATAAGGATGGGTTTTGGGTGATAAACTTGCCTAAGCTTACTAAGATTATTACGTTAGGGCATGTATATTTGAAATCAGGAGAAAAATTATAAACTACAACGTAGGGAAAATATTTAATATTCCTTTTAGTGATAATTTTTTAGAACAATTCATTAAAAAAACTTTAAATATTTCAAATAATTTTAATAATCCCCAAAATAATCTCATACTCCTTCCTCACAAAAGAATACAAAATATTTTTCTAAAAAAACTATTACTCTTTAATAATAAAATATTATTTCCTCAAGTGCTCACTTTCACTGCTATAGATGAAAATATATTAGAATTTGATAAATTTTGCAAAAATATTCATGGTGCTAGAATTGATTTACTTAAGAAGCAAATCTTAAAAAATGATCAAACACATATTTTAATACTATTAATTTTGGAAACAATCAAAAAGCAAAATACTCATAATGAGTTTGATTCAAAATTTTTAAATTCCATAGATGTTCATAAACTCTCTAAAAGCATTGATGAGTATTATTATTATCAATATAACCAAAAGGAAATTATTCCGAATACAAAAATTGAAAGGTTGTTTTTGGAAGTTATTAAGGAATTAGATACTTATTTAAAAATCAAAAATACAATTCTAAAAGTAAATTCTTTAAATTACTCCACTGAAGAAACTGTTAAAAATTGGGATCATAAAGGGGATAGCTGTATTTTTATTATTTTACCGCAAACAGAAATACATTATGTGAAACACTTGATTGATAATTTAGTTAAGTATAAAAATGCTTACATTTTTATCAGAGGTTTTGATAAAAGCTCAGGTATTAAAAATTTGTATCAAAAGCATATATATGATTTTTTAAATAGAAATAAAATTCCTATTGATTCGGTTCATGATATCTCTAAATTAAAGCCCATAGATTATTTTATACCGTCTATTATACTGAATAATATTGATGAGAAATTTGATCAAAATTTGTTAACTAATGTAAATATTCTTCGTGGAAAAAATCTAAATGAAGAAGCTAAAATGATTGCTCTTGTAATTAGAGAAAAATTAAAAATGGGTAAAAATAATATCATCATACAGACAAAATCTTATGAGCTTGCAAAAAAAATTGAAAACTCTTTAAAATTTTGGAATATTAATACGGAGAATTTGGTAAGTAATGCACCTAATAAATCCACGTATTCACACTTTTTTTTACTAATATCACTATATTTAAATACAAAAAAAAATGACTATTTATTATTGCTCGACATTTTAAAATCTAATTATTGCAAAATAGATAATAAATTAATTAATAATTTTGAATTAAAATTTTTAAGAAAACTTTTTTACAGAGATAAAATTTCTGACTACCTTATTGATTTAAATAATTCAGAAAAAAATGAATTTAATACTCTACAGGAAATAGAAGGTAAATTTTTAGAGAAAAAAATATTGTTAAAAAATTCTGCTTTAACTATCCAGGAATATTTTAAAATCCATTTAGAGCTATTTTATTTTCTTAAAAATGATTCAGATAATACTGAATTTGATGAATTATTATCATTGATTGAACAAAAGTTAGAAGTTTTTAAAAATGAAAACAGTCTTAATTTTGATCAATATATTAAAATTATTGATAAGCTTTTAACATCTAATGAGAAATCTAATAATTTTAAAAATTCAAAATCTGTAATTATGTTACAAACTTTTGAAACTAGAAATATTCAATATGACACAATCTTTTTTGCAGGATTAAACGAAGGTATTTTTCCAGATTCAAATTTTGATCAAAATTATTTCAGTGCAGGGTTTCGACAAATAAATAACTTAAAATCAATAGATTCTGAAATGCAGTTTATGGAATATGATTTTATCAGCTCCTTTTTTAATAATGATTTAATACTGAGTTGTTCCGAATCCACTAATACAAAAAATCAGATTTGTCGGTGGCTGGAAAAATTATTAGCAATTAAAAATCTAAATGAAAAATCAATAATTTTTACAGAAAAATATAGAAAATTACTTCAAAATATTTATAAATTACCTATTGAAAAAAATACTGATATTGAGTATGCAAGGGTTGATATTGACCAAAGGCCTAAGAAAATTTCAGTTACTGGTGTAGAAAAATTAATATCTAATCCATATGTATATTATGCAAAATATATATTGAAAGTGAGTCCACTAGAAAAAATTGCTAGAGAGGCTGAAAAAAAGGAATTTGGAATATTACTTCATGATCTAATACCAAAAGCTTTATCAGAGAAACATAAAAATTTAGAAGAATTTAATAATTATTTTTCCACAAAATTTAATGAATATATAAAGTATAAATATGTGCCGTATAAAATATCAAAATTTTGGTATCTACGTTTAGGCAATATAGCTAACGCTATACATAAAAATTTTTATTATGAAGGTGAATTTAATTATTTCAATGAAAAGGCAGGGAGCTTCAATTTGCTATTTAAATCTCGCAATATAGAACTTTTTTGTATAGCAGATAGAATTGAAATTTTGCAACAAGAGAATATAGCTAAAATTATTGATTTTAAATCTGGATATATTCCAAATGCAAATGAGGTTGCTAAAGGATTATATCCTCAACTACCTATTGAAAAATATATATTTATCAACAATGGATTTGATATAAATATTAACAATATTTCTAATGCGGATTTAGAGTATTTTGATATTAGTGGAAAATTAGAAAATGTAGAGAAACAAGTAGTAAGCACAGACCTAATTGAAACGGAAAAAGGATTAAAATTATTAATAGAAAAATTTCTATGCAATGAAACGGATTTTTTTATTAAAAATAAAGTTAATAATAAAAGAAATAAAAGCTATTTTCATATTTTGAGAATAACTTGAGATTTTTAAAAAAAAGTTAGTTATTTTTGAAGTTTTTTGTTAAATAAGTATGTCGCTAAAATAAATAATATGAAATTAAAAATCACAATAGTAATAAAGGATAAATAATTAAATTTACCTATACCTAGCAAACTATGCCTAAAAATATCAATAAAATGGTATATTGGGTTGATTTTTGTGACGATTTGCCAAAAATTTGGAAGCATTTCAACGGTAAAAAATACTCCACCTAAATAAACCATGGGAGTTAAAATAAATGAAGGGAACCACATAATATCATCAAATGTCTTAGAAAAAATTGCGTTAATAATTCCTGCTAATGAAAAGAAGAAGGACATTAATAATGCTATAGAAAAGCACATGAAATATGAATGAATAGCTACTGCTTCAAAACAAAGGGCTGTAATAAATATCATTAAACCATTTATCATTCCTCGAAAAAGCCCTCCAAAAGTATATCCTAAGATAATAATCCATGTTGGCAATGGTGAAACTAAAAGTTCTTCAACATTTTTTTGAAATTTCATACTAAAGAAAGATGAAGATGTGCTACTGTATGAATTGATTATAATTGCCATCGCTACAAGCCCAGGAATTAAATATTGACTATAAGAAATTTCTTGCCCATCAATAGCTATGAATCGGTTTTTAAATAAAATTTCACCAAAAATTATAAAATAAAGGCTAGTTGTGATGATTGGTGGAATCAAAGTTTGTGGCCATATACGCAATATTCTTATAATTTCTTTTTTAAGTATTGTTTTAAAACCAATGAAATTCATATGTAAATTCATAAATTTACTCCGTTAAGTTCAAAAATAATTCTTCTAGCCTATTATTTTTAGGTTGGATATTGATTATTTTGCCGCCACAATTAATAATATTTTCAATACTACTTGCAAGAGAATTTTCTAAATCAACGGAAATTTCAAATAAAAAATCTGAAATTTGGGAGATAGTTTTATCTTTAATAATGAATTTTTTTTCATGCTCTATCTCAACTAAATATTTTTGTTTTGGGCACTGATTTAAAATTTTTCTCAATGAATCATTAATTATTATTTTACCCTTAAAAATAATAGCCAAGCTATCACATAGTCTTTCAGCTTCATCAAAATAATGAGTTGTGAGGATAATGGTTTTGCCTTCACTATTTAAATCTTGCATTATTTTCCATATTTTTTGTCTAACTTCAGCATCAACTCCTGCTGTAGGTTCATCAAAAAATATTATTTCTGGTTCATGCATTAATGCTCTTGCAATCATTAACCTTCTTTTCATTCCACCAGATAGTGTTATAACAGCTTGATTTCTTTTTTCCCATAAATTCAAATCTTTTAAGTGTTTCTCTGCTCTTTTAGTTGCTATATCTACATCTATACCAAAATATCCAGCTTGAGTGATTAAAACTTGTATCACTTTTTCAAAAATAGATAAATTAATTTCTTGGGGAACAATGCCTACCTTTAATTTTGCAGATTCGTCATTATTATCCAAATCTTTGCCATCCATTATTACTTTGCCAGTAGATTTTTTTGTTAGGGAAGATAATATTTCAACAAAAGTAGTCTTTCCGGCTCCATTTTTGCCGAGTAAAGCTAAAAATTGACCTTTTTTAACTTTTAAATTTATCTCCTTAAGCGCTTGATGCCCATTTTTATAAGTTTTTGATAATCCCTGAATTTCAATAGAAAACATTGTACAAATCTTTAATTATTTTTTTTCAAATCAGAAACAAAATTTTTAACTTTAGCAAAAAAGCCTTCTGATTTTGGATTTGCTCCAGATTGATTGATTGCATCAAATTCTTCCAATAATTCTTTTTGTTTTGTTGTAATTTTTATAGGTAATTCAACGTTAACATGCACATAAATATCTCCGTATCTAGTTGAATTAATCAGTGGCATACCTTTTTGTTGCATTCTTAATTTTGTTCCAAACTGAGTGCCACTAGGGATGTTAACTTTTGCTATATTTCCATCTATAGTTGGAATTTCAATAAACCCGCCGAGAACAGCTGTGGCCATTTTTACAGGGACAGTGCAGTGCAAATTTGCATTATCTCTTTGATAAAATTCATGAGGTTTTACAGAAACATATATATATAGATCTCCCGCTTGGGCACCACGAATTCCAGCTTCTCCTTCATTTGCAACTCTAATTTTAGCTCCATCATTTATACCTTTTGGTATGTGAACGGATAAACTTTTTTCTTTTTCATATCTGCCTTCCCCCCTACATTTGCCACATGGGTCTTTGATTATCACTCCAGAACCAGAGCAACTTGTGCAAGCTTTTTCTATCATGAAAAAACCTTGTTGATATCTTACTTTGCCTAAGCCATTACATGTAGTGCAGGTAGTTGTGCCAGTTTTTGCTTTTGTTCCTTTTCCAGCACATTCATCACACTTATTTGCAGTTCTAAACTTAATATTTCTATTTATACCTTTATACGCATTTTCTAAAGTAATTTCCGTATTATATCTTAAGTCTGCACCTCTAAATTGACTCTCTCTTTTTGCTTTAGAAGTATTTGCACCTCTTCCCATGAAGTCACCAAATATATCTCCAAATACATCTGCAAAATCTTCAAATCCTTCCCCAGCTTGGGAACTAAATCCGTCCGCACCATTGTTAACTCCTGCACTGCCATATCTATCATATGCAGCTCTTTTTTGGTCGTCTTTTAAAACTTCATACGCTTCGTTAAGTTCTTTAAATTTTTTCTCTGATTCCTTATTACCCTGGTTTTTATCAGGATGATGTTTCATAGCCAATTTCCTAAAGGCTTTTTTTATTTCATCGGAAGTTGCACCTTTGTTTACTCCTAAAGTCTTGTAATAATCTTTTTCTGCCATTTATTATTCTTTATTTTGTTGCTATTTATGAACATTGATTTTTATTAATACCTCATTAAAATAGTACAGAATTTTCTTATATCAAGAAGTATCATGATTTTATGCTAAGAATGTAAAATATTTACAGGTAAGGTATTTTTTAGAAGTTGTGTTTTTCTTATTTTTCAGTATAATCTAGCTAAACATTTTTTCAGTTTTTCATTATGACCAAATCTTATAAAATAACAGTATTAGCTATAACTGCATTAATTATTGCTTCAATAATTTTCTTTGTATCCAAATCACAAAAAAATACAAACAGTGTGATGAGTGATGCTTTGATAGTTGGTGTAAGTCCTGATTATCCACCTTTTGAATATACAGAAGATGGTGAGATTATAGGTTTTGATATTGATTTTATTCAAGAGCTTGGAGAAAAAATGGGTAAAAAAATTGAAATTAGAGAAATGGAATTTTCCTCACTTATTCCTTCGTTAAACTCTGGTAAAGTTGATGTCATTATATCTAGCATTTCTAGAACTTCTGAAAGAGTGGATAATGTTAGCTTTTCAGATCCATATTACACAAGTACATTTGCTATAATTATGGCGAAGGATACTGATGCAAAAACATTGGATGATTTTTCTAAAAATGCTAAAATAGGTGTGCAAACTGGTACTACTATGGAGAGTTTTGCTAACAGTTACAACGACTCTTCTGATAAATCGCTTGAAATTGTTTCCTTGAGTTCAAATTTTCTTCTAATTGAAAAGCTTAAACTTGGAGAAATTAATGCTTTGATTGTAGAGGATGCTCAGGCTCCAAGCTTTATCAAAAATATACCAGAACTTAAATCTGAACCTATAGAGGATAATGTTTATATTGACGAAGAGGAAAATAGCTATGTTGTGGCAGTAAAGAAGGGCTCTAGTCTTGTGGAGAAAATAAACAAAGGCATAGAAAGTTTAAATGCTAATGGGCAAATTGAATTGCTTCTAAAGAAGTGGAATTTAAGATAAGTATATGGGATTTAGATGCGGAATTGTTGGATTGCCCAATGTAGGTAAATCCACTTTATTTAATGCTTTAACTAGTAGTCAACAAGCAAGTGCGGCCAATTATCCATTTTGCACCATTGAGCCTAATAATGGCTTGGTGTTAGTGCCAGATGAAAGGCTGGAGAAATTATCTAATATTGCTGAATCCAAAAAAACAATATCCACCCAAATAGAATTTGTTGATATTGCAGGGATTGTTAAGGGTGCAAGTAAAGGGGAAGGTTTAGGGAATAAATTTTTATCTCATATTAGAAATGTTGACTCCATAGTTTATATGGTAAGATGTTTTGATAATGGTGACATCACTCATGTTGAAGGCAACGTGGATCCAATTAGAGACACTGAAATTATAGAAACAGAATTAATTTTAGCAGACATAGAAAGTCTTAATAAACAGCTAAAAACCATTGAAAAAAAAGCAAAACAAGATAAATCGCTAGCTGAAACAGTATTATTAATTAATCAAATCCTTCAGATTCTTGATGCAGGTAATCCTGCAAGAATGTTTATGAATGAAAGTAATGAGGAAAAAGTTAAAACTTTAAATTTACTAACTTCTAAACCATTTTTTTATATATGTAACGTTGAGGAGGATTCTGTTTTAACGGGCAATGAATTGTCAAAACTTATAGAACAGAAGGCAGCAAAACAGAATACAATTAGTATAAATATATCAGCAAAGATTGAGGAAGAAATTTCTAATTTAAACGATGATACTGAGCAAAAAGAATTTTTAAAGGAATTAGGCCTTGATGAAAGCGGTTTAAATAAAGTGATTAAAGCAGGGTATAAAATCCTTAATCTAAATACATATTTTACTGTGGGTCCACAAGAAACAAGGGCTTGGACTTTTAAAAAAAATACTACAGCTCAAAAAGCAGCTGGAATAATTCATACAGATTTTGAAAATGGATTTATTTGTGCAGAAACAATATCTTACAATGATTACATTGAATTTAATGGGGAGCATGGAGCAAAAGAGGTTGGAAAATTAAGACAAGAAGGAAGAGATTATATTGTAAATGATGGTGATGTAATATTATTTAGGTTTAATGTTTCGAAATCAAAAAATAAATAATCGAAAATATGTCATCAATTTTTGGAACCGATGGAATTAGAGGGTTAGTTAACAAATTTCCAATCACAGCGGATATTGCTTTAAAAATAGGCACTGCTATTGGGGTTTTTATCGATGCAAATAACTCAAAAAGAAGAGTAGTAATAGCAAAGGATACAAGGCTTTCAGGGTATATGATAGAGCCTGCTCTAACATCTGGATTAATATCAACTGGAGCAGATGTTATATTGGTTGGCCCAATGCCTACGCCATCTGTGCCAATTCTAATAAAATCACTAAGAGCTGATTTTGGAATCATGATTACAGCATCGCATAATCCATATCATGATAATGGAGTTAAGCTGTTTAATAAAAATGGTTATAAACTTGATATCATTTCTAGGAAAAAAATTGAAAATTTAATATTTAGTGAAAAGCTAGGTGAGAGCCTTGCTGAACCATCAAAATTGGGTAGGGCCAAAAGACTGGATGACGCACCTGGTAGGTATATTGAATTTGTAAAAAGATCTTTTCCAAAAAATTTTACATTATCTGGCGTTAAAATTGTTCTTGATTGTGCAAATGGAAGTGCCTACAATCTGGCGCCCACTATATTATGGGAATTAGGAGCTGAGGTAACAAAACTTTCTTGCGAACCTAACGGCTTTAATATCAATGATAATTGTGGATCAATATACCCAGAAAATTTATGCAAAAAAGTACTAGAAACTAAATCAGATATTGGTATAGCTCTTGATGGAGATGCAGATAGAATTACAATTTGTAATGAAAAAGGACAGGTAATTCCAGGTGAATACATAATAGCAATGATAGCGACTTATCTTAAAACTCATCGTAGATTGAAGGGTGATGCTATTGTAGTCACTAAAATTTCAAATTTAGCACTGGAAGACTATTTAAAAAGTATGGGGATAAAAACTATTTATTCTGAAGTAGGAGACATCAAAGTGCACGAGCTAATGGTTAAAAATAACTTAAATTTTGGAGGAGAAGAATCTGGGCATATAATTTTTTCGGATTATTCAAATACAGGTGATGGAATCGTATCTGCCCTTCAAATACTTGCTATATTGGTCGAGAGTAAAAAGAAATTAAGTGATTTAGTAAATATTTTCAAACTTCATCCTCAAGTTAAATCAAATATAAAATTCAATGATAATAACCCCCTGTTAATAGATTCAGTAAGTAGTAATATAAGAAACATTATTAATAATAATTCAGATTTGAAAATAGTTATTAGAAAATCAGGGACAGAAAAATTAATTAGGGTGTTAGTAGAAGGCAAAGAAAAGGCGAAAATTGAAAAAGTGCATGATGAAATAGTAAAATCAATCATTTAAAAAGGTGAATAAATTAATTAAATCAACATTTGTTGTAAGCTTATGCACATTAATTTCTAGAATTTTTGGCTATATTAGAGATATGGTTATTGCTGCAAAACTTGGCACTGGATTGATTAATGATGCCTTTATAGCAGCTTTTAGACTTGCAAATATGTTTAGAAATATATTTGCTGAAGGAGCTCTTAATTTAGTTTTTGTACCTGAGTTTTCCAAAGAATTAAAAAGTCATGGGAAACATAAAGCTTTAGAATTGGCCTCCAAAATACATATGTTATTGATAATTGCGTTAGCATTATTTTGTTTGCTAGTTATTATATTTATGCCTCAGGTGATTTGGTATTCAACTCCAGGCTTCAGGGATAATATTCAAATATATAATTTAGCGGTATTATTTGGAAGAATAACTTTCCCATATCTATTTTGCATTTCTTTAGCGGCATTTTATGGAGGAATACTCAACAGTTTTGATAAATTTTTTCCGTTTGCAATTGCTCCAGTAATTCTAAATGCAGTGATTATTACATTGCTAATATCCTTAGATACTTTTGAAACAAGCGCGCATAGTCTTTCAGTTGCGACTTTGATAGGTGGTGTATTAGAATTATCATGGATGGTATTTTTTTTATTTAAACATGGATACAAATTAAAGTTTTTTAAAATAGAATATAATAAAAAAATCACAAGAATTTTAAAAAATATAATTCCCATTATCCTATCATCTGGAATAACTCACATTAATACATGGGTTAGCATGATAATCCTTTCATTTTTCCCTGGAGGGCTATCATATTTGTATTACGCAGATAGAATCGTTCAATTACCATTGGCACTAATTGGCACTGCTATTGGGACGGTATTGCTTCCAATGCTTGCTAAAAAAGTTAAATCTACTGATGGAAACGCTGCAAATAATTTGCAAAATGATGCAATAAATTTTGTTATGATGTTTACAATTCCTGCCACTATAGCATTATTTTTTTTATCTAAAAATATTATTTATGCTTTGTTTGAAAGAGGTGAATTTACAAATTATAGCACTACTCACACGTCAGAAACCTTAAAAATATTAATATTTGGTTTACCAGCATTTATATTGATTAAATTATTCCAAACAAAATTTTATGCTAAATTTAATACCAAGGTTCCGGTGACAATATCTATCACATGCATAATAATTAATATTTTTATTAGTATTATGTTGATGGAGAAGCTACAATATTTAGGCGTTGCAATTGCAAACGTTATATCAGGTTGGGCAAATATTATCATTTTAGTAATTTTTGCTTGTAAAGTTTTGCAATTTAAACTGCGAAAATTTATTTTATTCGAAATAATGAAATATTTTTTTGCTTCAATGATTATGATCACCTTGATGTATATATATGAAAATAATTTTGAGATGGAGAGTAGATTTTTATTATTGATTTTTGAGATATTAGTTGGATTTACCAGCTATATAGCAGCATGTTATTTATTAAGGATAAAGATTTTTAATCATTTTAGATAGAGTTTTAAGGTAAATAAAATGTGCTTGTAATGTTAATTTTAGGGGGCAAATCAAATAATAATAACCTTTTTTTAAAAAAACTATTTGAATTTTAAAATAAATATATATAATCTTCCCTAATTAGACCCCTTCGTCTAACGGTTCAGGACTCCACCCTTTCACGGTGGCAATACGGGTTCGAATCCCGTAGGGGTCGCCAAATAAGCAATGGCACAACATGCCCAGGTAGCTCAGTCGGTAGAGCAAAGGACTGAAAATCCTTGTGTCGGTGGTTCGATTCCGCCTCTGGGCACCACTCGTCGATTTTTATCATCAAACTTTGATTCTTCTCTTTCCTTATTCTTCTTTCCTCTTATTTTTTCTCAGATTTTATTTATGCAATAAAGTCACTAACGGAGGGGGTGAGGTTATTTTCTTCCAAATCGAGTGTTGTGGCCTATAGATTTAGAGCAGATGCTTTTTTCTTTATCAATAAAGTTAGACTGGACGTTGATACAGTCTAATAATGAATATAGAACTGTGCTTTGGTCCACTTTTTTGTTTGCATTATCTTTAGCTATCTCTAACTTTCTTTTAATTAGAGGATCGCTGTTTAACAAATTATCAGAAAACCATAAAAGATATGGAACATGGAGTTGCTCTTTCGGTGCTTTACTATATTCATAACTATGAAGATAAATTCCATTTTCACCAAGCGATTCCCCATGATCAGAAATATAAATAAACATAGCTTTATACGGCTTTAATTCGTTGATAATTTCACTTAAAACATGGTCAGTATAAAGCATTGTATTATCATAAGAATTGCTACTTTCTACCTTGTATTCACAAGAATTTCTTTGAAAAATTCTTTTGAAAATAGATGCGTTATTTACATCGGTACAAGTAGGATTAAATTTTTTAAAGCTTTCTGGATATCTATCATCATATGTTCTATGGCTACCTTGTGTATGTAGTACTATAAATTGATTAATAGATTTATTTTGAGCTAATAAATTATTCATATAACTTACTAGATTTTCATCTTTAATATTGTAATTATTATTTTGCAAAATTATCTCTTTAGTTATCAATGTATTTGCCTCAGATGCAATGCTATTTATATCATCCACAAATGACTGCAAACTTATCCACCAACTTTTAAAGTACAGCTTATTAAATACAGAAGTAATAGTAGTTTCATGATTTAATGGGTGTATTTTAAAAATATTTTTAATTCCCATAATAGTATATGTTGCAAGAGAATATGCATTTTTAAAGCTAACTAAATTATTTTCTTTCTCTAATTTAGGTGTAGTATTACGACTATACCCATTGATACCAAACCTATCACTTCTTGCAGATTCTCCTATAACTAATACCAATTTAATGCCTTTTTCATCTAAATTAAATTGATGTTTACCAAATAAATCCTTTTTTTCACCTTTTCTGAATTTATTATGTTTAAAATGTGTTTTTAAAGTCACTATAAAATTTGAGGGATATAAGTTAACTGCAGTCATATGTTGCAAAAAAACTATCGGATTAATTCCTTTCACAAACAGCATGGGCGTGTAAAAAATAGATGCGCCGATAAAGGAAAATAATACAGTCGATATACATTTATTTTTAAAGATTATCTTTAATGATCTTGCTTGTAGTAATATTACTGCACTTGGAATCAACCAAAAACCCGTTATCCAGAGAATTAATTTATAATTAATAAATGTAGTTACCTCATCATAGTCTGTATTTAAAGTACTTTCTAAAACTGATTCATTAAAATTTATGCCAAAGAAAATTTGAAAATAACTAAGAAGACTGCCAATAAATAGCATAATGATAAAAAATGGTATGAAGAAGATTCTACTAATAGAGATTATAGAAATGAAGAAAATTGAGAAGCCAATATTAGAAAGAATAATTGCGATCTGATACTTTTCCGTAAGAATATCCTTGATAAAAATCATATTCAAAAAAATCAAAATAGCGATAGCCATCACTAAAACTAAGTTATGCTTACTGAAAAGTACTTTCTTCATAAATTCATCAATTATATGTTATTTTCTTTAGTATGATAATTAGCTAACAGATAGAATTATTATATACTAAAGTTTGATTTTTAAGTATATTACTGACAATTTTTTATATGTCAAAATTAACCTAATGAAAAAAATATCAAATTTGATATTAATAATATTATTAATTTCAATCTTCTGTTTTGGCAATTATATTCCATTAAATTTTAAGTCCATTCTATATTCCATAAGTCTCATTATTCAGGAGTTGTTAATTTTTGTTGTTCCATTTATTATAGTAATTTTTATTTCTAGAAGCATAATTCTTCTTAAAAATCATGCAATAAAATTAGCTTTTTCATTTATATTGCTGATATATGTATCAAACTTTATTGCTTCTTTCATTTCATTTAATATTAGTTTTTACACAATCACTAATAACCCTGATTTAAAAATATCAAATAATGACCAATTTCAACTAATAGATAATCTAAAACCTTTGTGGACGCTTAATCTCTATAAAATTTTATCAAACAAGCTTGCATTAATAATTGGCGTGATTCTTGGAATTCTACTGCCGATTTTTATAAAGGATAAAGCGGAGCAAGTTGCGGATAAGCTTTTTGACTATGTTATGAAATTTATCAATAAAGTCTTTATTCCAATAATTCCACTGTTCATTGTTGGATTTATGATAAAACTACAACATGATAATATTTTTGAATTAGCAATAATAAATCACCTCTATATTCTTAAGATTATTATTGCGGTAGCACTGATTTATATTTTGCTGATTTATCTTCTTGCAAAACATTTCAACATTGTAGCTTTTTTGAAAAGCCTCACCAATATGTTACCAGCAATTTTTGTTGCGTTTATTTCTATGTCAAGCACAGCAGCATTGCCATATATGATTGATGGTGTTCAAAAAAACACTAATAAAAAATCAAAAATTCTTATTTCCCTTATTCCTTCAACATCTAATATGCACTTATTGGGAGATTGTTTTTTAGTTCCTGCTTGCATAATGATCGTATTAAAAATGTTCCATTATGATATAACTTACACAGAGTTTACTATTTTTTTAGTATATTTTGTATTTATGAAGTTTACAGTTTTAACAATTCCAGGGGGTGGAATGTTGGCTATATTGCCACTTCTTTCAACTGAGCTTGGTTTTAATTCAGCAATGCTTTCAGCCATTATGACATTATATTTTTTATTAGATCCATTTTTAGCGTCATTAAATGTAGCTGGTAATGGGGGGCTTTCCATCATTTTAGATAAAATATTGAATAAATTTTATGCTAAGTAAATCAAATGTAAAAATATGATATTGTTGCTCGATATTTTAATCAGAATAAATTTTGTTTTTGAAAAATACTTTGTTATTCACAATTGAAAAAATGAAAAATAAAATGTAAAATAAAAAATTATCCTTTGAAAAAGAATTTTGTTTGTGATATTAAACATCCATCCTTAACTTTATAACTTATTATAGGTATCTTATGAGTGATAGTATTAGAGACAGAGTACTGAAAGTAATTGACAAGCAGCTCAATAAAGACACTTCACAAATTAAACCAACAGATAGGTTTATTGAAGACCTTGACGCTGATAGTTTAGATAGAGTAGAACTGGTTATGGCTCTAGAAGATGAGTTTGAAAATCTTGAAATACCAGATAAAGAGGCAGAAAAAATCAAAACAGTTCAAGATGCAATCAGCTATGCAGAAGAACATTACAATCAGCCTTCCTAAATTAATTTATTGAAAAACTATAAGCTATGGTTCGGATTGTAGTAACAGGAATAGGCTTAGTAACCCCTTTAGGTGTGACGGCAAACGAGAGTTGGAGCAACGTAATTAACTCAAAATCTGGAGTAAAAAAAATTCCAGATAGTTTGTTTCTCACAGATGATCTGAGGTGCAAAATTGCAGGAATTATCAATTTAGAGGGAAGCTCGGCATTTGACATTGAGAAATTTATTGATGCTAAAGAAGCTAAAAAGATGGATAAATTTATTCATTATGCGATAGCAGCAGCAGAAGAAGCAGTATTAGATGCTGGTTTAAATAAATTAACAGATGCATCTAAAGATGATGTTGGCGTTTTAATAGGCTCAGGCATTGGTGGATTATCTACAATTGAAAAAAATGCTAATATTTTAGCATCAAGTGGTGCAAGAAGAATTAGCCCCTTTTTTATTCCAGCTAGCTTGGTAAATCTAGCTTCAGGACATGTTTCAATTAGGTATGGATTTACAGGCCCTAATCATTCTGTAGTCACGGCTTGCTCGACTGGTACGCATGCAATTGGAGATGCAGCAAGAATAATAAAAGATGGTGATGCTAAAATTATGGTCTGCGGTGGTGCTGAAGGAGCGGTTTGTAGGCTAGGGATGGCAGGATTTGCAGCTGCAAGAGCGTTATCAACAAATTTTAATGATAGGCCTGAGGAAGCATCAAGACCATGGGACAAAGATAGGGATGGTTTTGTAATGGGAGAAGGTGCTGGTGTATTGATTTTAGAAGAATATGAGCATGCAAAAAAGAGAGGAGTTAAAATCTATGGAGAAGTTTTAGGTTATGGTCTTTCTGGTGACGCATATCATATTACTGCACCGGAGTCTCAAGGTACTGGCGCAATAAAGGCAATGAAAATGGCATTAGCAAAGGCAGAAATTTCCCCAGAAAAAATTGACTATATTAATGCACATGGAACGTCCACTCCTCTGGGAGATATTATAGAGCTAAATGCTATTAAAAAAGTATTTGCGAATGATATTAAAGATATAGCGGTATCCTCTACTAAATCCTCAATAGGTCATTTACTTGGTGCAACAGGGAGTGTTGAAGCAATATTTTCTCTTTTGGCTATTCAAAATAGTTTACTGCCACCAACATTAAATCTTACGACTCCTGATGAAAGTTGTGAAGGAATAAATCTTGTTGCCAATAAAGCGCAATCTCAAAGTATTAACTATGCAATGTCAAATTCCTTCGGATTTGGAGGAACTAATTCTTGCTTAGTATTTAAAAAAGTATAGAAATACCGAAGACTAAATAGTCTAAGCATAACTAAAGTCAAGCAATATAAGGCAGTAAAAAAGTATTAAATATAATAAGCTAGAAAGCATTATTATAGATTATTTGTTTTACTAGTTTTGTTGCCAAAATTTTAGTAAAAAGTTTTGCCATATAAATTTTAAAAATTTAACGTAAACTTAACATATTGTTTAAAAAATTTAACTTAATTGTAATATTTGATCAGTATACTGAAGATAATATTTAATTAATTTAATTTTGAGGTAAGCAATGAAACACTATTATAGTATTGCTAATTTTGCAGTGGGTACAATTACAACGGCGTATGACTATTTAAATGCTGAATATACTGATGTTACTAATCAGGTAGTATTTGGTTGGATAACGAGCTGGTCACAAGGTAAACAAGAGAAGCATATTAAGGGCCTAGTCGATGGTTTTAAGCCGGCAGATTTTCCATATATGATTAATCGCGATGTATTAAAGCACGTAGCAGGTGAATTTCACAACTTTGTTGTAAAGCAGGAACATAATGATTACTGGAATGGGGAGGCAATAATAGATAGCGTTGCAGCTCATACTCCAGCTTTTAACTTAATTAGTGACTGGAGCACAATAACAACAGCAGCAGGAGTATTAGACTATATTGAGTATATTACAGATCGTAATTTTTTATCAGAGGATAATCCTATTGATCTTCCAAATATAATTACGCAAAATATAGTATCATCGGGGGAGAGTGCAGTATTATCTGGAGCAGCAGTAGTATTATCCCTTGGCTGGGAATATTCATTAATGATACCACTCTCTTCAAAATTCTTCGCAGCATCCTTCTCAATATCGACTTTGCCGGTTATAGCGCAAGATATATTATTTAGTAATTATATTCCATTTGCACTGCCTGCATCTCAGATTGCTTCCTTAGTAGAAAAATATGGCATTGAATCCATTAAACCTTTACATGAAGCAGGAGCAAAATTTTCTCGTTTAGAATCATATGAAATTGAATACTTAGTAGGAGAATATGGCAGTGAAATAAAAGATAAATTATTGCACCCTGAAAGCATACAGGATGAGATAATAGCTAATGATATCGAAAGTTTAACGGCAAATAATGTAGAGCAGTTAGAAACAATAAGCACTTGAGATGGAGATGAAATTGCAGATCAAGAGACTGCTGTAGAATTAGATAGCAGCTACACTATAATTGAAAGTAATATTTACCAGGTTAGTTAAATTATTATTTTGCAAATTTAATTTCCTAAAGATGCAGATGTACTAGCATTAATAACATAATGCAAAATAACGCATAGACATTTATCCCAAAACTCCCTAGGGATAGTGTCTATGGAAGTCTTTATGAGTTATATATAGCCTTACTTATAGATTTAGCGCAAGTACTTAGGAAAAAATAGTACACATTATCCTTTATTAAATCTTTTTATTCTTTCTTTGTTACAATCACAACAGCTGGCTTAAGTAAGCGGTCTCTTATTGCATATCCTGCCTGAATAACATTTATTACTGTATTAGGCTCTTTTTCACTATCAACTACTTGTGATATTGCTTCATGGAATTTATGGTCAAAGCTTTGATTTAGGGGATATATTCTTTGAATTTCAAAATCCTGAAATACTTTTAGCAAATTCTTTTTGGTAAGTTCTACACCCTCAAACAACGTTTTCAACTCTTTGTCATCATCACAAGCTTTTATATCAATATTTTCTGATGCTCTAAACAAATTTTCAACTTGCTCTGCTAAACTTTTTACAAAATTGCCGATAGCAAATTTGTGCGCATCCTCTAATTCTTTCTTAAATCTTTTTCTTATATTTTCATTCTCTGCCTTTTCCCTAATGATTTGCTCTTTCAGATTTTCTATTTCTTTGTTAAGTTCCTCAAGAGCATTGCTCTCATTTTTCTCATTTAAGTTAATTTCTTCTTTTTCTGTATTTATATTTTCGTTGTTCATTTTCGGTTACTTTTAAAAGGTATATTTTTTATTTAAGTTAATTATACTAATTTTTCAAGTATTTGTAATATTTTTATAGACAAAAACCTGCTATTTATCTAGGATAAAATTAGTTTGAATGTATAAAATATTCTCATGCGAAAAAAAATTGCGTTAATAGGCGGCGGTAATATAGGTGGTACTTTAGCTTATATAATTGCATCAAAAGAACTTGGTGATGTAGTAATTTTAGATAGAAATAAAGAATATGCAGCTGGTAAGGCTCTTGATATAGAAGAAAGCTTACCTGTGATGAAAAAGGATGTATCCTTAATAGGTACTGATGACTATGCAGATATTAAAGATTCAGATTTAGTGATCATTACAGCTGGAGTTGCTAGAAAACCTGGAATGTCTAGAGATGATCTGCTTAGCGTTAATGCAGATGTCATAAAGATTGTTGCGGAAGGAGTGAAAAAATATTGTCCTGATGCTTTTGTAATTGTTATTACAAATCCTTTAGATGCAATTGTTTATGCTTTTTTGAAATACTCGGGGTTATCAAGAAATAAAGTAGTTGGAATGGCTGGTGTTTTAGATTCAGCAAGATTTAGATTATTTTTAGCAAGAGAACTAAATACATCAGTACAAGATATAACATCATTTGTATTGGGCGGTCATGGTGACACAATGGTTCCTTTGATGAGATATACAAATATAGGAGGAGTACCTCTGTTAGATTTGATAAAAAAAGGAATGATCTCTTCAGATAAAGTTCAGGAAATTATTAAAAGAACTAGAAGTGGTGGAGCAGAAATTGTGAAATTATTAAAAAGTGGATCTGCATACTATGCACCAGCGACTTCAGCAATAAAAATGGCTGAATCATATCTTAATAATAATAAGGAGCTTTTTCCTTGTTCGGTATATCTAGAGGGAGAGTATGGATTAAGTGATACTTGTATGGGAGTGCCAGCATTTATAGGTGCGAATGGTGTAGAGAATATAATTCAAATTGACTTTGATAATGAAGAAAAAGCTGTTTTTGATCAATCTGCAGAAGCGGTAAATAGCCTTATTTCAGCGATGAAAAAGATATTGGGCTAAACTGACTTGATGAACGATTATATCATAATAAGAGGGGCAAAAGAGCATAATCTTAAGAATATAGATATTGACATACCAAAAAATAAATTGGTCGTTATTACCGGAGTAAGTGGTTCAGGTAAATCTTCTCTCGCGTTTGATACTGTATATGCAGAAGGGCAGAGAAGATATGTTGAAAGCCTATCGACATATGCTAGACAATTTTTGGAGATGCATAATAAACCTGATATTGAATCAATAGAGGGTTTATCTCCCGCAATTGCAATTGATCAGAAGACAACCTCAAGAAATCCGAGATCAACAGTTGCTACCGCTACAGAAATATATGATTACCTAAGAATCTTATTTGCAAGAATAGGGATTCCTTTTTCTCCTGCAACAGGATTACCAATAAAAAAACAAAGTGCAACACAAATGGTAGATTCATTAATGAATCTGCCTAAAGAAACAAGTGTCGTATTGTTAGCACCAATAGTGCGTGGCCAGAAGGGCGAATATAAAAAAGATTTGCTACATTATCGTAGATTAGGCTACGAAAAATTAAAAATTAACGGTGTAGATTATGATTTTGACGAGTTACCTAGCATAGATAAAAATAAAAAACACAATATTGAGTTGGTGGTTGATAGAGTAAATATTGCTGATGACTCAAGAAACAGGATTGTAGAGAGTATAGAAAACATTTTAAAAATAAGTCATGGTTTACTATATGTAGAAATTAAATCGATACCTAAAGGTTCAGAAAAATCAGATATTAAAGAAGATCAGATTTTGATTTTCTCTGAGAAGTTTTCATGTCCTGTATCTGGATTTTCGTTACCAGAAATTGAACCAAGAATTTTTTCATTTAATAGTCCATATGGAGCATGTCAAAAATGCAATGGATTGGGGAAGGAAATGAGCTTTAATGAAAAATTGATAATACCTGATAAAACTTTATCATTATTGGAAGGTGCTATTGCTCCATGGAGAAAGAAAAGTTCTAAATATTCCAACACACAGGGTAAGTTCTATGAAAGTCTTCTTGAGGCATTAGCAAATCATTATGAGTTTAATTTAGAAAGTCCTTATGAAGAATTATCAAAAAATATCCAAAATATAATTTTGCATGGGACAGGAAGTGAAAATATAAAATTCTCATATCAAGATGGTTACAGACAATCCACCATCAATCAGCCATTTAAAGGTGTAATGCCAATTCTTGAAGAAAAGATACATAAGACGGAAAGTAACTATGTTATTGAAGAGCTATCAAGATATCAAGTGCAAATTAATTGTAGTGAATGCGAAGGTTTTAGAGTAAGAAAAGACTCATTATGTGTTAAAATCAGTAATATACATATTGGAGATGTTGCAAGATTTTCTATTGATAGCGCATATGATTGGGTCACAAAATTAAAAGATCATTTAGATCCAACGCAAATTAAAATTTCTAAATTAATACTAAAAGAAATAGAAAGAAGATTACAATTTTTAATTAATGTAGGGCTAAATTACCTCACATTAAATCGCATTTCTTCCACTTTATCAGGTGGTGAAAGTCAAAGAATTAGATTGGCGTCACAAATTGGTTCTAGTTTGACAGGAGTGCTATATGTTTTAGATGAACCTTCTATAGGATTACATCAAAGTGATAATGATAAACTCATTATTAGCTTAAAAGAGTTACGAGATTTAGGTAATTCTATAATAGTTGTTGAGCACGATGAAGACACTATGAGGCAATCAGATTATCTGATTGATATTGGCAAATATGCAGGAGTAAATGGTGGTAGCGTTATTGCTTGCGGTACTCCTGAAGAAGTTTCAAAAAATGAGGATAGCTTAACAGGTCAGTACATATCAGGGAAACTGCTAATACCAGTACCTAAGCAAAGGAGAGAATTCAATGCCAAGAAAATTATTGCCGTTAACAATGTTAATACAAATAATCTAAAAGATGTAAGCATAAAAATTCCTATTGGAAATTTTATTGCAGTTACAGGAGTTTCTGGTAGTGGTAAATCCAGTTTAATTTTACATACCCTTTATGGCGCTGTAATGAACAAGTTACATAATAGTAACAGAAACTGTGGTAAGTATAAATCAATCCTTGGATTAGAAAATATCGATAAAATTATTGAGATTGACCAGCAACCAATTGGGAGAACTCCAAGATCAAATCCAGCTACATATACAGGTGTGTTTACTCCAATCAGAGATTGGTATGCAGGGCTTAAAGAATCAAAATTGAGAGGGTATTTACCAGGCAGATTTTCTTTTAATGTTAAAGGTGGTAGATGCGAAGTATGTGAAGGGGACGGTGCATTAAAAATAGAAATGCACTTTTTGCCGGATGTATATGTTAAATGTGATGAATGCAACGGAACCAGATATAATAAAGAAACATTGCAAATTAAGTATAATGGCAAAACAATATCTGATATTTTAAAAATGACCGTAGATGAAGGTTTTTCCTTCTTTAATAAGCTACCTTTAATAAATGAAAAATTAAATGCCCTAAGTTCGGTAGGACTTGGCTATATCAGTATAGGGCAATCTGCTACAACATTATCTGGTGGAGAGGCGCAAAGAGTTAAGCTTGCGAAAGAATTATCAAAAAAATCCACCGGTAGAACTTTATATATACTCGACGAACCCACCACTGGATTGCATTCCCATGATATACAAAATTTACTTAAAGTTTTGCATGAATTAGTTGAGATGGGCAATACTGTCATTGTGATAGAGCATAACCTAGATGTAATTAAAACAGCTGATCATGTAATTGATATTGGACCGCATGGAGGTGTAAAAGGAGGCGAAATTATAGCCTATGGAACTCCTGAGGAAATATCAAAAAATCCTAATAGTATAACTGGCAAATACCTTATACATAAGTTAAAATAGTATATCTACTATTCATTACTATTTATAACACTAACGGTACCTCAAAATTAACTTGAAAATTGATTGACCTTTTTTCCTATTTTTCCGATTAGCATTAACTCCCTATTTAAAAAATCGTGTGTATTTTCATAATTTGTTGATTCATCGGAAAGCCAATATAAGATTGTTGACCAATATACACTAGTCAGAAGCCCTCTTTTAGTATAGTAATTAAAATCTGTAGATTTGTCATTGCCAGCAATTCGCCAAATTAAATTCATACTTTTCCAAGTATAAGGATATAATTTTGGGTGATTCCAAGGCATAGAGTAAAAAGAAATAATTTTAGGAACGATTGATTTATGTTTGTCTAAAATCTCAAGTCTAATTTTTAGAGATTCAAAAATTCTAGCAGTTATACTTTTGATATCATTCAATTCAGTTTTTATCCTCTCAATCATTATTTCATCAATGTAATCTCTAAATAATTCAAGGACTTCAACTCTTCCATTTGGGAATAACAAATTAGCGTATTCACTTTGCATATCTATATTTTCACATGCTTTTGAAATTATATTGATATCAAATGTTTCATAAGGTAGTATCTCAATTATAGAAAACAATATTTTGCTCTTAAGTTGCTTGATGTTTTCTGTCATGAAATTAATAACTTTTTAATTGCTAGATTGTATTATAATAGATAATAATGAAAGAGAATCCAAGTATTATAATCCATAATGATGAAGATTTTAAATCAATGAGAAAAGCTGGAAGGCTAGCTGCTTCAATACTTGATTTTATAACAGATTTTGTCAAACCTGGGATTACTACTGATGAGTTAAACACTTTGTGTCATAATAAAATTATTGAAAATGATGCTATTCCTGCTCCTTTAAATTACAAAGGATTTCCAAAATCAATTTGCACCTCTGTTAATCATGTTGTTTGCCATGGAATACCTGGAGAAAAAAAATTAAATGAAGGGGATATAGTAAATATTGACGTAACTGTTATTTTAGACGGGTGGCATGGAGATACAAGTAGGATGTTTTATGTAGGTAGGAAAATTCCGATTAAGGCAAAGAGAGTGGTAGAAGTAACTTATGAGGCTATGATGAGAGCTATTGAGATTGTAAAGCCAGGAATTCCTCTTTATGAGATTGGTAGGGTAATAGAAGAATATATTAATAAATTCAATTACTCAGCTGTAAGAGAATATTGTGGTCATGGGATTGGTAAGGATTTTCATACCTCTCCTAGTGTTATACATTATTATGATATAAGAAATGATTTAGAATTGAAAGAAGGAATGTTTTTTACTATTGAGCCAATGATTAATACTGGAGGATGGCAGACTAAAATGCTTGATGATGGATGGACAGTTATCACCAAGGATAATTCACTTTCAGCACAATTTGAGCATACAATAGGTGTTACTAATGATGGGTATGAGATTTTTACAAAATCTGAAAAAAACTTAAATTGTCCACCCTATAATTTAAAAAAATGAATGTTAATTTTAAGCAATTAGACTCTTATTTGCAAAACAACGCATCACATTTAGATTTTTTTCTTGTTGGAGATGATTTTGGTCAAGTGATCTATATCACTGAAAAGTTGCTAGAAAAATATTTTAAAGATGAAGATCGTCATATTGAAAAACTTGAATATTCAGCTTTGCAAAAAAATCATTCATTATTACAAAATCATCTACAATCTCTTCAGTTATTTTCCGAAAAAAAAGCCGTCATTATTAGAAATGCTGGAGAAAGCCTTAAAAAGGATGTTTTGGATATCATAAAAAATAGTGATAATAAATTTTTATTCATAATACAGGCAGAAAATCTTAGAAAATCATCTAAAACTTATAAAGATATTGAATCTACTAATAAGTTTTGTTTTGTTAATTGCTACAAGTTAGATTTATATTCAACAATAAATTTTATTGAAATATTTTTAAGAAAAAATAATATTAAATTTAATACGGAGGTAGTTAATATAATTGCCAATTCCTTACCAGATAATTTGCTATTAATTAAAAATGAATTAGAAAAATTAGTGCAGTATTTAGGGAACGAAAATGAATTAACGATAGAAATTGTTCAAAATGTAATATCAGGAACAAAAGATCTAGTCTATATTAATCTATGCCGCGCTATTGTTTTTAAGGACAAGTATAATTTATTGCAACAAATGGAAAGAATTCAAGACACAAATTTTATTAATATGATCAGAATTATTCAAAATTATTTTAGCAAAGTATTATTTGTTAAGAATAAAGAAAGATATGAGAATATGAGTGTTAATTTTATCATTAACAGTATAAAACCTCCAATCTTCTTCAAGGAAAAAAATATTTTTTTAGATATTTGTAATAAAATTAGCTTTGAAAAAGCACTAAAATTTATGGAGGAACTCATAGAGCTTGAGTTGCATTGCAAAAAATCTTTTACTCCTAATCCATATTTTATTTTAAACCAGTACCTAGTTCAAAAAGTTAAATAATAGTATGTTTCCAATTTTAGCCGAATTCTTAGTTAAATATTTTTCATTTTTTAATATATTTAAATATATTACTTTTAGAAGTGGAGGAGCACTTTTTACATCATTTTTAATAATGCTAATTTACGGAGATAAATTTATAAATTACCTCTCATCATTACAAAAAAATGGTCAACCCATTAGAGATGATGGTCCTGAAAATCATGCTATTACCAAAAAAGGAACTCCTTGTATGGGAGGAGTTTTGATAATTTTTGCTATAATAATTTCAACATTCTTATGGGCAAATATAAAAAATGTGTACGTTTTGTTGTTGAGTTTTATCTTGATTGCTTTCGGTATTATAGGAGGTGCTGATGATTATAAAAAGCTAAAACATAATAATTCTAAAGGAATATCTGCTAAATTGAAATTTTTTCTCCAATTTGTTTTTAGTGCAATTGCTATTGGTGTTATTAGTTATTATAGTGCAGAAAATCATTCAACAACCTTAGTTGTTCCATTTTTTAAAAATCTAGTAATAGATTTGGGCATATTTTATTTTATATTTGGAATTTGTGTAATAACGGGCTCATCAAATGCAGTTAATCTGACTGATGGTTTGGATGGTTTAGCTATTGGACCAGTTATAATATCTGCTGCTTTTTTTGCAATTATTGCTTATTTAGTAGGTAATGTTGTTTTTGCTAATTATTTAAAATTATTATATGTAAAAAATGCTGGAGAAATAGCTATATTTTGTTCTGCAATGATAGGAGCTGGGTTGGGATTTTTATGGTATAATGCGCCACCAGCAAGAATTTTTATGGGAGATACTGGTAGTTTAGCTCTTGGTGCTGTAATTGGAACTATTAGCGTTATTACAAAAAATGAACTGATTTTATTTATTACTGGATTTGTTTTTGTTTTTGAGGCAATTTCTGTAATTCTGCAAGTTGGTTCATTTAAATTACGGGGAAAAAGGATATTTAAAATGGCACCAATCCATCATCATTTTGAAAAAATAGGATGGTCTGAGCCAACTATTGTTATTAGATTTTGGATTTTAGCAATTATATTTGCACTAATAGGTCTTTCTAGCTTGAAGATACGATAGAGTATTGAATTATTTTTGCCATTTTATAGCACTCCGTATCTTAATTAAAAGCATTATTTCAATAATTTTATAGCAAAATTTAGCAGCAATAAAAAATTTACAAACATAAAAATAGAAAAAACAGCATTTAAATATTTTTGCGCCTTTAACATTATTTGTTGTCCAAAATAACTAATTATAAATAAAGCTGGAAAAGTACCTAAACCGAAGAAAAACATTGAGAAAAAAGATACAAATATATTTTTAGAATATGATGTTGTAATCATTACAGCACTTAGTACTAAGCCACATGGTATAAGTCCTAAAATCATCCCCATAAATAATCCTTGAATTCCAAACGGATTTAAACTCAATTTTTTGATTACATTAGTTATGTAGCTTTCTAAAAATTTAAAATATTTTGATATTGCATGAAAGAAGGAAATACGTTTTATTTTTACAATTTTTATAACAGAAATTTTTAGACAGATAAACGCACTTATAATAAGTATAGCTCCTGCAATATTCTTAAATATGATGCTATCACTAAATGAAGTTGATAAATACTTTGTAAGTAACGCTAAAATTCCATATGTTATAGCCTTGCCAAAGTAATATGGTAGCGATAAAGCACAATTGAGTTTATTTAAATTATTCAGTTGCTCTTTTTTTAAGTGCATTAACCTTATGTTCATCTGCCCCAAGGCTATTGGGCCACACATGCCTACACAATGTGTGAAGCTACCAATTACTCCATAAATAAACAGAGCGAATATAACGGATATACCGCTAATCCCCAATATATCTGAATCTAAAATGTACTGTACAAATACATTTTGAGATTCATGAGAGTGATGACATGTCATGAACTAGATTAAGAAATTATATATATTTTGGTTCCGGTATTAATAGGCGAAATATATGAACCCTTGCCAATTTTATACTTAACATTATTAAAATCTCCCGTTAACTTGAAGGTAAGTACGTCTCCCTTAGAGCTAAAAACATATACGAGATTGTTTATTACAACCGGAGAATTCCAGTATCTATTTTTTCTTTTTTCTTTTTGCTCCAAATAACCTAGAAGCTTAGCTTTCCAAATGTTTTGACCAGTCTTTAAATCAATTGATAAAAGAGTGTTTTTATCATCAATTGCATAAGCAATGTTGTTATGGATATGAATTGGTCTATCGATATTATGCTTTTCTCTCCAAGCTATTTCTTTGTTCGATAAATTTAATTTCAATAAATATCCTCTTGATGTATAAAAATACAAAAAATCTTCCACTTTAAGCGGTTGATATGTCGAAATCTTTACTTCATTTAAAATATTTTCAAAAGAAATATTTTCTTCATCAAAGCTCCATTCTTCAAAACCTGTGTGCTTGTTGATAGTATTTATATTTCCATAACTATCTTGCGTTATTATTGCATTTTTATGTATTATTGGAGAAATAACATTCACTACACTCACTCCATCATTAAGACCTGATTTATACCATAAAATGCTGCCATTGTCCGCATTGATAGAATACATACCATTATTTAAGGTTTGCAAATAGAGTATATTATCCTCTAAAATTGGATATGCCCTAACTATTTCTTGCAATTTTTGCTGCCAAATTAATTCTCCGGTTTTGCTATTTAGGCAATTTATAAAATCTGAACCAAAGGAAGCGTAAATTTTATTTTTCTGTTGAAGTAGCCCTCCATTTAGATAATTACTGTAAAAAGTAAATTTGCGATCTGCTTGCTTATTTTGCCAAACAGTTTTGTTATTAGCAATATTGATCCTTGATACCATACCCTTTCTATTCATGCCAATGTAGTAATCTTTCCCAATAATTGGTTGTGATATCAGAGGTAATCTTAAAGAACTATCAATATATACTATTTCATAATTTTCTTTATTTACTGTCCCTGTATCAATTTCAGTATTATTCAAATAATTAGAATATTGCCATAAGACTGTATCTTCAAGTTCAAAAGTACGGTTTGTTTTTTTATTGTTTATGCACGCGGTTAGAGGTAAAAGCAGAGCTAAAAAAATTATAAATTTTTTAAGTAGCATTTTGTTTTTATACATAAATTTTATGTGTAACAAATTTATATTATTAGAGAACTTAATACTTCGTATTATTTTTGTTGTAAAGTAATAAGTTAAAATGTAGTCTTAAATTTAATTTGGTAGCGATCAATTTATAATGAAAAGAAAGCAGTTTGCACTAGTCATATTTTTTATTTTTTCATTTATTCTCTGTATATCTAAAGAAGCCAAAGCTGCAGATTTTTATGAGCATTGCTTGATGCCTAATGGTTTCGGCACTGGAAAAGATGCTTCAAATAGTATGATTCTCAGCCCTCTAAATAGAGATTGTCAAAAAATATGTCAGAGAGAATGTGAGGCATTTTCAAGGAAGTTTAAGCCATATAAAATGCTCAATCCTAATAGTATTTATGCTGAAACTTTTTCTGTAGAATTAAATGAAGACGTTATATCGAATTGCTATTCAAAATGCCAAAAAGGTGGGGATGATAGATTTACATCTAATTATTTTGATGTATTTCGTGCTAGTTGCGAAGATGAAAAAAATCAAGACATATTTCAAAAAATTTGTGTATATAAGGATGGATATGGCCCTGCTAGTGATTGTGATTCCTCATTGACTTGTGATACAAATCAAGACAAAGGTTATATCAGTTTTTACAAAACTATACAGCAAGAAAAAGCAAGTGTTGGTATGATGTGCCAGGGTACTGAAGCGGAAAATGCTTACAACGTTATTGAAACTAGTTTTGAGGCTAAATCTGGAGATAAATTTTCATTTAGTTTATTAGGTGGTGCAAGTGATAATCAGCTATATTTATGTGGTAAAAAACATATAGAGATTGCTCCTATTTTTGATAACATAGATAAAGACAATTGGTATAAAATGCGATGGAAAAATAAGTATAGCCATAGATTTTTAGCAACCATAAGCGATGATATTTTTAAATCCTTAAAAAAGAAATCATATGCGAAGCGTTATTGGGATAATATAATTTCTGCTGATAAATTTACTTATACAAAAACTGGTAATATAGCTGATGATCAAAAGACATTAGAGGATTTAGAAAAAACCCATGGAGCTCAGGAATTTTGGCAAAATATTTCAGGAGATGATTATACATTAAAGAATTCTAGAGCAGGGTGGGCGGCCAGAAATCCCAATTTTTTTGATACTGGCATTTATCTTAAGAATAAAGATAAATTAACGGTTATGTGGGATGGAAACTACACATCTAATAAAAAAATCGAGGTTAGTGAGGATAGTGAAGATAGGGAAAAAGGTATAAATTATCCTACTAAAATTAATATTAATAACCCTAATAGACAAAACATCATTACTGACTGTATTTGGAATCCTAATATTAAGGATCAAAAAAATTGTATAGACAGATGGTATCAAAATAGCAGTTTAGCAATCAGGAATCCATCTAGTAATTCGCAACAACCCTCTGTAACTTCGAAAGATTTAATTTTAGAGGGAGAATGTTTCAGAAAGGGAGGGATAAATAATTTCTCTCTTACAGCTTCTAGTGATGCAACTATAGCTGATGATGGTTATGGATGTAATCTTAGTAAATGTCTCCCAGACAAAGCAGATGATAAAAGCAAGTGTGAATTTGGATTGCTTGGAAATGTTATGGACAGTGGAGTATTTAAGAAATATCTTGATGGCAATGTTGATTCGGGAAATGGAAAACCTTTGGATTGTACTTGTAAAGTAGCAGATCCTAAAGTTCCTCCAGATCCTCAAGAGACTACTGGTTGCAACAATGCATATAAAAAGTATCAATGTATAGACAAGGGCACTTTTGAAGCTGGGGAAAGCAAATATGTATTTCAGGGAATTTTTAAAGATTCAAGATTTGAAAATAGGTCAAAACTAGCACTAAGGCATTTTTATAATGATTATTCAGATGATTCTGGAGGTTATTCTATGTCGATTGATTGGAGTGGTTGCCCAAAATCAAAAAGTGAAAATATTCAGTATACAGTTGCAAAAAAAGGCTCTCATATAGGAGATGATTGGAAACATTGGGTCGGTGTAAATGATAGTATTGTAAAAAAAATTAAAGATCAGCCTGATCCAAAGGATTTAGGTTTTTTAATTATAAATCCTAAATCAATTGCAGGTAATTGTGTGCTAGATTCAAAGGATTGTAAAATCTTTTTACGAATCAAGCTTGAAACTCCAGATGCTAGTGCTGATGACAGCATGAAAGAAACGTATAAATACTATAATACTCATGGTCAATATTACGTTAATATGAGTAAAAAAGGAGATAGCCCTATGTGTAGTAAGGGGGGGTTAGTTTATGACACAATGAAAGATATAAAAACCGTACTTGTTGGTCCTGATAACTCCGGTACTAATTCCCATTTAGACTATAATATTAAATTAAATCAAAACAGAGATGTTGCAAATTTTAAAGAAGTAGGTGCAGTGGGGGTAGTTTTTTCTGGATTTGTTAAACAAGCCGCATATGTTATAAAGATTATACTTGTGTTGTATTTAGTGTTTTTTGCGATTTCATATATGTTGGGGTTGGTAGATTACACAACTCAAGGATTTATCAAATACATTATGAAATTTGCGATAGTTGCTTTCCTTATTTCAGATACTAGTTGGAATTTTTTTGGAGGATATTTAGTATCCTTTTTTATTGATGGAAGTATTGAGTTAGTTGCAAGATATTCAGCATCATTTTTACAAGCAGTAAGTGGTAATCAACAATCTTGTGAAACTATGATAATTGAAGATCCGTATGTAATATTTTCTATATTTAATGGTCCTATTTATCAATTTATTGGAGGAGATACTTGGTCTAGAATTTGGGCGATATTTACAAATGGGTTACTTGGAATGGTTACAGCAATCTTTTTGGTTCTTGCTATTTATTACTATTTTGTAGCGGTTGTAAAGGCAACAGTGATGTTTGTGTTTGCCATTATGATTAATTCAGTTTTAATTGTCACAGCGCCTGTATTTATAGTTTGCCTCTTATTTGAAAAAACTAAACAAATGTTTGATTCATGGGCAAAAAACTTGTTTTCATATGCACTGCAACCTGTTTTTGTATATACATCAATTATAATTTTGAACTATGTGATTACAATTTTGATTTATTATGTTTTTAATTTCACCGCTTGTTCAACTTGTTTAGTAAGAGTAGAATTGGGGCCGTTGTATAATGAATGTTGGATATCTGGTTATCAAAGTATGCTAGATGTTCATTCGCCACCAGATGAATCTGGTGCTGTAAGCATCTATTCATCATTTGCAGTTTATGCTATGACATTTACAGGTGGTTTGGTTATCTATCTAATTGCACAAGGAATGTCAGAATTTTCTTCACATATGTCTGGAGTTGCATCTTGGATAGTGACGGGTAGCCCAATGAGACACATGAGTATTGGAACTGTAGAGAAAAGCACTTCTAAATTTGTAAAAGCAAAAGCTCAACAAGCTGCAATAGCTGTTGCGAGCGCTGCAGTTGCGGTAGGAACAGCCGCGGTTGGCGCAGGAGTAGGGGCACTTGCAGGAGGAGCAGGGGCAGCTCCAGGAGCAGCAGCGGGAGCGGGAGCAGGAGTAGCAGCCGGTACTGGAGCTGGTACAGCAGCTGGTGCCTCAACAGGAGCAGCAACAGGAACAGCAGCAACAGGAACAGCAGCAACAGGAACAGGAACAGCAGCAACAGGAACAGGAACAGCAGCAACAGGTACTGCATCTTCCAATGTTACAAGCAGCACAGCTTCTAAAGTATCTGGAAGAATTGCAGAAAATATTCGTGAAAGGGTGCAAGATAAAGCGACCGATACCGCGATTGATAACATAACTAAAGATGATGATGATGAATAGTGCGTCATTGGGTTACAGAAAAAAGTAAAAGATAATTATTAATCTTGCAAAATTGTTGTTATTGCATTATTTTCTCTCTGGAAGCATCTAATGGGGGCAGGATATTTGCTAAACTGGTCAGATCTGAAAAGAAGCAGCCATAGCTTAGATTTTTGGGTCTCATTTTGCTTCCTTTGCTTTTTTTGTATTCAATTTTAGCAATAAAATGGATAAAAATTGCTGGTAATAAAATTCAAATTCATAGATAAATGCTAGATAATTATCAATATATTAAGATAAATTTAAGCAACATTAAAAAAAACTATTTAAAACTTCAATCAATTGTAAATCCAAAAAAAACAATTTGCTCTGCAGTTATTAAGGCAAATGCATATGGTTTGGGGATAAATCAGATAACACAAGCACTATGTGATGTGGGCTGCAAAGATTTTTGGGTTGCAAATTTAAATGAAGCATATTTGGTAAAAAATAATTCTCAAATATCTAAAATTTATGTTTTTCAAGGAGTTAATAGTATAGAGGAATTAAACATTATAGAGGAGAATAATTTTATACCTGTAATAAGTGACAGGGTACAATTAGATTTAATTAATAAATATTCAAAAAAGAAATTAAATATCATCTTAAATTTCGATACAGGGATTGGTCGTGATGGGATTCAAATTGAGGAAATTGAATTATTAAATTTAGCAAAATGTGAGATTCTCTTCGTCATGAGTCATTTATCATGTGCTGAACAAAAAAATCATTTTTTAAATAAGAAGCAGTTAGGAAATCTCAATGCTTTACAAAAATTTTTTCCTGATTCAAAATTTACCTTTGCAAACTCGGGTGGAATATTTTTAGGCCCTGAATATCATTTTGATATGGTAAGGCCAGGGGGTGCACTATATGGAGTGAATACATCAACAGATAAGCATGCTCAAATGCTAAATGTTGTAGAGTTTTATGCAAGCGTATTAAATAGAAAAGTATTTTATAAAAATCAATATATTGGCTACAATGCTACTCATGAAGTAAAAAGGGGAGACAAGATATTAATTTTAAACATAGGTTATTATGATGGGTATAAGAGGATTTTGAGTAGCAAATCGAAAGTTTATGCCAAAGGCTTTATTCTACCTGTTATTGGGGTTGTTAGTATGAATATGATTGCAGTTGATGCTAATCAATTGCCAGAATCTATCTTTGTGGAAATAAAAAGTGTTGAATTAATTGGTGAAAAAATTACTATAGATAAAGTCGCAGAATTAGCAAATACAGATCAGAGAGAAATATTAACAAGTCTTTCAAATAGTTGCAGAAGAATTTATACATCATGAATTTATTAATATACGTACAAACATTAGGCACTATCACCCTAAGCTTTTTAGAAAAAATAGGAGAATTGGTAATTTTTCTTTTTAGCATTTTAAGTAAAATATTTATAGCTCCTGTCTATCTCAAAAAAATACTTCATCAATTAGTTGTAATTGGGTTTTATTCATTGCCTGTGATTGGGCTTACTGCGATATTTACCGGAGCAGTTTTAGCATTGCAAACTTATACTGGTTTTTCAAGAATGCATGCTGAAAGCTCAATAGCTTCTGTTATTGTGATATCTATAACAAGAGAGTTGGGTCCTGTATTAGCTGGGTTAATGCTTGCAGGTAGAGTTGCAGGATCGGTAGCAGCTGAAATAGGAGCAATGAAGATATCTGAACAAGTTGATGCTTTGTATACACTTAATACTGATCCAATTAAATTTTTAATAATTCCTAAAATAATAGCAGGAACCATGGTTTTGCCCGTTTTAGTTTTAATTTCTGACATTATTGGTATATTTGGAGGCTATTTAATAGCAATATATAAAATTGGGTTTGAGTATCATTCATACATAAATAGTACATTAAAATTTTTAGAGTATCAGGATGTGCTTTCTGGGTTAATTAAAGCTGCTGTTTTTGGTTTTATAGTTACTTTTATAGGGTGCTTTTATGGATTTAGAACTTCAGGTGGGGCAAGTGGTGTTGGGATTTCTGCTACGCAAGCTGTGGTGACATCATCTATTTTGATTTTGCTCTCTAATTATATAATCACAGGCTTATTATTTGTAAAATAAAGATGTCCAGAAATAACTTAATCTCAATTAATAATCTCAATAAAAGTTTCGCTACAAAGCAAGTATTGAAAAACATAAGCTTTAATGTAGTAAAAAGTGAATCATTTGTTATTATTGGTGGTTCAGGCAGTGGTAAATCTGTTCTTCTCAAGTGCATTGCTGGTTTGTTAAATCCTGATGAAGGTAGTGAAATAATAATAGATAATGAGTATGTGACTCATACCCATATTATTCAAAGAAAGAAATTTTTAAAAAAATTCAGTATGCTTTTTCAAGGTAATGCGCTATTTGACAGCTTGCCTATCTGGCATAATATTTGTTTTAGCTTGCTTAATTCTGGTATTTTAAATGCTGAAAAAGCTAAGGAACATGCAATAGAAATGCTAAATTTAGTTGGGCTGAAGGAAGAGATTTTAGAATTATATCCATCTAATTTATCTGGAGGGATGCAAAAAAGGGTTGCCATAGCAAGAGCTATAGCAACAAATCCAGAAATAATGTTTCTTGATGAGCCAACCTCTGGTCTTGATCCCGTTATGTCAGCTACTATTACAAATTTAATTAAAAATATTAGTAAGAAGCTAAAATCAACAACAATAACTATAACGCATGATGTGAAGGTTATGGAGAAAATAGCGGATAAGGTGGCATTGTTAAAAGAAGGTGAGGTTTTTTGGGTAGATAATCTCAAAAATACTATGGAAAGTGAAGATGAATATGTTAAATTATTTTTAAATAAGTAAAATTTTTATGGAAACCTCCTTATATTTAAAAGCCTTTTTTATATTAATATTACTTATAAGTCTTATTGGAGTAGTTGTGGCTTTAATGAAATTTTTTAAAAATAAAAATATATTAGGAAATTATTTTACAGTAGATAATAATTTAAAGCTTGAAGAATCACTAAATATAGATCATAAAAGAAGATTAGTGACGTGTAAATTTAAGAAAAAGAAGTATTTAATTTTGCTAGGTCAACAGGATATTTTGCTAGATGTCATTATTGAAGAATAAAAAATTAATCAATTTTACTATTTTTATAGCGATTATTATTGCTTTAAAATGTAATTCTGCTTTTGCTCAAGGCATAAATATTGATTTTGGAGGAGAAGATGATCAAACATTCTTCAGTAGTAAGGTAATTCAACTTATTGGTTTGATTACAATATTAAGCGTTGCTCCATCAATTTTAATTATGGTTACTTCATTTACAAAAATTACCATTGTTTTTTCCATACTTCGTCATGCATTGGGACTACAGCAAACCCCTCCAAATATTGTTATCATTAGTTTATCGCTATTTTTAACTTTTTTCATAATGTCTCCAACATTCAATAAGGCATATGATGATGGGTTGTTTCCACTTATGAATAATCAAATAAATGAAGAGAAAGCCTGGGTAAATATAACGGTTCCTTTTCAAAAATTTATGAAAGAAAATACAAGAGAAAAGGATTTAAATTTATTTAAAGATATTGCAAAAGAAACTCAAAATTTAGAAAAAGATGAGACTCCTTTAAGAGTTATGATACCTGCATTTATGCTAAGTGAGTTAAAAAAGGCTTTTGAAATAGGGTTTTTAATTTATTTGCCATTCTTAATTATAGATTTAGTAGTTGCGTCAGTTTTGATGGGAATGGGCATGATGATGCTTCCACCTGTTATAATATCTTTGCCATTTAAATTAATTTTCTTTGTAATGATTGATGGTTGGTATATGTTAAGCGGAAGTCTAGTCAAAAGTTATGGAATAGGTTAGTATAACTACAAATCAATTTGCCAAAACTTTTACTTGTTGATTTTGTTAATTCTAAAAAATATTTTTTATAGTTGAAATGAGTTTTAAAGATAAATTAAACATTTCTAAAATTGAAGCTAAGTGGCAAAAAATTTGGAATGAACATGATGTTTATAAATGGGATAGTACTAAATCTAGAGAAGAAATTTTTTCAATAGACACCCCTCCTCCAACTGTTTCTGGCGAATTGCATATGGGGCATGTATTTAGTTATACCCAAGCAGATTTTATAGCAAGATTCCAAAGAATGATTGGGAAGTCAGTCTTTTATCCCATAGGTTTTGATGATAATGGTCTTCCGACGGAGAGACTTGTTGAAAAAGTAAAAAAAATTAGAGCTAAAGATTTAAGTAGACAAGAATTTATTAAAGTATGCGAAGAGGTGGTTTTAGAAACAGAGGAAAAATTTAGAAATACTTATAAGTCGCTAGGTCTAAGTTTTGATTGGGAGCAAGAATATCAAACGATAAGTTCTAAATCTAGGAAGTTATCTCAAATGTCGTTCATTGATTTATATAATAAGCATAAAATTATAAGAAAATTTGGCCCAAGTTTTTGGGATGTTAAAGATCAAACTGCAATTGCTCAAGCTGAAAATGTTGATAAAGAGCAAGCTGGGATACTAAATGACATAAAATTTAAAACTGTAAGCGGTGAAGAAATTGTAATTGCAACAACAAGACCAGAGATGTTACCGGCTTGTGTAGCTATTTTTTATCATCCAAATGATGATAGATATCAGCACTTAAAAAATACCGAAGCTATAATACCATTTTTTAACAGCCAAGTACCTATTTTACCAGATGAAGATGTTGATCAAGAAAAGGGTACTGGTTTAGTGATGTGTTGTACTTTTGGAGATATTCAAGATATTGAATGGTGGAGAAAACACAAGCTTAATACTGTAGAATCTATAGATTTATATGGAAAAATGAAAAATGCTGGCTTTCTTGATGGATTAAAAATTAAAGAAGCTAGAGAATTAGTAATAGAAAAATTAAAATTTGAGCAACTTTTGCTCAATCAAACTGAAGTAGTTCAAAATGTTAAGTGTGCTGAAAGATCAGGGGGAATTCTTGAGATTATTCCGACCTATCAATGGTATATAGAAGTGTTACCTTATAAGGGAGATTTACATAAGAAAAATGATGAGTGTAACTGGCATCCAAAGTTTATGAAAGATAGGCTTAGTAGTTGGATAGATGGTTTGAATCAAGATTGGTGTATTTCTAGGCAAAGATATTTTGGCGTTCCTTTCCCTGTTTGGTATTCAAAAAGAAAAGGGGAAGAAGGGAAAATACTTGTTGCAAATGTTGATAAACTTCCTGTAGATCCATATGTTGATTTGCCTGATGGCTATACTCGTCAGGAGGTAGATCCAGAAACGGATATTATGGATACATGGGCAACGAGTGCTATAACCCCTCAATTATCAAGTCAGGGAATTAGTGATGATTTTATGCTGGATAAAGAAAGGCATAATAAATTATTTCCATATGATTTAAGACCTCAAGCTCATGAGATCATTAGAACATGGGCATTTGGAACTTTAGTTAAGTCGTTTTTTCATCAAGATTCTATTCCATGGAAAAATCTTATGATTAGTGGTTGGTGCTTAGCTTCTGACAAGTCTAAAATGAGCAAATCAAAGGGCAATGTCGTTACACCAGAAAAATTAATAAAAGATCAAGGTGCTGATGTTATAAGGTACTGGGCATCAAGCTCAAAACTCGGAATGGATATAATTTATAGTGATCAAATATTTAAAATTGGTAAAAAATTAATTACTAAGCTTTGGAATGCAGGAAAATTTGTTGATTCTCACATTCATGAGCTAGATAAGAGTATTGATTTTCTAAAAGATGATATTAGTAATGGAGATATTTTTTGTGATCTAGATCTATGGATTATTTCCAATTTACACAAAGTGATTGAAAATTCTACAAACTCTTTTAAAAATTATGAATATTGTGATGCAAGAGTTTTTATTGAGAATTTTTTCTGGAAAGATTTTTGTGATAATTATTTAGAATTAGTAAAAACGAGAGTATATGATGAAGAAAACAAACATCCAAAAGAGAAGAAAAGTGCAGCTTTGACATTAAATTATGTTTTTAATACACTACTAAAACTTTTTGCACCATATATGCCGCATGTTACTGAAGAGTTAAATTCTATTTTATATGAAAAAAATAATGAAATGGTGAATAAAATCAATATGTGGCCAAAATTGGAGAATTTTTATTATTCAAGTAAGAGCCTAAATATGGGGGCACATGTTTTAAACATATTAGAGTTAGTGAGAAAATATAAATCAATTAATGAACTTTCACTAAGAGCAGAAATTGATGAGATTCATTTTAGTGGAGAGGAAATAGGGCTGTTGGCGTTATTGGATTTAAAAAATGCATGTAATTGTAAGGAAATAAAACATAAGGAAGGTATTGCTCAACCACATTTAAAATCAAGCTGTGGTAAGTATTCAATAATGATAATTTAAAGCTATAAAAATTGAGATAAATGTAAATTTATATTTACAATATTTCTATATATGTATAAAAATATTCTGTAACATATGGTTCTTTTTAATTTAATTACTCTCATAGGGTGCTTTATTGATGACTTCTGAAAACATAATTGTAGAAAAATATGCTTTGGCATTGTTTATAAATATGGAGCGATTAGATCAAGTTGATGAAATTTTTAGTGAAATTAATCAGTTTTTTGATCAAATTAAAATTAGGAAATCAGTTGAGAAATTATTATTAAACAAGTTTGCACCTAAAAAAACAAAGATGATTTTTTGCAATACTCTACTTAGTAAAGTCAACATTTCTGGTTTATTGAGAAGATTTATAAAGGTATTGATAGATAAACAAAGGCTATATCTATTGAAAAAAGTCATAGCTTCGCTAGAAAAAATAATTAATAAAAAAAATAATATTAAAGTCTTAGAATTGATTTTAGCAAAGCAATTAGATGATAATTCTTTTAATGAAGTTAAAAATGCGTTGATGAAATATTTTAATGATATGAATATTAAGTTTAATACAAGTCATAATAGTTGCATTTTAGGTGGGATGATTATTAAAAAAGAATCTCTAATGTTAGATTTATCACTTCTATCAAGAATTAAAAAAATAGAGTTTTTAATGAAAGATGAAAATTTAAAATTAATGAATTAGGTGTTATATGAGAGCTTCAGAAATAGTTGATGTATTAAAAAACGAGATTGCCAATTTAGATCAGAAAATTGAATTTGAAGAAGTAGGACAAGTTGTAAAAGTTTTTGATGGTATTGCAATTGCATACGGACTTGATAATGTTGAATTTAGCGAAATAGTGCAATTTGAAAATGGTGCGCAAGGTATTGTTTTTAATATAGAAGAAGATAATGTTGGAATTGTTATATTAGGTGACGATAAAAATATTAAGGAAGGTGAAGTTATAAAGCGAGAAAAGCAATTTTTTAAAGTTCCAATTGGGAAAAATTTATTGGGTAGAGTTGTTGATATATTTGGAAACCCACTTGATAATAAAGGTGAGCTTAAGGATGTTGTTTATAAAAAAGCTGATGTAAAGGCTCCAGGAATTATTGATAGAAAATCGGTTCATGAGCCTGTCCAAACAGGAATAAAAGCCATTGATAGTTTAATACCGATAGGCAGAGGGCAGCGTGAATTGATCATTGGAGATAGACAAATTGGAAAAACTGCTATAGCAATTGATACTATATTGAACCAAAAAGAAATAAATAAATCAAATAACGAAAGTGAAAAGTTATATTGTATATACGTAGCGATTGGTCAAAAAAATTCTTCGATTGCTAAAATTGTAAAAAAATTAGAGGAAGCTGGTGCATTAGAATATACAATTGTTGTGGTAGCCTCAGCATCCGACCCAGCACCACTGCAATTTTATGCGCCATATGTGGGATGCACAATGGGAGAATTTTTTAGAGATAATGGGATGCATGCACTTGTTATTTACGATGATTTAAGTAAACATGCTGTTTGTTACCGTCAGATGTCACTTTTATTGAGAAGACCTCCTGGGAGAGAGGCGTATCCTGGTGATATTTTTTATGTTCATTCGAGGCTTTTAGAAAGAGCTGCAAAACTTTCTGATGAGATGGGGGCTGGTTCTTTAACGGCATTGCCGATTATAGAGACTCAAGCAGGAGATGTTTCTGCATATATACCTACAAATGCAATATCAATTACAGATGGACAAATTTTTTTAGAAACAGAATTATTTTATAAAGGGATAAAGCCAGCTATTAACGTAGGATTATCTGTTAGTAGAGTTGGATCGGCAGCTCAGATTAATGCAATGAAAAAAGTTGCAGGAACTATGAAACTTGATCTAGCTCAATACAGAGAAATGCAAGCTTTTTCTCAATTTGCATCTGATTTGGATTCATCAACAAGAAATTTGCTTGAAAGAGGCGATAAGCTCACTGAATTATTAAAACAACCTCTATATGCCCCTTTGCAAATAGAGGAGCAAGTGATTTCAATATTTGCAGCAGTTAAGGGGTTTTTAAAAGAGGTAGATTTGCAAAGTATTGGTGATTTTGAAAATAAATTGCTTTTCCAAATTAAAAAAGACAAAAAAGATCTGATGAAAAAAATTAGAAAAGAAAAAAAACTTTCTGAAGAAATGCATAATGAGCTTACAGAATATTTAAATCAATTTGTAAAATTATACTCCTAAAATATGCCATCACTAAAACATTTAAAAACTAGGATAAAAGGAATAAATTCTACTAAAAAAATTACTCAGGCAATGAAGATAGTTTCCGCATCTGGCTTGAGAAGTGTACAAAGTAGTATAAATAGTTCAGATGCTTATTTAAAAGGATTTCAAAGACTTTTAATTGACGTAAATAATAAAAATCCAGAGCTTTTTAGGCGATTCATTTCTTTATTTAAGAATAAAAAAGAATCAAATGTATTATTTGTTGTTTTTGGTTCAGATAAAGGGTTATGTGGTTCATTTAATTCAAAAATAACTAGCTATATTACTTCAAAATTACAGGCGAATTATAATGCTAAAATTTTCTGTGTTGGAAACAAGATTTCTCAATACATGCAAGTTCATCATAAAGAAAATATTGAAAAACATGTACCGTTTTTTAGGAAAAATAATAAAAAAGTTTCCTATAATGCATCAACTTTACTTAGTAGCGAGATTAAGGATGTTTTTTTTAACGGAGAATTTAGTGAATGCAGAATAGTATATACAAAATTTAAATCTGTTTTAAATCAACAAGTTGAAGACATTAAGTTATTGCCCCTGCAAATCGATGAAATAGAAAATCTTAGCTGTTTTGCAAAATCAGATAAAGAGATTTTTGAATTTGATAATAATTTGGAAATAATTTTGGAAAAATTGATTCAAAATTATATTAATGCCACAGTCTTGCATGTATGTTCTAATAATTTGACTTGCGAACATTCAGCAAGGATGCTAGCAATGGATAGTGCAACGAAAAATTCTGACAAAATGCTTAAAGAGTTGAATTTGCTCTATAACAGGAGTAGACAAGCTATTATCACGAAAGAATTAATTGAAATTATTTCTGGAGCAGAGGCAACTAATTGAATATAAATAATTTGGATGGAACATATATATGAATAAAGGAAAAATATCACAAATTTTTGGTGCAGTAGTAGATATTAAATTTGAAGGTGAAATGCCAAATATTCTCAATGCCCTAAAATATAAAGATAAAAGCAGAGAAGTTGTTTTTGAGGTAGTGCAGCATATAGGAGATAGTGTGATCAGAGCAATAGCAATGGATTTAACTGATGGACTAAAGAGAGGAGATGAAGTCGTCGACACTGGTAAATCAATAACAGTACCTGTTGGGAAAGGAACGCTTGGAAGAATTATGGATGTTGTCGGCAATCCAATTGATCAAAAAGGAAAAATAGAAAGCGAAAATTATGCATCTATTCATAAAAAATCTCCAGCACTTGAATCTTTATCAACTGAGACAGAAATTTTAATAACAGGGATAAAAGTTGTAGATTTGTTAGCTCCATATATTAAAGGTGGTAAGATTGGTTTATTTGGTGGTGCAGGTGTTGGGAAAACAGTATTGATAATGGAGTTAATTAATAATATTGCAAAGGCACATGGTGGCTATTCAGTTTTTGCAGGAGTTGGTGAAAGAACAAGAGAAGGCAATGATCTATATCATGAAATGATTGATTCTAAAGTTATTGATGAAGAAAATATTGCCAATTCAAAAGTAAGTTTAGTTTATGGGCAGATGAATGAGCCACCCGGTGCAAGGTTAAGAGTAGGATTAACGGGTCTTTCAATTGCTGAGTACTTTAGAGATCAAGAGCAGCAAGATGTATTGTTTTTTGTGGACAATATTTTTAGGTTTACTCAAGCTGGTGCTGAAATTTCTGCATTACTTGGAAGAATACCATCTGCAGTTGGTTATCAACCAACTCTTGCGACAGAAATGGCAGATCTTCAAGAGAGAATTACTTCAACAAAAACTGGTTCAATCACTTCTGTTCAAGCAATATATGTTCCAGCTGATGATTTAACTGATCCAGCTCCAGCAACATCATTTTCCCATCTTGATGCAACTACTGTTTTAAATAGACAAATTGCAGAACAAGGAATATATCCTGCAATTGATCCGTTAGATAGTACATCCCAAGCATTGTCTAAGGATATAGTAGGTGAAGAACATTATAAGGTTGCTAGAGCGGTTCAAAAGACACTACAAACATATAAATCGCTGCAAGATATAATAGCGATTTTAGGGATGGATGAGCTTTCTGAAAGTGACAGATTAATTGTTTCGAGAGCTAGAAAAATTCAAAAATTTCTATCTCAACCATTTCATGTGGCAGAGGTTTTTACTGGTTCTCCAGGAAAATTTGTTGCTTTGCAGGACACTATTAAAGGATTTAAAGATATAGTTGAGGGTAAATATGATGATATTCCAGAGATAGCATTTTATATGGTTGGCAGCATTGAAGAAGCTTTAGAAAAAGCAAAGAACTTAGAGTAAACTATAAAATATGTCTAAAGTTAAAATTAATCTAAAAATAATAACACCAGAGGGAGGCATTGAGGATTCTTATCATGATAGTATATCCTTACCTGGTGAATTTGGAGTTTTCGAGTTATTACCAAATCATGAAAATTACATCAGCTTATTAAAAGCAGGGGTTATATCAATAAATAAAAAGCCAAATTTTATCCCTATTTTTATTATATCTGAGTCATTTTTACGCTTTGATAATAATACTAATATATGTGAGATTAATAGTGAGTATGCTATGGATATTACGAGTGCAAAAAAATTAGAAAAAGAATTTATTAACAGAAGGATAGACGACTCTAGTAATGTAAATCAAAAATATTTTTATAATTACTTAGCGCAATATTTTTCAAATAATAATGTATAGCAGTAAATTGCTACCCTATATTATGATGGATAAATTGTTATTTTAATTGACTTTTTTAACATATGAGATTAGAAATATGACTTTAACTGAAGACAGAATAAGCAAATGTTAGCTGTAATTGAAACAGGTGGTAAACAGTATCACGTTAAGGCAGGAGATGTCATCAAGATAGATAAACTAGATGGCGAGCTTGGAAAGGAAATAAGTTTTACTAAGGTTCTTGCATTATATAACAATAGTAAAGGTGATGGAATAAAACTGGGAGAGCCCTTTCTTAAATCAGCAGAGGTAAAGGCTGAAGTTTTAGAACAAATGAAGGATAAGAAGATTATCGTGTTTAAGAAAAAAAGACGCCAAAATTATAGAAGAAAAAAGGGTCATAGACAAAATATGACTGTTTTAAGGATAACTAAAATAGAGGATAAGTAGTATGGCAACCAAAAAAGCTGGTGGTAGTTCCAAAAATGGGAGAGATTCCCACAGTAAAAGATTGGGTTTTAAAAAATTTGGTGGTGAAGTTGTTATTCCTGGTAATATAATAGTTCGTCAGCGTGGAACTAAATTTTATCCTGGTGATAATGTGGGGATCGGTAAAGATTATACAATTTTTGCTATAACTTCTGGGAGAGTAAGCTTTTCTTCTGGAAAGAAAAATCGTACATATATCTCCGTAATTTAATAAAATAATTTTGTTAATGGGTTTGTAGCTCAGTTGGTTAGAGCGCACGCCTGATAAGCGTGAGGTCGGTGGTTCAAGTCCACCCAGACCCACCATTTTCTTAAATGTATAAACATACTCTGTCGCATAATATAAGGGATGAATTAAATCTTCTAAAAAGCTGCATAGCTACAATATCCTTCTAAAGGAGCATCTCTTTAAGAAGAGCAAATTTTTAATTTGTATGTGAGGTATAAGCTTTATTAGAGCACCTATACTTTATGTATCACCTAAAATATAGCTTTGCAACTAAGTCACTTTAGTTATGGTGCAGATTATACTAGATCTGATTCTCTGTTTTTTAGCTTTGTAAAATTTTCACCAAGCATTATTTATAAAAAGTATTATCTAGATTTATGAAAATTATTACAACCCAGTAATTTTTCTCAAAATAATTCTTGAGTTAACAGTTTTCCAGGATCACTATCTAATGATCTTATTTTTAGAAATTGATCAAACCACCAGGTTTTTTATTACTCCTTCTAAATATTTTTTTTCTATCATATTTCATATCTTCAGCGTACATATTTAAATATCCATCTCTTTCTGATAGTGGGTGATCAGTAATGGATTGCGGTATCTTTTTAGATTTCACAGGCGTATCTTTTAGTTTTAGATGTTCTATTAATTTCTTTTCTACCATATTTGAATTAAATATTTGATTTTTATCTGTAGAGCTCAAGGTAACTTCATTTATTTTTTTATTGCACCCAGATAATGCAAAGAAAGAGATAAAAAACTTAATGTAATAAATTTAAGCATTGAATGTAACCGTAATCGTTATATGAATTATAGACATAGTAGATGCAGAGAGACAGGATGTTACACTAATTCTTCAACAAAACAGAAACCATGCCTTATTTAGGTAATCATAATTTAGTAATAAAATGATATCAAGTGCTGTCTTTCTATGATTATCTGATTTTCTATTTTTTAACTCATATAGTAGGAGTTTAGTATATTAAATCTAAAAAATAATGATATTTTTGACTAATTTCTAAAAGATATATAATAAAATTAACTTTACTTATGGTTGTGCAAAAGTTACCATCAAGTATATAAAACTATTTTGTGGAAGTGACCATGGCTAATAAAAAAAATATATTACTCTCAATAGATGGGGGGGCGTAAGAGGTATTATCCCCGTAATAATTTTAAAAGAAATTGAAAAATTAGTAGGAAAACCTATATCAGAAAATATAGATTATTTTGCTGGAACTTCAGCTGGAGCATTAATTGGAGCTGCTTTAGCTTTAAAAGATGATGAAGGTAATCCTCAGTATGATACTCAGGATATATTACACCTGATGGGTAAAGTTACAAGAACTGCCTTTAAGGAAAAAAGCCTGGGAATATTTGATTCTAAATACGATAGAAGTGAATTTGATTATCAACTGGAAGATGTTTTTAAAAATACTAAGTTATCTGAAACCAAATTCCCTATTTCTGTCACGGCTTTTAATTTAAATGATTATAGCCCTAAAGTATGGTCAACCTTAAAATCACTAAAAAATTCAAATGAAGATGCTTGGCTAAAAGATATTTTAGGTGCAGGTATGTCAGCCCCATACTATTTTGATCCAAAACAAATAAATGATGATTTTTATATTGATGGAGCTGTTATTAGTAATACCTCTACAATATCAGGCTATGTAGATTTAAGAAAAAATAGTATAATTAAGGATTCAGCTAACTTAGATAATTTAATTGTAATTTCACTGGGTACAGGAAAATTAATAAACACTAACCAGAGTAGTTATAAACATTTTGGAATCCTAGATTGGCTTTTTACTAAAACTAATATACTTGATATAGCGCTTAAATCTTCATCATTAAACAATCAAAAATTATCCCAAGAACTATTTGGTGAAAACTATTACAGATTCGATCCAAGAATTCCAGAAACATTGACTGCATTAGACGATAATTCTGAAGAAAATATTGCGTATCTTCAAAATATTACACAAAAATACATTGATGATAATCAAGATTTAATACATAAAGTTGCGAATATTTTAACTTAAAATAGCTCAATTTCAGATGATTATAAAGTTAATGAAATTGGATATTTCGATTATTTTAAAAATGGAGTATACTCGTTAGTGAATAATCTCAAAACACCAGTAAAAATTATGGCAGGTATTTTAACAATAGGTTATGAAGGGTTTAAATTATCTAGCATGAAATTTGCAACTAAAAGTACATTTGTAAGTGGTAGAGATGAGTTATTCAAAGAATACTATATTGATGAACTGAAAGCTGTTTTTACAATTGCATCGGCTTCGTATAATTTAAAGTCTAATTTAAGTGAGATAGAAGGTGATGATCCATATTCAGATAAAAATGAATTTGTTAATGATAACTACGTTGATAGTGCTGATGCTTATTTCAGTGAATCAGAGCACATACTTTTATAGATAACGTGGAAATAATTTATAGAAGCTAGATTTATATCTAGCTTTCTATTTTTACTTCTGAATATATAAAATTAAATTTGGTTAGGCTGCTTTTAAGACGGCATCAAAGTTGATAATCTGCTGAACTTGTCTTAGAAAAATAGTAATGTAATATAACATTATAATGTTAGATGCTATCTTTTCCAGACTTCTTCCAAACTATACTTTTCTCGAGCTTCTGTTTGAAAAATATTTATTATAAATTTTTCTGCATCGATTAAAATCCATTCACCAGAAGCATGACCTTCACTTCTAGTATAGATTTTATATTCTTGCTTTAGTAAGTCGCTTATATTATCTGATAAGCTCAATACATGTCTTGAGGAACTACCTGTTGCTAGTATCGCTTTGCTAAATAACAAATTTCTCTTTTCAAGATTGATAATCTTGACATTCTCTGCCTTAAGCTCATCTAATTTTTCAAGCACAGATTTTATAATTGCATCTATCATTATATTTTTAAAATAGTATATATTATTAGTGTTTTTGAAGCATTTGGTTATGTTTGCCCTCTATCAAATTTTCGCAGATTTTATTAGGAATAATTTGTATTTTCTTCTCTAGTGCATGTTCAATCACCTCATCAAAAGATTCAACAAAGATAGTGTTCATATTCTCACTTACTTCTTTTGGCATCTCTTGCATATCTTTGTAATTTTCCTTAGGTATGATAACCGTTTTTACACCAGCTCTTAGGGCTGCTAATAGTTTTTCCTTTAATCCACCAATAGGTAAAACGCTGCCACTTAAAGTAATTTCACCTGTCATTGCAATATCTTTTTTTACTGGTATTTCAGTAAATATGGAAACAATAGAAGTAGAGATTGTTATGCCAGCTGAAGGTCCATCTTTTGGAGTTGCCCCTTCAGGGACATGAACATGGACGTCGAATTTTTGAAATAAATCTTCTTTAATTCCGTAATTTTTTGCTCTTGAATGAATATAACTATGAGCTGCTTGAACAGATTCCTTCATTACATCTCCTAACTTACCAGTAATTTTAATGTTACCTTTACCTTTGTATTTAACAGCTTCTATTGCAAGTAAATCACCTCCTGCTTCCGTATAAGCTAATCCATTGGTAATTCCAATTCGATTCTTTTTTTCTATTTCGCCATAATTGAATTTATGTGGTCCTAAGTATTCACTAAGTTTATTACTTGTTATGGATAGTTTTTTTTCACTAGTCATCAGGATTCTTTTGACGGATTTTCTAAATATTTTTTCGATTTCTCTATTTAAATTTCTCACTCCCGATTCTCTAGTATAGTATCTAATTATGTCCATAATTACTGAATTATCTATTGTTAACTCATTTTCGTTTACGGAATGAGAATCTCTAATCTTAGGGACTAAATGTTTCAATGCTATTTCTAATTTATCTTTTTCTGTATATCCAGATAATCTAATGATCTCCACTCTATCTAATAACGGGCTAGGTATATTTAGGCTATTAGCTGTAGCAACAAACATAACTTTTGATAAATCAAAATCAACTTCTAGATAGTTATCGTTAAAATTTTTATTTTGAGAAGCATCAAGAACTTCAAGTAATGCAGAACTTGGATCTCCCCTATAATCGTTACCTAGCTTATCAATTTCATCTAATAATATCAGAGGGTTAGAGCTTTTTGCTTTTTTTAATGCTTGAATTATTTTACCAGGCATTGCACCAACATAAGTTCGTCTATGACCTTTGATTTCCGCCTCATCTCTGAGACCACCCAATGTTATTTTTGCAAAATTTCTTCCAGTTGCCTTTGCAATTGATCTTGCTAAAGAGGTTTTACCCACTCCTGGAGGACCAACTAGACAAATAATACTGCCACCTAATTTTTTAGATTTTATATTTACAGCGAGGTACTCAATAATTCTTTCTTTAACTTTATTTAATGCGTAATGTTCTTCATCCAATGCACCCTGCGCTTTACTGAGATCTTTATTATTTAATGTTAATTTGTTCCATGGTAATGAAATAATCCAATCAAGGTAATTTCTTATAACTGTTGCTTCAGAAGACATTGGATTCATCATTTTGAGTTTTTTTAACTCAGAATTAGCCTTTTCTTTTGCTTCTTTGCTAAGCTTAAGTTTACTGATTTTATTGCTTAATTCAGCAAACTCTTCCTTAATATCTTCTTCTCCCAACTCTTTATGAATTGCCTTTAATTGTTCTTGCAAATAATAATCTTTTTGATTTTTTTCAATTTGGGTTTTAACTCTGCTTTTTATTTTAGTTTCAGCCTTTAACAATTCAGTTTCTGAATTGATGTAAATCATTAGTTTTTCTAATTTTTTATTAACATCATCTATTTCCAAGATATATTGCTTTTTTTCTAATGCTAAATGCACTTGAGAACACAACGCATTACAAAATCCAATTATGTCTTTCATTTGAATAATATTAAGAAGTGATTCTTGAGTTGATTTTTTGCTAAGATTTGAATATTCCTCGAATAAATCTGTAACAGCGTTTCGTAAAACTAAACTTTCCTGATCATTTGAACATGTATCAAACATTTGCTTAATATCAGCTTTAATATAACCATTTCTACTAATGAATTTTATAACTTTTGCTTTTTCTAAACCTTCTACTAAAATTTTTACAGATGAGTCTTGTAATTTTATAACTTGTAGGACTTTGGCTACCACTCCAATCTTATAAAGGTCGCTAGATTTTGGGTTATCATTTGAGCCATCTTTTTGAGAAACTAAGAAAATTTTATTGTTTTTATCTATATTTTGTAAAGCTTTTATAGATTTTTCTCTACCAACAAATAATGGAATGATCATTTTTGGGAACATTACCACATCTCTTAATGGCAATACTGGATACAAACCTAATTCTTCAGTAACTTTTGCTTTCATGATAATTTTATTTTTGTATATTTATACATATATATATATCCTGATGTTTCTTTAACAAGTTTAAATTTCAAGCATTTATATGAAACTAGTTGCTAATTTTAAAATTAATATTTTTCTTATCGTAGTTATTTTAACCAAATACATACCATTTCAAGTTAATATTAAACACCAATATACACCAGAAATTTTATCACTATTGATATATATAATTTATTTATTAAGAAAAGATGTGCTTGGTCACATTAATATTTTTTTGTTATCATTGCTTGATGATTTGCTGAAATTGCATTATTTGGGAGCAAGCATTGTACAAAATTTTATATATGTTATCTATATAGACACCTTAAAGAAAAAATATTCAAACAACATGTTATTTGATTGGCTTAGTTTTACCATATTAAACATCATTTTATTGCCATGTAAGTATGTTATTATGAATTTTTTTAAGAATTATGATATGCTTCCGCTCGATATAATATTAAAAAAAACTTTTGTTACAATAGCATTTTTTCCTTTAATTTACTATTTAATCAACAAATTTGTGCTTGCCAAAAAATAAATGCGTGATGAAAGAAATAAATATAAAATTTTTACAAGAAGAGCATTAGTTGTCGGTTTGACAAAAGGGGCGTTGATAAGCTGTTTGTTAGGAAGATTTTATTATTTGCAAATTTTAAAATCCAATACCTATGAAACACTATCTAATAGAAATAGGTTGCGAGTTTCTTTAATCTCACCATTAAGAGGAGATATATTGGATGTTAATGGCAAAATATTAGCTAATAATACAAAAATCTATTCTGTAATAATCAAAAAAAAATTTAAGAAAAACCTAAAAAATATTGTAGAGAAAATTAACAACGTAATTATTGATCAAAAAATTTCACTATCAAGAATTTTAGAAAAATCTAAAAATATTTCAATAAGTCAGTCAATAAAATTAATTGAAAACATTTCTTTGCAAAATGCAATTTTACTAGATTCAGATCCAGATTTAGAGGAAATTGAAATAATAGAAGAATATAGTAGAAGATACCAATTAGAAGGTGGTGCATTTCATATTATAGGATATATTGGTAGTGTAAGTATGAAAGATATAAATGCAGATAATTTACCAAAAAATTATCAATTCTTAACGGGCAAAGATGGAATAGAAAAGCAGTTTAATGATGTACTTCAAGGTAAACCAGGCGTAAAAAAATTTGAGGTAGATGCCAGGGGTAATTTTACAAAAAAAGTAGATATTATTCCACCAATTGTTGGAAAAAATATTAATTTATCAATCAATAAAGATGTTCAAAAGATCATTTGGAATCACATTGAGAGTTATAATGGAGCAATTTTAGTATCTGATTTGGTGAAGCAAAAAATAATAGGGATGGTTTCAAGCCCAACAGTGGATCCAAATATTTTTATTCATGGGCTGTCCAATGCAGAGTGGAATGAGATATTGCAAAACAAACATCATCCTCTAATTAATAAATGCATCTCCACACAGTATCACCCTGGATCAGTTTTTAAAATAGTTATGTTTTTATCAATTTTAAAAAGTGGAATAGATCATAAAGAAAAGGTATTTTGTCCAGGTTATTATAAATTAGGTAATAGAGTTTATAAATGTTGGAATAAATATGGTCATGGTAATGTTGATCTAGATACAGCTTTTGCAAAATCCTGCAATGTGTATTTTTTTCATCAATCCCTAAAAGTAGGCATAAACAACATAAGCCAAATAGCAAATTTACTAGGATTAGGACAAAAAACCAACATTGATCTTCCTTATGAAATTGATGGTGTGGTCCCTAATATTAACTGGAAAGGGTCAAAGTATAAACAAAGTTGGTATTTGGGAGATACTATTAACTCTTCTATAGGGCAGGGTTATCTTGAAACAACTCCTATTCAATTACTTCAAATGGTTGCTAAAATTGCAACTGGCAAAAATTTTACTCCCTCGGTAATTAATGATGAAAATTATACCGAAAATAATGAATTAAAGATTAATCAACGGCACTTAGATATGCTAAGAAAGTCAATGCTTAGGGTATTATATAAATCTAATGTTATTAATTATAATGAGGGGGGTGTTGATGAAGAATTTAAGATGGCTGGCAAAACAGGAACTTCTCAAGTAATATCAACTAAGCACAATACAGAGAACGATCTTTACAAAGATCATAGTCTATTTGTTGGCTACGCACCTTATGATTCTCCTAGATTTGCCATTTCAACTGTAATAGAAAATGGTGGATGGGGATCAAAGACAGCTTTGCCAATTTCACGAAAGATACTCTATGATTTGAAAGGTTTGTAGAATTTATGGCTTTGTTGCAAACAGCTGGAGAGGTTAAAAATAGGTTTAGGATTGGAAGTATTTTAGATAGCAAAATCTAGTGAGTGAAGATTGAAAAATTTATTAATGAAAGTAATTTGATTTTTTAAGTTATTGGTTATCCAGAAAGATTGATTTTTAGCAAACATGGTCATAGTCTCAACGCCTTTGATACATCGATAGGCAGAGGTGAAAGATTTAAATCCTAGCATAGGTCGTAGTAGTCGTTTCACTCTCCCATGATCGATTCAATAATATTATTCAAATACTTAACTCTAGAATGATTCGTTTTGTCACCTATTATTCCTTCTTTTCTAAGTTCGTTAATTGTTGATTGATATGGAGCATGCTTACCGGTATTAATTCTATAAGGATTAGATTTATTAGCTTTAAGCGCTTTCTTCAGAAATCTCTTAGCTGCAGCTGTATTCCGTTTATGCATCAAGATAAAATCTATTGTTTTGCCATATTTATTGATTGTTCGATATAGATATTTCCATTTTCCTTTTACCTTAAC